>NZ_CP133597.1:1529556-1859113 GCF_031200575.1 Ferroplasma sp. | reverse complement strand
CATTGCATTTATATCCTGGATTATATGCCTGGCATTGTTCATTGCCCTATCCAGATTCTCATTGCTCAGGGTGTGGCCATCCTGTTTGGCGTTATCAAGCCACCCTTTCATATATCCAGCAGAGTCATCCTTAAAATTATACCCGAAATGCTGCCCTACAAGGTATGTGGACAATTCGGCTTCAGCTTCTCCAATGCCATATGGAATATCTTTCCTGTTCAGGTGATCTAGCCGTGCATGGGACATTTCATGTATCAATGTATGCAGTACATTTTCATCTTCTCCAGGTATCTTCATAACTACTATTTCCTGGCCATTTCCATCTCCGGAATGTGCTGTATATCCCCTGGCACCAATGTGGATGGGCTCTTCTTTCACTGTATAATGTTTCCTTGCAATATCTTTCAGGGTTTTATACAGCTGCGTTGTGGTAACATCCTCCTTTACAGGCTTTGCTTTCCCGGGTATCGGATCTGTCTGTGATATATCATATACATTGCCGGTGCCAAATGTGTATGCGTTCCCTGTGCTTCCAAGGTTAAATTTGTCCTGGACAAGCTTGTCTATTGTTTCATCATCAAGGCCTTCTTCCCGCTTCTTTTCAATAAAGGCCTTAACTTTCCCTGGCATATCTTTCCTTGGAATCCCAAGAGGATAAAGCACTGATAAACCTCTGGCATCTTCCTTTAAAGTTCGCCCGAAATAATTCCATTCATTTTTAGATCTGACTATTGTTGCATTGGGATCCTGAAATTCTATCAGCATTGAATTGAATGATGAGTAATCCCCAAGCATTCCACTGTACTTGTTCATCTGCAATAACAGCTTATCTACGTTTGTAATCTTGGCCATATTATCCAGCATGCCCCATGCCTGCTTCTCAAGCTCTCCAGGTTTAGGCGGTATTTTCTTTATTTCCACTTCCCTGGGTGTCCCATATGACTCTATATTTATGTGCTTACTCTCGTTTCCATTCTTTTTGGTTATCCATCTAGTTGACATATCTATATTTCCTCCTTTTTCATTTTTCCCGGCATTATACCAGGAATTATTTTTATTCGACGCCTTTTTATAAAAGATTTAAGGCGGTTAAATTTCCTTTCAGGTATTATATTACCCCCTATTTTAAAGGGTTTTTACCTTATATCTACACATTTGTATATTTTAGTATTTTTAAATTTTGGATATAAATCTCCAAAAAATTTTTGAAAATTTTTCCTGGATGCACCTCCTTATTCATATTTATATAATAATAGGAAAGCAGCCACCGCCATGTCCCATTTTCGAATTTACACATTGAAATTCCAAGGGTCTTAAGCGATGGGATATAAATGGGATATCCCATTCCATTTCCCATTATCCCTGCATTCATTTATGCTGTCCCCTCCCTGTCTGTCCGTGTATTGACATATCCACCACAATCAGGGCATTTTGTTCTTTTCGCGGATCCGGAATACTCCCAGGCATAGCCACAATGGGTGCATCTCACCCTTCTACCCGAATTCTCCTTTTCCTCTATATCTGCAATATATATGCGGCCGTCACAGTTAGGGCATCTGGCCATTGCCCTGGAACCAGTATAATCCCATTCATAGCCACATTCGTCACACTGGAGATGTATAGCAGGCTTCCCGTTTTTCATTACAGTATTGCCTTGTCCTATCATGTTTAATTGATCTTCGAAATCCTTGAATTTGTTTTGCATGTATTTGTTTTTTGCATCTTCATATTTTTCTCTCAGTTCTTTGCTGGGCAACGCAAATTTCACTGTCTTTATCTGTATTTCAGATATTCCCCTGCGAATCCTTGGATATTTTGCCAGTGGCCTTTCAGGGTCAAAGGGATTCCTGGATGTGAGCTTTGGCTTCATAACGCCCTGGACATCAGTAGCTTCAAATTTAATATGTACCAGTTTCCTGCTTTGTCGCTCAATAAAGCTTTCATCGGGCACTGTAATAAATGTCAGGATCTGCTTGTACCGGAATCCCTGTGTAGCTCGTCCAAATATCTTTGAGGCCATGTTCTGCCATTCCCTTGCTGGTATTCCCAAACCGGCGTCATCGAATATTATAACGCTTCCACGAGGCAGATCCGAGTTAACTAATCGTATAAAGTCCTGGACCGTAAACACAATCCGGTCTGCTGAGAAATTCGGATCCAGCCTTTCTGCAAGCCTTATAGATGAGTACGATTTGCCGGAACCAGTATCACCAACAAACAATGCAATAACATTCCTGTTTTTCCTTATACGGTGGTAAAACCACTGAATAAGCCACACGCTGTCATGTGCTATGTCGTAGTCATTCTTCCCTGTTTTGGCTATCCATCTACTTTTTATCTCGTTTATTACATCCTCTCCATTATTTTCCGTCATATTCCTTCATCACTCCCCTCTGAGTATGTTAAATTCTCAGGAATCATCAACCCAAGCCTGGTATACAACCTGGCAATGCTGGCAAGCCATTCATATAATAATTCATAGCCATCACTGATATAACGGCTGGATGGATAATTCCTTGAAACATCCACAATCTGTTTCCGCATCAACCGGTATTCGCCCAGGTATTCCTGATCATGGTATGCTGAAAGAACACCATGCAGGGCCTTTAATTTCTCTCCCCAGTAGTACAGGTTCCTGGGATTGTGTGGTGCTTCCCCTGGATATTCCGACGCTTTTACCAGCAAATCATAAAGAAGTCTGAGCCCTTCAGGTGTTTCACTGTCCATCTCCACCACCTCTCAATAGATAGCATCTCATTGGCACTGTAGCATTGATCAGGCTGATCTGTGTACAGTATAGGCTTTTCTTCTGTGTTTCTGGCATATCATCGAATATCTCTGCCAGCGGAGGTGCCCTCTGTCCAGGATCCTCGGCTTCCTGAAAGTTTCTATAAATAAAATTAAACCATACATTATTCTTTAGACCCGGCAACCTGAACAGCATATCCCGGAATACATTCTCTGTATGCCAATCCTTTACTTCGTCTCTCATTTCTCTTCCTCCTCATTCTTTTTCTTTATCAATGCCCTCAAATATTCAGGGTTTTTCAGCAGATCCGCAACTTCTTTCTCATATGTGTTTGCTTCCTCTTCAGAGATCTTCTGCTTCTGGATTACGTTAAACACGTTGTCCCTGTATGCAGATGTAATGGCATCTATGTTCTCAGAGGTCTGCCTTGTTCCCTCTGTAATGCTCTCAACACGCCCCATCTTCCGGAGTTTTGCAACTTCGAGCAATGTGTCCTGAAGCATATCAGTCAGGTCATCCAGCACACTCTCGAACATTGCATATTTTGCCCGGTTATAATGCGCCCAGGCTATGTCTACCCAGTAGGGTATGCTCGAGCCATCCAGGTATTTTACATCAATGCACCAGTATGTTATTCTCCCGTTGATTCTCCCCGATTCCAGTGTAAGGCCTGCTTTCTTTTCCACGAGAGACCAGATATCTTCGGAGACAAATAGCCGGTCCCAGTCCAGAAAATCAGATGTCGGTACCATCAGGAACACACCATCACGTGTCCTCAGTGTCCTTGAATACAGGTATATCATTGGAATATAGACCGCAATAGAAATTATAGTGTATATCGGGCCAACAAGGATATATTCGATATATGCCAGTATACCACCGATAATCAATTGTGGTATCATTGTCCTTGCAAGTGACCGGAAAGAAACGAATCTTGATAGCCTTGCAATATTTTCCCCTGACTTATCCCTGAAGGCTTTTTTCAATTCCTCTTTGCGTTCTTCCTCGCTTTTGTGCCATTTCTCAAAGGATTTCTCCCTGTGCCTTTCCAGCCATCCTCTTCCACTGGAATCTTTCATATGCGCATCACCTCCCTTTTCTCTTTCTCAAGGAGGTATTTCCTTGCTGTGAACAGTGCAATTGCTATGGCAAACCCAGAGGCAACGAAGGCCTTAGCAATCCCCAGTTCGTACTGGCTAACCGTGTATGCCAGTGAAGGCGGCTTAGGGGCGTAATATTTCTGTATTGGCGTGCTGGCAATTATCTCGTCAGGATATTTGTAGACATGTGTGCCCAACCCAATTATCACACTTGCAGTGGACCCGGTAATGTTAAAGTCTATTGTTTGTGTCCCTACCACAGTGCCGGATTGTATTGTCTGGCCATTCACATTGATTGAGTAGGACGTGTTCTCTGTTGAAATAAATGTAACCATCCAGTGCGGGTACATGAGTGCTCCAGACTGCCCTGGAGAGACTGATAGGTACTGCTTTTGTCCAGGATATGATGATACTATGCTAACGCTCTGGACTTCGTGCCTGGTAAGGATTCCGCTCAGTATTGTATGGAATGAGTATGTAACCCGGAAAATACCAGGCTGGCATTGGCGTATTTGTCATATGTATGCCAGGAATATGTAAAGTTAAATGCTCCCAGTGAAACACCGGTTTCAACAGTTGTGCCATTGGCCTTAAATGAAAATGATCCGGAACCGAACAGGTACACATGCCATACTGGATATGCCTGGACATTTGTACTGTTCACCGGGACATATAATAAATCATTAGAGTTTGATATGGTAGAATATACCACAACATGGCTGGATGCTGGCTGGGCAGCTGTGGCAACTTCTGGCGAATGAGGTTGGGCAACAGCAGCTGAAGTAAATACCAGGCATGCAAACACCAGTACAAGCAATACAGCAAGGAAGGCTTTCAAATTAATCCCTCCTTTTAAATTTCAGGAGGAACCTTACGTACCTGGTCCGCATTATCTCTTCTATCTTATGGTGAGCTTTTCTCCTTTCCTTTGCGGAAGAAGCGATGCCAAATATTAAAGATCCAGATGTTGCATTGGCTGCTGGCTTTGATGGTGCAAAGAAGCCCCTGATCATGTGCTCCAGCAATGGCAATGTTATGCCCAGTCTGTAAAGGACAAATATGCCTATAATAAACACGAAAATGGCCACAACTATATCGGTGATTTTTCCCATCTACTCCTCCTCAAATTTGCCCTTAGCTATGTAGGCTATATCTGAATCAATTACCCTCTCCATCCTCTCATTCCCTGCGTATTTGTCACGCAGCAGTGAGAGTTCAGCCATTGTGTCACTCTTGCCGTATTTATTTACAGCTTTTACCAGGGCTTTCTTCCTCAAATTGTCAGCTAAATCGACGGCATAACCAGCAATAGCCAATCCATGTATGTGGATATGCTTCAGCTGTGCCTGGGATATCTGTGTAGCCTTCTGTACTACCCTGTTATTTCTAAGAGGGTATGCTTTTCCATTTTTCCTTGTTCTAAACTCAGTCATTTCTTTTACCTCCTGATACATATTTTATGCTCGACACTATACCGGCTTTTAGTTCTGGCCTGTGGTAATCCAGCCTGTATAGGTCAGATAATTTTTCCAGTGTTTCCTTCCTTCCATATTTTTTCACTGCCTTATCCAGGGCCGCGTGCTGTTTCTGCACCGGTTCCTGAATATGGTATCCCACAGAAGTGAGGGAGCCGGGATGCCTTATCCCTACCATGAGGTCATCCCGTAGCTCCCTGGAAGATACTTTCCTTGCACGGCTATAGCTATTCTTCTCCGATATGGGTATAACCCTCCTTTTTCCATTCTTTTTCATAGTTCTATATTTCATATTTTCACCTCTTTCTCCTGCCCTGCAGCACAATGTCCTTCCTCTTCTTCCCTGTGCCTTCCTGGATCACTACATCGGGGTCCCTGGATGCATGCATGCCTGCATATGCAATTATCAGGCCTCCTAACGTCAGTAAAACAATAATAAAGTTGGAAATCCCGCCAAAGAATGTTATTAGGTCTCCAAGGGAAAATCCTGATGCGGATGCATAATTGCTTGTTACTGTGAATGGCGCGGATATATGGTTGCTCTGGGAATTGTTGTTGAATGCTACGATCGATATGCTGTATGTACCTGCTGAGTAATCCCTCTGGTTCATTGTGATGTTGAAATGTGCTACTTCGCCGGAAGATGTGTATGATGAACTTATTTCTGAGATATTCAGTTCTGTAGTACTAAGGAAAGCTTCTACTGCTACGATTCCATTGGAAGACACCACCTTGATGTTGTAGAATTCCATTGCACCTGCTGACTGTTTGGTGTATGATATTGCTATGCTGCTGCTCTTGCCCTCCGGCACTACATCGATGGTTTTGTTGTCTGTGGCGGAAGCTCCCAGGCCATCTGTGACTGTGACAGATATTGAGATGTTTCCGGTATTGTCAAAATAATATAACTGGTTCTGGCCAGAATAAGAAGATCCATCGATAAACCAGGAATATGTGAAAGAATTGGAATCGGGTGCTGTAGCAGTAGCATTCAGTGATAGCATGGTGTTGACCGGTATGATTGATGGTGGAGTAAAATTAACTGACGGAGTAGCCGGTACCATGCGCACATTCAAGTCTTCTGTATAGGTCTGGTTGTTATATCCAAATGTAGCCACAACAGTGTTAAATTCATTGTACACGGGGAAATAGTATGATATTGACAGGCCCGTTAAACTCTGGCCATTCGGGAAAGACCATGTCATGTTATAAATAGACCCAGCATCCCAGTTTGCTGTGGCATTGAAATAGAAATACTGAGTTATATTCCTGTCAGTACTGTAAGTTATTGATACTGGAGGTGGAAGGCTGAATATTGATATATTGGCATAGCCTTTCGCACCGTTTGCCGATGTCACTGTGAAATGCACCGTATAATTTCCTGCCGGGAATGTATAAAGCGGGTTCTGTTCGAGTGAGTAATGCCCGGCAGAGAACGTCCAGTTGAATGAATAATCTGAGCCGCCTAAAACACTGGATGAAAACTGGACTGATAGTGGACCAAGGCCTCTTGTGGTATTAGCCGCTATTGAGACATATAAATTCACATATATTGTGTAATTCTTTGTTACAGTGTAGCCTGACGAATCAGATAGTTTCACCTCGAAGGTGTTGGGTCCTGACAATGAAAATATATGGGATACATTAAATCCTGACTCGTCCTGGTCAGAAAATATCCAGGATACAGAGTACGGACCTATGCCCCCAGTTACATTTGAGTATAATTTGAAACCCTCTGATACTGTTGGCGTCCCGTTCCAGTAAACATCTATTTCTGGATCTGGATAAACGGTTATGTTTATATATGAATTTGCATCCTTGCCAAAATAATCTGAAACTATTAACTCAACAGTATAAGTTCCAGGAGTTGTAAATGAATATGGTATTGATGAATTGTAAAATATATGTCCGGCTATCAGGAATTCATCTTTGTAGGGGCCTATTCCTCCAGAGGTCTCGGCCCTGAATGAATCTGGGACATGTGCATCTATATTTTTATGCGATGCTATTATCGATGATTCGGGATATTTTACAACAGTTATATCTATTATATTTGATGCCGATACATTCAATGAATCATATATTATTATTTTTAAAGAGTACACTCCTGGTGATGAAAATGAGTATGATATTGACGTCCCGTTTTCAAGGTATGAATTGTTGATATACCATAAAGCCTTTACATATGGCGCCGTGCCACCTGAAATTGTTGCATTGAAGACGTCTGTGGTGTTTACATCTATATTTGGATATTTTGAAGTTATCGATACGGAAGGAAGTGAATTTACTATTATTGAGATAGATGCATGGGCACTGTTGCCGTCTGCATCGTAAACTGTTATTGTAATATTATACTGTCCTGAGGGGAATTCATAATCCAGTGAACTGGAGTAACCCACTATGCCTATTGATGAGACTGAAATCGAATAATTAAATGGGCCTGTCCCGCCTGACACAATTCCGGATATCGCCACTGGGAGACCGGTATCTGTAGTGGATGATGATACTGATATGGAGACCTTTGGAAGAGGGTTTACAGTTACATTAAGATAAGTATAGGCCTTTGCACCCTGGCTATCAACTATAAGAAGGGTAATATTGAATTTCCCGGTATTTGGGAAAGCATATTCTAAATACAGGCCCGAGCTTGTATTAACACCATTAATATACCAGTAATCATCATATGGGGCAGTACCGAATGAGCCGAAGGCCTCCCAGTATGTCTCTGTGGAAACATCTGTTTCATTAGGCCCTTCTATAAGTGCAGATGGTTTTTCAATGACCTTTATAGATATTGATGTTTTATATGATTCCCCAAGTGAGTCAACAACGGTGAGGTTTATAACATATGTTCCCGTGCTGGAAAAAGCCATATGGAAGGAAGAGGAATAATTTAGGATTTCTGAGCCCTCAGACCATGTTGTATTATATGGCCCTGTGCCGCCGGATATTTCCGCTGTCAATGTGTCATTAACTCCCTGGTCAACAGGATTGAATTCGGAATTTATTTTGGCACTGGGATCAGGATTTACAACCTCACTTACTGATGCGGATGCGGTATTTCCATTTGCATCAGTTATTTTTAGTGAAACCGTAAAGGTTCCTGGAGATGTAAAGGTATAATTCACATAATCAGAATAGAAATTTTCTCCGTTTATGGTCCATGTCTTGTTATATGGGCCGGTACCGCCGGATATTACTGCGGAGAAATTTGCCCATACATATGCATCTGTTGGGTTATGAATTACCTTTATTGATACTGAAGGATCAGGATTTACAGTTTCCTTTAAAGAAGAAAATGCTGTATGACCGTCGCTATCGGTTACAGTGAGGTTTACATAATACACTCCAGAAGTTGAAAATGAATAGGGAAATGATGACGCTGTGGATTCCTGAACACCGTTCACTGTCCAGTTATACGTATCTGCTCCTGTACCGCCCGATACCGATGAGGTGAATGTAACAGAATTTCCGGAATCTGTTGGGTTCTGGCTTGAATATATCGTAACGGATGGATTCGGGTTTATTGTCACAGTTACCGATGCCGATGATGTAACACCAACACCATCTGTCACGGTTACAGTTAAAGTGTATGACCCCGATGATGAAAATGAATGCGAGAAATCCTGCGATGTCGATATTACATTTCCATTCAGGGCCCAGGATTCATTATATGGTCCGGTTCCTCCGCTTGGCGTTGAACAGAATTCTATCGGATAATTCACATCCGCACTGGATACATTTGATGAGGCTGAAACAACAGGATCGCTATTAACGGTCTCTGACATTGATGTGGATACCGAGTAATCTGCTGCATCGCTAACTGTGAGGTCTATTGTATATGTTCCTGAAGAAGTGAATGTCACATTTATATCCTTTGTATAGTATGTTGTTCCATCCGCAGACCATGTGTAATTGTATGGGGAAGTGCCACCAGATACAGATGAGGAAAATTCAACAGTTTTTCCTGTATCTGTTGGGTTTTGACTGCTTGTTATAGATACGGATGGATCAGAATTGACGGTTTGAATGAGGGAAGAGGATGCATTGAACCCATTGGAATCGGTGCTGCTGTACACAAGGAGGTATGTTCCTGAGGAGCTGAAAGTGTAATCAAATGATGAAGTTGTGCCTGAATCCAATTCGGAATCAGATGTAGAAGTCCCATCATAGAGAACATAGGAATATGAATATGTTCCTGAACCTCCGGATACTGATGTGCTAAAATCTACGGATTGGCTGGCATCTGCGGGATTATCTATTGCTGATATTGACAATGTGTATCCTGCACTTCCATTAAGTGTGGTAGATTTATATGAAAAGCCCGTGGAATTTGTTGCAAGGAAGAATATTGAATAATCTGTAGAAGCAGAAAAAGATGTTGTGTATAATGAACTGGTAGCCCCTGAGATGGCACTCCCATCCAAATACCATTGATAACGAGATGGGGTAAAATTAGATGGAACTGATGATGTGAAAGTCCCGTCCTGCTGGGGTTTTAAATAGGTTGGCCCAGAAACAGTGAAAGAGGAAGAATATAGAGCTGAATATAGTACTATTGTGCCTGTCTGGTTTTTTGAATCCAATTCCAGAGTCCACCCTGCACTCACACCCGATAGTGAACCGTACTGTGTCCATGTATATGATGGTTGAACTGAAAATTTCCAGCTTGTTGTAGAATGAGATGTAGTCTGATAATGTATAGTGCTTCCAACCTTAAACTCCGTATGAGTGTAAGTCTGGCTATGTGTGATATCATAAGATGAAACGTTTCCGGAACCAAGCGTGTACCCATCCCAGGATAATGTCCAGCTAGAAGTAGAAGGAGCGGCAGGATATGCGGGGTAATCAGGAGCAGGATATGCGCTGGTACTCATTGCAGAGGTTGAACTGGTACTGCTTCCAGAGACGGTATAATTCCAGGTAGAAGTATCACCATAGTATTCATCTGTTGCTGTGCCGGAAGCAACTAGTGATGGAACTGGAGGTGACGTGGTAATTGAAGAGGGTGTATGGATATCCGAAGATAATACAGCTAACCCCGAAAGCACCATTATCAAAGCGAATGTAATTGCAATTATTTTTTTATAATTCATTTTATTCAAACTAAATCACCTACAATTGGGGTGTCGTGGAGGACATGGAAAACAGTCAATGAGCCACCTATAACGGATATAACTCCAACGGTAAACACTGGGAGACCAAAAGGGCCAAGAGAAAGAGAAGTGTATACAATGCCAGATATCACAGACTGCGTAAGAGACATTGCTATGCCAACAATCACACCTATTACCGAAGAAATCTCATGTAGAATCATCCCTATGATTGAGAGGAACATCTTTTCAAATGTTTGAAACGTAAAATGTTTGATTGCCTTTCCCCAGGAAAAGGGATTCCACCATGCCATCTCAGTCACCTCCTACAACTGCATTGACGCCATCAAAGAGCATAAATGCGGCAAATCCCCCAGCAATAGATAGTGAGACTGAGACTACCATAAGCAATGGGATAAGAGGGCCATAAGAGGAAAATGAAGATCCCCAGGAAACAAAATAGAAAGAAATTTCATTGCCTAGCCAGTCAGAAAAATATATAATATCGGCTCCAAATATGCCTATAACGCTCCCGAAGAATGATAGGAGCAGATGCCAGCCTGAAGTGGAAAAATTAAATGACACTTTGCCTCACAGATCGTTTTCAACGCCGGTTACATCACGCTCTCCGTCTATGAACACGAAGAAAAGGTAACCTACCATAATGGCAAGCCCGAGTCCAACCACGAAGGCCAATGGTGCCCAGACACCGTAGCTGGACATGGAAAATCCGAAGGACTGGAACATCATCACTATGGATTGGCCAAACCCGCTGAATACCTCCCCTATTAGGCTGCCAAATGCAGTAGATATATCTTTGAAGAGACCGAGTATTACGCCCCAGAGGGAGGTAAAAATTGAGCTGCCCAGGGAAGAAGTCGTAGTGTGAACTGTGGCACTTAATTTGGATATGAAAGGCAGCAACAGGGATACAAGCACTATGGCTTTTGCATGTAAAAGCATGAGGGCTTTTTCCTTGAGGCCCAGTGATATTCCACTATTCATCTTGTCCTCCTCTTGGTTGTTTTCCTTCTCCTGGGAGCTGCCCTGGTATGGGTAGTAGATCTGGTAGAACGGACTGGAGCTCTACTCCTGGTTGTCCTTTTTACCTTTCTTGCTGTTGAAGGTACCTTCCTTGTTGCCGGCTTTCTCCTTGCTGTTTTTCTCTTTGTTGTTTTATACATTTTATTTACCTCCTCTTGAAGCTTTAAAACTCCCTGTGATTGCATCCAGTGATAGGTCGTACATGGAAAGTACGAGGAATGCTGATGCAAACATTATGATTCCACCAATCAGGTACGCGGCCTGAAGCACCTGGTAGGGGCCGAAGCTGGTTACAAATCCATTGTTGCCGTAGGCCTGCAGTGTAACCGAGACCACTGATGAAGATGTCGTAAACTCAAGCACCAGTGGAGATGACTGGATTCCAGTAAGCCTGTATGTGGGAAGTGTGATATTTGTGGATGTTGCATTGTGCACATTTACTGAAAACAATGGTGCGAAGCTAGACATATTCCCTGTACCCACGGTAAGGTTGTAATTTGAAATAGATGTGGCAAGAACTAAGTGAGAAACAGAATAATCATTGAGTTCGGCGAGAGTCATGTTTGTCTGCAGATAAACAGTTGAAACATTTGCAGGCATATCAAAGGTAGCAGTGCCGTTGACTGATCCGAATGGGACTGCACCTGACTTCGAGTTGATGTACTGGACATCGGAAACATTGGATAGTACCGCAGTGTTGTCATGGCCAGAAACGAATGCTGAACCTATTGCTGCACCGATTGGAGCTGCAACCAGGAGGACTATGACGATGATAAGAAGAAATAACATTCCTCTCCTGCCTTTCTCTGTGCCCGATTCACGTGTGACAAATTTCCTGAATCCTTTGCCACGCTGGCCAAGGTATCCGTGTTTATCAGACCAGGCTGCATTCCAGGTGACAGCTAAAGCTGCTACCAGAATGCCAATAAGGAACCATAAGGCATCGATATTTCCTGACATGGCAGGGCGTATAACGTATTGCCCGAAGTGGTACATGTAGCCCAGTGTGCCACCGACAAGTGCGCCTATGATGAATGCCGGTATAATCCTGATAAGCAGGTCCTTGATTCCAGTACTGGGTGGCGTGAAAAACTCTATGATTGCCCAGACAACAGACCCCATAATCACCGCAGGCGCAACAATGCCCTGGGTAAGAACGACATGCTGGTGGACGACATCAAAACTTGGTTTGCTTAACAATGAAATAAAAAGCAGGGCAGACCCGATAAGGGCGACAATAGCTGCACCTATATCCCAGTTTGGATTTTTCCACTTAAGTTTCTTTTTTGTGTTGACTCTTCGTGTAGTAACCATATATTTACCTTTACTATTGATAAAACATAGTAGGATATTGGTAAGTATGGTGCAGTAGGCTGGTTACATATAAAGTATAAAAACTCACTTAATATAATAATACTCGAATACGTGGGAATTTTTTTTCTTTTTGCCTATTTTCCCTATCATTTCCAGGAATTCTAACCGGCGCCTGATACGCATTGGTGAAATATCGATATCGTGGAAGCGGAGGATAGATGTTAACTGGTGTACAGTCAAAGGGATCTTCAGTGCCTGGAAGATAATTGAATCAATGTCATCGTAGAAAACATCCAGTGTTATTGTATCCTTCATTTCTTATCCTCCTTATTTATACTGGTCAGTGTCAAAAAATCTGAAACTTTCAGAGTTATACGCGCATCGGCAATTCGCTCTCCCTTGGCATGCTGGATCAGCATCGGGATTTTGTGCTCCAGTTTGGCTTTGGAAATTGTGTCTTGCCAGAGAGATGTAGGCCTACACTGGAGTCCGTGCTTGATTTCGAGATAGAAATCCGGATGTAGTGTGTCACTCCTGGTGTGGTGGGAATTTCCTCCTGATAGTGCGTTTCGTAGGGTACCAAAGAGTTTAGCATATCGTAGTTCGACGTCTTTCCATGTTTTAACCATTTAATCTACCTCAAATAATATATGGTATTCGATTCCATTTTTTTCTGCTACACCCATGCTTACAAGATAATCTAAAGCTTCTTTAAGGTCTTTTAATCCGCAGTCATGATATGTATTATTTTCTACCTTGCAACCGAATTGCTCAACTAAATTCTGAATTATCCTTGTGGATTTTACAAGGTTGTTCAGATTTTCTTTATTTTGTATTTCTTTTTCCATATTACTCATGCTTCCACCTCTGGCCCCCATGTCAATCGAACTTTGGATTCGTGAAAAAATAATACTGACCCCTTTGGATAACTTTTTACTAAAGTTTTTTGCCCTTCCTTGTTTATCTCATATAGGACAAACTGGTATTTGTTCCTGGAATATGATAAGAGGTATTCTTGAAGGTTTACGGGTTTAGAGCTATTATTTTTGTTAACCGTGTTAACCGTATTTTGCAATTTGTGAGTTTGTATAGGGTTAACGGGTTTACGTGTTGGGTTAACACTTTTTGCGTTAACCTGCCTAGCAGCTTTCTCTTTGCCCTTCTTGCCCGCATATACATTTTCATTTGCTCAGGATCCTTGAATGGCATTCTTGCGCCCCCCAGCAGTTGGTTTTTCCATGGATTCTACCATATTTTACTCACCTCTATGTTTATATATGCACCCATTATTCCACCTCAAAATCTTTCTTGATTTCTTCTTTTAATTTTTTTATTGCCCCAATATTTTCATACCGTTTATCTATATATTCGAATAATTTATTAATGTCCTTGAATAGTTTTACATCCGATATATCGTCATCTGGAGAGTATGAATATTCGGGTATTACTAAATATTGAAATACATAGCTTCCATCTTCGGATTTATAGATGATACATCTTCTATCTTCTGGGTCGCCATCTTCATATATATCGTATAATATTTTACCTTTTATAGCTAAATAATATCTTTTTATTCCCCTGTATTCGTTTTTTTCCATTATTCCACCTCCACTTCATATTTTCCCAGCTGCATTGACATATCGTCGATTATGCAGGCGATTGCCTGCACTATTGCTGAGAAGTCTTCCTTGCTATCCAGGAGCTTAGACAGCTCCATATTCTTGCTTTTTAATTTATCCATAAATTCTGTATTATCCATATTACATCAACCTCCTTAGATCATTCTCAGATGACTTCCTGGTGTCAATGAAAAGCCTGTAAGTGTGCATTGTTGAATGTATGGAATTGCCAAAATTATAATGCGTTTTGTATGTGAAATCTATGTTGTGCCGTTCACCATCCCTCGCAAGATATTCAAATTCTATGTGCTTATAGGGAATGTCTGGCTTCTTCTGGTAAAATAGCAGTATAGCATGCATCGGATCTTCTTCATTTATCATATTTGTTTCTTCAGTCATTTTTTATCACCCTCAGAGAAATAGGCATATGCCTGCGTGTAGATTGGACTGTCCTCTCCGTATTTATTTTTGAGATACAGGAGCATACGGGCAAGTGAGAGAAAACCTATCAGCTCGGTTGATGTACATACTTCCCCATTGTCTGTTATCCTGGACTGGACCACTTTGTCTGAATATACATATCCAAGAAGCTTGGTCGGGGAAAGCCAGATGATATAATGTGTATCCCATGAAGTTCCTGATGTCTTTATAGCTGGCTCGTTGGTTAATTTCAGAAGATAATCATCTTCTGTTTCCATATTTTGTGTTTTACTCATTTTTTATCACTCTCCTCGTTTGCAAGAATTTCCTGCATGATTTCTGGTTCTTTCTGACCTTTGCTAATTTTCCTCGCCGATACTATTTCTATGAGGTCCATTTCTGATATTTCATATAATTGCTCAATTGATTTTGAAGTATCAGCGAGTAAGGTGTCCAGGGACGGAATATCAAAAGACATTCCGTATAATTTTTCTATCCATTCTGGCTTTGTAGTTACTTTTCTTGAACTAAAAGATGTCTTTATTATTCTTCTTAAAACACTAGCCATGTATTTTCTCTGCATTATAATTGATCTCTGGACTTCTTCCTGGTGTTGGATTGCCTGTTCTTTGTTATGGATTTCAACTTTTACCTTTGACAACTCATATTCCAGTTCTGCGGCTTTCTTTTTAAGAAGTGAGAGATCCTTCTCATCTTTATTTGCATAGGCCACTGTTAATAATTCTTCCAGAACTTCATTTATAGGCCTTCCTGCTGGAAATAAACCGTATATCCATGTCTTAATCTGAGTCTCTAACCTCCTTGGGGCATCTTCCTGGGTGAATACCTTTCTTGGAGCTCCCCGTTTTCTTTTGATTATATTATCTCCTTTTATGAATATCACCTCTTAAAAATAATAAAAAGAAAAAATGGTATAATTAGAATTAATATACGTAAATAACTTACGTATATTCACTTTTAAAAATATACAGAAGTCTTATTTTGCTGTGTCGTGGAATTATCATACGTATAATAATTATTTTCTTTCCATACGTATGATAATTCGAGAGCCTGTATTTCACTGTGTCTGTAAGTGGTCGTATATTTATCATACGTATAATAAATAATGGAGCCTGTATTTCCAATGGTTTCCATTCAAGCCACCTTATATCTGTTGTTTCCAGGCTCATATATTGTCCCTTCCTTTTTCATTACGTCTAAGCATCTATCCAGGTCCTGTTCGGAATATTTTGTCTCGTTTAACAGTTCCTCTTTATTCCACATTTTACGTTCTTTAAACATGTCGATAAGCTTCCATATCTTGTCTTTCAATGTTACCGGAACCAGCATGTTATTAATAGAGAATCCAAATGGCCTTAGGTAAGCCATAATGACTTTCTCCATTTCCCTGACATCGTCCAGAGTTGCTTCTTCACGTAAATGCAACTTCGCAGAGGCCTGCGTTAGCCTCTTCATGGCCATAAGGTGCCTCGGAACTATACTCATATCTCCAGATTTCTCTCTTACTTCCTGGAAGAATTCTGCTATTTCCTGTTCAACATTGGCCACAGAGGGATTAAGCTTTGAGCAATATGCAAAGTATTTCTTTATAAGAGGATCATCCATCTCTTCTGTACTTCTGAGAATTTTGAGGGCGTCAACATGTCCCTGGCCATACATTGCCCATACAATATCGAATCTCTGTAACAGGGATTCAGGCATGTTTATCTGTTCCAGCACAGTCCTGGACTGGTCGAAATGGGATCCAGATGGATTGGCAGCTGCAATTATTGTTGTGTTGGTAAAAAATGTCCCTCTCAGGCCAGCCATGGAATAAGTGAATTGCCCCTGTTCCATTGCACTGTGGATTGCATCAAGGCCATCTTTCTTGATCTTGTCTATTTCATCAATCATCAATACTCCACCATTGGCCAGTACCATCATTCCAGGCACAAGTACATCTGTACCAAGGACGGTAGCTTTAGCAGCGGTAAGTCCTGGCCCAGAGGTTCTTGCAACAAAATACCCTTTGGGAGAATCTTCCTTTCCTGAATAAAGAAGTTCTGATTTTCCTATACCAGGATTGCCTATCAAAAGCATGTGAATATTAGACCTTTTCCTTGATTCAGACCCACCTGCAATAGCCATGGCAAGGCTTTCCTTAATAATTTCATATTCTTCGCCTATGACAGATCTTCCCAGGTTCTTATGTATAAAATCTATCGGGTCTTTCCCGATCTCAGTTATTATCTCAATATCCTTAGCCGATAGATGGATTTCTTCCTGCTTTCTGGCAATATTCAAAACATTTAAGCTCAGGTAAGTATCAAATTTCTTCTTAACAATTGATACTATCCCCATTACATTTATTCTATCTCCGATCGTAAATTTGTTGATATTATCGCCGGTAACATAGCAAGGCAAATTACCTGGTGTAGTTTCAGGATTCATTTCATCATAGTTCTCCATGAGGACTATTTCCTGAACCTGCTGCCCTGTTGATTCTTCTGGAACAAAAATTAAGTTTTTAGTTTTGTCATATCCACATTCTTCACAACTCTGAGGCTTTACAGGAGAGTGAGTAATATGGCCACAAGCAGCGCATTTGTATGCGACTTCTAAATATTGGATATGTGGAGATCCTATTGTGCCTATCCAACCACTTAGCGATTTAAGTTTGCCCAGGTCTTCATATTTCAGGCTCGGAATAGTGGAAACTGGCCAGTTTAATACCTCAAATTCAGGATCATAATAATCATCATAGTCTGTTTCCCCTTCCTGGACCATTAAATCATACAACGCAAGATTCAATGCCTTAATCATCTCCACTGGGTTTGATTCTAAATATTGCAGAATGCCTATAGCAGTGTCTTTCTGTGATACCTTATCAGATTCTAAAATATACTCAGCATCTATTTTTTCTCTCATTTCTTTCTTTTTTGCTTCTGGAATATCCAGAGATATTATCTGCTGGTAAATCGGTTTAAACCTTGTGTCCACATCTACTCTGTTCATTCTGGAATATTCTTCAAGTTTCTTAACATCTAAAGGAAATCTGAAATCCGTTCTCTGAACCCACCTATCCATATAATTTAAGAATTCAAGCTTATTAGCCCATACAAAATCTTCCGCATATCTCTTCATATTGTCCCTGTCAATTTCATCTCCCGTCGGCATTATCTTTCACCTCCTCAGTCGTATTTCTGCCATTGTAACCAGAATCAACCAGCATATAGGATAGAATGCAAAGCCTCACAGCATGAGACATACTTGATGCCTTTCCTGATTCTACCAGCGTTGCCAGGTAATCCTTTTCTTCTGTTGTTATAGATATTGATATTTTCATTTTCTTACCTTTGCTTACCATTGCATACCTCCGTTATTTATAAACTTTCCTACTTCTGAATACTTCCGAGCAGGAAAGGATATAAACCGTATTTTCCTACTCAGTAGCAATGAAAAAGAAAATTTCAGTTTCAATAGATGAATCCCTTTTAGATTGGATCCACTCCCAGATAGACAATAAGCGGTTTGCTTCCCTTTCCCATGCGGTGAATTACGCCTTAAATGAGTTGAAAAAACAGGATAAGTAGAATTCATCTATACCCCTCCTTGCTTCCTGGTGCTTGCGATGCATATTCTGATTGTAAACATTGATGTCATGGGGCGTTACAAAAACCTTAACCATGTATGGATTTGCATGGAGGACCTGGCAATCATCTTTATTTCTCCTCACCCATTCCTTTAACCGGTCTTCTACTTCAAAGACATCAGAGAAATTTGGATAATCTAGAAGTATTGATTCGGGAGTAACTGCCTGGCCTGCATAACGTTGCATGATATGGTCCAGAGGATTATTCGGCACAGACTTCATTGCCTCACCCCTGGTATTTTTCCGTCCAGGCAATCCTGGCATACATATTTCAGCTGGCCATCCAATTGCAATTCGCCCCTTGATACTTTCCTATGGCACCCTGCACAGTGTTTTATATAGAAAAATTTCAATTTCTCACCTCCAGTGGTGTCCAGGATTCAGGCATATTATTGCTGAATTCTTTCCCCTTATTTTCTTCATTAAAAAATAACAGCATCAAAGAATCTCCCAGGTAGTCCTGGAACGTGCCAGTGTCAGAATGATGTTGACCTTCGGCTCCCAACCTATCCTTATGGTCTAAATCATTATGATTCTGGTATTTATTTTTATTTTGATTTTCGAATAAATTTATTTTTGAAGCCTGGAAAATCGCGTCCTGCTGGCTCGGGTGCAGATACTTCTGGGTCGATGACAGGCTGTCGTGCCCCAGGAGCTTTGACACGAAAGAAACATCCATCCCTGCCATCAGGAGCTCCGTGGCATACGTATGCCGGGCCATGTGCGGGTGGAATTTTACCCCAGCATTCATGGCAACGAGCTTGCATAAATTCCTGAAATAATCGTAGGTCATCTTCCTGCCCAGTTTTGTGGTAAATAAAAAATCCTTGTCTGAAGCCGTTTTGCCTGGAGTCCTTACTAAAAGGTATTCATCCAGCGCATTCCTGGATTCAGGAGGCAGGAATATTTCCCTTTCTTTTTGTCCCTTCCCGGTTACAAAGATCCTGTCTTCCTTAATATCCTGGAGCTTCAGGTTCACGGCTTCCCCAAGCCTTACTCCGGTGCCAAACAATAGATAAAATATAGCCTTCTCCCTTGGTCCCTGCCTGGAAGCTGCTGTTAGAAGTTTCCATTTAGCATCCGGAGTGCAGATCTTTACTGTAAAAGATTCATATTCTTTAAAATATTTCACGGGCTTTTCGTGTTTATACCTAAGCCACCTATTGATTATCTTGATATACTCATTTGCAGTCTTGTTGCTCTTTGTGTCGCATACAATCCTCACCAATTCCTGCAAGTCATCCCTCTCCATTGATTTTGATTTATTTTCTATATATGGCAATCTTCTTAATGTATCGTTGATTGTGGAAGGCGATAAACGCAATTCATCAAACATAAAATTCCGAAAATCCTTTAGTTCCCTTTCATCCATCAATATATTACCTCCTTGCATTTTGGGCACGTCCTAGTCAAATGGTATCTTGCCCTGGATATCCATGTATATCCGCACTTATTGCACGTTTCTGTGTGGTTAACTTCCTGTTTCCAGGTTTCGATGACAGACTGGGAAAGTATAAGGTTTCCAGAATCATCAAAAGTCATGCTTCTTCCTCCTGTGCCAGTGGTTCACCAATCTTTTTTTTGTAATCCCGAATAGCCATTCTAACAAATTTTGAGCGGTTAATTTCAGGATGTCTTCTAAAAAAATCTTGTTCTTCATCAGTTACAGTGATACAAATCTTTGATATCATCATTATTCCTCATTATATAATTGAGAAGTTGTATATAAATATTATCACTTCGCTAATAGCGAACAGATAATTCTACATTACTTTTATTTATCCATTTCTCTTATACAGAATAGAGAATGATTAATTTAGAGTTGTATGGAAAATATGCATACGAAATAATAAGATACTTAGACACCCATAAAGATGCCAAAAAAACTGATTTATTTGAAGTTACAAAAAATGTTTCTACATTATATAGAACCTTGGATAAATTACAAAAAGCAGACATTATCAATGCACGAGAAAGAGTTAATGGACGAAGATATATTTTTCTTTCTTTAACTGACCAAGGTAAACGTATAGCAGAAGGCTTAAGAAAAGCAGAACAGGAAGTCTCCGGTGGGCAACTTCCGGGAAGGCATGTCCTCCCTCCAAACTATACCGACCAGTTCAAGAACCTTTCCGCCCTAACGCACCTCAATGTCCTGGATGACCACGTAGCCATCGAGGAGCATAATTATGATTTGCTGGGGCATGACCGTGTAGTTTTTGTCTATGTTAAACTCAATGGAAATAATATTTTGCGCCTCTGGTGCGAGGTTGACCAGACATTTGAGTGTGTCCATACTAAATACGCCTGGAGCCTCCCCGATGTCCAGGCAATGATCCAGATCCAGCGTGATAGGGGGAATATTAAAAAGGTGAAATAATTGAATAAAAAAATACTGTCTATTATTATTGCAGTTGTTATTGTTGGTGCAGGTGCTGGCACATATTTTGTTTTGTCAGGCCAAGGATACGTTAATCCTGGAATTCAGGTTTCCTCTGTAACCTCTTCTTCAAATACCATGATGAATGGCTCATCCGATATGCCGACCTTTACAGCCCATGTTGATTCGTCTAAAACCGCTGAATACCAGGTCATTACCAATGGAAGTATAATATTCTCCGGAACTGTAACCGGAAACCAGACAATACAATTCCCCAGTACTTTTACCCAGGCTATTGAGCTATGTGATATTCTTTCCGTTCCTGGCCTTCATACTCTGACATTCAAAGTTGTTTATAATTCATTTTCTACTTCCAAAACTGTCCAGCTCTACACTTTTCCCCCAGTTTCATTTTCATGCCAGCATACCCATATAGATACTGGTGTATCTGATAAAATCACAGCATCCACCTCTGCCGACAACATGACTCTTTCTGCTCCTGGGATTTCACATACAGGTAGTTCCCTAACAATTAGCCCTTCTTCTCCAGGCAATGTAACCATTAATTATTCCCTCTCCCACGGTCCATACCATTTCTCCGGGCAGGCTGGCCAGGTTCAGGTTTACAGCCCCCCAGCTGCCATAAGTATTTCCGCTTCAAATGTAACAAATGATTCGTGTACTTTTGCCCCATATACCTGCTTTGACATTAATATGCACTCTTCTGGCGGCGATACCCATAATATTGGCCTTACCTATTATCTATACATAAACGGGTCCTGCTATATGTCCGTTGCTTCTTCATCTCATTCATATTCCTATTCTGTGACCGAAAACGGCTCAGGTCCATTTACTGCATATTTCATTGTAAAAGATAACTACTACTCTTCTACGTCCAATACAATCACAATAAACTCATAAATGACTCTACTATGGTTACTGGCGTTGCACATTCAGGCTCATTTCCTTACCCATGTGCAAGAATAGTTCAAATCCAGAACGCAAGAGGATATATTAGAAAAGGTGTAATATGATGGATAATAAAAATAAATACTTCGACAATGAAGCATGTTCAAAAAATGAGATAAGCAGATTAATGGCCATATGGCACACGCCAGAAGGCGAGAAAATTATTTCTAAGGTATTCTATGGTTATCTGACAAGTGGGATGGGAGAATGAATGATACAAAAAAAGAATATAATATTGATTTCGAGAGGGTTGTGGAACTTATTTCAAAGTATAAACAGATAAAGAAATCCGGTGCAATCAGAAACTACAAGGAAGAAGAAACAAAGAAGGATTTCATAATACCTTTATTTGAAGCCCTGGGATGGAATGTTTCCAACAGGGGCGAAACAAACGATTCTATAAGTGCTGAGGAAGCTATATCAAAGAAGAGGGTAGATTATGGATTCAGGATAAATGGAATACCTGCATTTTTCCTTGAAGCTAAATCCTTAAGAGAAGAAAATATCTATACAAATTCAAAATACGTTACCCAGGCAATAGACTATGCATGGATGAAGTCATGTTCCTGGGCAATCCTGACCAATTTCGAAACTTTAGCTGTTTTTAATGCAGATTGGAAGACATCAAATTACGGAAGCAGCGTATTTTTTGTTTTACACCCGGATGACTTTCTTAGCGATTCCAGGTTCGAATACCTTTCCAAAAAGGCCTTTGAAAATGGTGAACTTGATAGGATAGCATCAAAGTATGGAAGGAAACAGGTCAAGAATCCCATAAGCAAGCAGCTATTGCAGGATATGATACATTTTAGGGACATATTGTCAAAGGATATATTAAGAAACAACCAGGACAAGAATTTATCACAGGATGAACTGGACGAATCAGTACAGAGGATACTGGACCGCCTGATATTCATAAGAAACGCTGAGGACAGGATCCTTGAGGAGAACCAATTGCTCTCCAACGCTAGGCAATGGCATGCCAAAGGGAAAGGCCATCTTGTTAAGGAAATATCTAAAACCTATAAGTATTATGATGATAACTACAATAGCAAATTGTTTGCACACCATTTATGCGATGACCTGTATATAGACAATGAAGCTCTTAAGGAAGTTATAGAGGGGCTAAATGAGGCCAAAGATGATTCTTATAGGTATGATTTCTCATTAATAGAATCAGATGTTCTTGGTAACATATATGAACAGTACCTTGGAAATATCCTAAAATCAACACCAAAGCGGGCTAAGTTAGAGGGTTCAAAGGCCCATAGAAAAGAACAGGGAATCTACTATACTCCTTCTTACATTGTTGATTACATGGTAAAGCACACTGTAGGCGAATATATCAAGACCCATTCGCCAGAGGAAATACGCAATGTAAAAATCCTTGACCCCTCCTGTGGTTCCGGAAGCTTTTTGATAAAGGCTTACAAGGAGCTTGAGAATTACTGGAATGAGTATTATTCAAAAAATAAAACCCTACCAAAATCAGCAAGAACTATAAAGCAATCCAAATTTGAGTCGGAGAGCCAGGAAAGCGAACTGGAGTTTTACTCAACAAAAACTGAGATTCTAAAGAACAATATATTTGGTGTTGACCTGGACCCTAAAGCTGTAGAGATAGCCCAGTTGAATTTGCTATTGCAGATATCGGAAAGAAAACAGAGATTGCCATTACTTCAAAGCAACATAAAAGTAGGAAACAGCTTGATTGATGACACCACAATTTCTGCTGATAATGCTTTTAAATGGGAGGTAGAATTCCCGGAAATAATGAAAAATGGCGGATTTGATATTGTTATCGGCAACCCACCTTATTTCAACATAAAATCTGATGATATACTTAGGAATGCTAAAAATTTTAAAATACTATCTAATGGCGTTGTTAATTCTGCTGCTTTATTTATAAAAAAGGGTATAGACTTACTTACAAGGAATGGATACATTGGCCTAATTATACCAAAATCCTTTGCATATGTAGATTCCTGGAAGCCCATAAGAAGAACTATTTATGAGGATACACAGTTACTGACTGCAGTAGATGTTAGTATGGCATTCACTGATGTACTCCTGGAACAGGTAATAATTATCATGAGAAAACAGAAACAAAAACCCTCTGATAAAGTATTCCTGGTATCTAACCTGAATACGTCCAATACATCCATAACCGAAATAAACTACGGTGAAATTATCAAGAACAATACAATTAATTTTATATCAAATTATATAGAAAAGGCAATTTATGACAAAATGAATACTGGATCCGTTTTACTTGGAGATATATCGGATATTTTTGCTGGGCTTGGTGTTCAAAAATTAATTTCAAAAGGGAATACAGAGGGAGAGCGGATAATAAGTGGTAAGGAAATTCAGAGATTTTACATAGGCGATTATCATAATTATTACATAAATGTTAATGAAATCCCTGAGATAAGTAAAGTAAAAAATCTAAGGCTACCAAAAATAATGGCCCAAGACATTGTTGCATTTATTAAAGACCATATAAAAATAACTGCGACATATGATTCAAAAGGCATATTAACCCTAAACACTGTTGATAACATAATTATCACGGCTCCTAATTTTAATCCGAAGTATATCCTTGCTTTATTAAACTCAAAAATAATTTCTTATTATGCTTATATATTTATCTATTCAAGAGCCATAAGAACTATGCACTTTAATAGGGGCTATTCGGGCAAAATCCCAATAAAAGAGCTTCCAAAGGAGGAACAATCCTACTTTGAAACAAGAGTAGATAAGTTGTTAGAACTCAATAAAGAGTTAAATGAATCAAAAAATAAACTAACTGATAAGATAAGGAAACTGAAAGATGAAATAAATTCTCTAGAAAAAGAGATTAATAATAAAGCCTACGAGATATATGGTATAACAGAAGAGGAAAAGAAGGTAATAGAAGAAAGCAGTTAATAATAAGAGGTGAAAAAATTGGATGATGAATTAAAACCAGTGGTATAGGCGGGAATAATAAATGAAATCGGGAGAACGCAGTATTCTGGAAGTACTGCCTGGCTAATGGAATATATAGGGAATGCCGTTGATACCAAAGCTAATGAAGTGAATATGCGACTCCAGTGGAATGCCTTTGAAATATCCGATGATGGAAAGGGCATAAAGCAGTTTTTAAAGGGTAATGTTAAAAAGGTGAAATGATTATGGCAAAAGACAATACTAGATCTTATATTTTTTATCCGTTACAAATTTTAAGCCGTGATTATAAATGGGAATTGGATAAGTTTTTGCCGTATACATCTATAAACCATATAAGATCAAATATATATGAAACAAACCATAACGGTGAAAAAATATTATATTCAATCATTACCGACAAGCCGTATTGGGAGGATGAGGATGGAAATGTGATTCCTGAAGAAATAAAACCTGACGGAATTATTTTTGGCAGGCTATTGAGGCTAAGGAATGAGGCTGTAAGCATGATAGACCTAGATAAGCTTCAGGAGGAAGTATTAGCAAATTCTCCATCCCACTTTTTACTTGAATCTTCGTATTTCGTTATAGATACTAAAAGCAATATCATGCTTGGGCAATACAATAAAGATTCTGTAAATGTATTAAACAAAAGGGCTGGAGAGATTTTTAAAAATTCTTTATTTAAATTAAATTTAAACCATAACTTTGACTCTATACTACCTATTCCAACAAATCAACTAATAAAAGTTATAATAAAAAATGAATCGTCTGTCCACAATTATAAATTATCACTTGGAAGTATTGATTTAGAATATCTTGAAAGATTTCTAGGTCCGGCATCTAAAAGGTTAAGAGCTTTGGCAGACGGCACTACTTTTAATTTTTCTGCAACAATATCATTTAAATTTAAGCCACATTTTAATGATGATAGATATGAAAAAATAAATGATTTATTTATTAAAAATAGGGACAAAAAGCTAGAGAAATTGAAAGTATCTACTGAAGATGGAATATTTGACTTGCTTAACAATAACTTTCTTTATTATCCAGTTACAGTAGAAATGCCGATAATTAAAAGCATTAATGACTATAAAAAGTTAAGGAACAGCATACAGAAATCTATGTATGATATCTTGAGCAAGAATAAAGATGACATTTCCAACAAGCTGCCGACACTGAATGATTTTTATAACATTTAAGAAATCACTGTCTTCTCGATACCATTCCCCTTACCACTCTGAATAAACCAAATATGTCTCTTACAAGATAAAGTAAGAATCCAAGAGAAAAAAATGTACCAAAAGTGCTTGCCAATAAAATGTAATAATATAAGTCTGTACTGAAAAATATATAATCCATAAGAGATAATATTAATGTTAAAAATTGAATAATAAGTGTGATGTAAAATGTTTTGCCTATATTATCGAATGTAACTGTCCTGACAAAGTCTTTTCTTATACTTGGTGTTATTGCAACAAGTATAGAGAATGCTGTAAATGTCAATCCAAGCAAAGTAGCAAGAATCGTAACCAGAAATGGTATGACAGATCTGGGCAATTCCTTTAGTTCTTGTTGTGATAGACTAACAAATAAGATCCATATTCCGACTAATAGCCCCGACAATTCTATATGTTCTGACCAGTATTGCCATATCCTTTTGGATTTGCTTATTGAATTGTCCATTTAAAATACTTATCCTTTTTGTCTTTATAAATATTATTCATTTATATAAATCTGATTGTGTGGCCTTATATGATGTTTGTACGGTTTAAATTTGTTAATATTACCTGTTTCTATAGCATATCTCTGGTTTAATAGAAAGCAAAACTTTCATTTCCGTGATAAATCTATTACGTTCATTTCCTTTATATCTTTCCATGGAATAATGCTATGTTCTGTTTTTATAAGGTCATGATCTAAATCAATTATGAGGGCTAAAATATGAGTACCTTTCCAGGTTACTATTTCTACATATCTGCCTATCCAGAAATCTCTATCAATTTCCAGCATTATATCATTCATTTAAATTCAACCTCAACCACTTTATAAATCTATGCTGTTCTCAGAGACTTCCACTGTATTGCTAAATACACGCCCGCGAACTCCACAATATATTGCATTTTCTTTCATTTTTCGCACCGTAAATCTATTGCTTCCATGTCTTTTACATCATTCCATGAAATAATATTGTTACCGGTTATAATATTTTCATCAGTCCTAATCATCATCGTTCTCTGAATAGCAGAAATCGCCACAGTCTATACAGTAATAATCTCCTTCCATTCTCTCATGGCTGTCCAATGAATGCCCGCATTTTGGGCATCTGTCTGAATAATCCATTTTACTCACTCCCTCCAGTTTTTTTACCACTTCTTATTGCTGTATGTGCATTATTAGCTATGGATTTTGCTAGATTAAACACATCTTCTATTGTTTCATAGGGTGCATATTCTATCGAAAACGAATCTGCTACACCTTTAACTCTCCATTTGATATCATCGCCCATGAACTTACGAACCTGCTCTGCAAATGCCTGTTGTGGTTCAATTTCTACATCATTCTCCCTCTGATTGAAGGCGCTTGGTATATCTATCTTCATGTCATACCTTGATTTATCATATAAAGTTTCGTAACTGGCTGATCTAATAGACAATGAATTTAATTTTTTCGAGTCCGGTGGGATAATGGAATATTTCAGGCTTTCCCGGTTGCCATTCTTTATTAGAGGAGATGTAGAAACGTTAAATATGTTTTCCGGAGTAGCCTTAAAGTTGCCATATCTTGCCAGTTGGGTTTCAGGGTTAAGGTCTATCATAACACTAGGAGTTCTAATCTCAACGTCTATGTTTCCCATTATCCTATCTAACTGCGTGGTAAAAATAAACTGGTGATTGCCTAAATATTTATCCTGGTCATCGTAAAGGTCACCCTTTTTTTGCCTGGATAACAAAAACCATTCCTTTAAACGGGGTGCCACTAATCCCATAAACGATAAAATAAGACTCGAAATCCGCAGAATGTGAGTCAAGGCCTGATTTTTCAAGAGGCACTACTTTATTCTGTAAAAGGAGGGTGTGTCGATGGGGGCGATATCCATAAAGGATTGGTAAATGTCCCCATCTTTAAAAAGCCTCTCTTGCAAACATCGTAATAAATACTGCCGTCCTTGTCAAATTTATTCTTAACAAGCCAATCTGAGAAGTCACTTATTGCTTTTGTTGACATTTCTAAAGCCTGGTCTGGAGATACCCATTTCTCTATTGTGAACCCAAAATCGAGATTATAATCGAAATGGTGGTATGTATTATTCCAAACCCCCGTCATAGTAGCCGAATCTATATTTAATTCATTTATACTCACTGTATCTTTATTCATTTTAATCACTTCCTTTTTTAATATCTTTCCATGTTAGGTAATCCATTGCAGACCTTACACAATCATAGGCAGATGGCGGCTGGTAGTTTCTGATTACATTCCTTGCATATGCCTTGTCAAAGCTAAAACTGAACATTCCTATGTCTAAGGCAAATTCATCTCTATTTTTTGTATCAAGAACCATATTCACTCTTGCACTAAACTTCGCTAAATCGGATGGGACGATTATCATTGTTATTACCCCATCATAATGGTATCCTGGATTTATATAGAAAAGGGATGCGCCGTTCTCTGTTAACCAATTATCAAAATTAATTAGTTCTGCATCCAAATGATACGGTTCGGTTATAAACCAGTATTTACTGCATGAAAGATGGTCAAATAATCTATCATATACACCGTCAAAGAATACTGCCCATAAGCCCTGGAATGTCTTTTTTGAATATATGCTACAATGGCGGCAACCTTTTTCATTCTCAATTCTTTCAATTTGCATTTTAATTACTCTCCTTCCTCATATTCACTTCTATCATCCTCTACATCCATCCTTCAACATACTCCTTCATAGCTACCCGATCGCTTTCTCCGGAAAGGCAAATTTAGATAATGTTCCATTGCCACTTCCTGAGTATAGCCTGTACTTTGCAATATTGATATTGCCTTATCTGGCATTGAAAATATCAACCATGACTCATATGTTTTCCTGAATACTTTCCCGCTCAGGTAAGCTCGGATCCACATTTCCCTTTATGGCCCATCTCTTGAGATTTTGCTCTAACGCCTGGTAAGATGGTATGTAATATCTATTATTTATAAAATTCCTTACTACTTCTACGCCTTTGATGCTCAGATGGATATATCTATCTTTAACTCCTCTTTCCACTCGCTTCGCCTTATGCTCCCTTATATGTATATTCCTTCCATCAAAATCAAACCATTCCCTATTTATTTCCATTTCCTTGAGTTCTGTTATCCTACCTGCTGTAAGCAATAAGCAATCTAAAATAACCTGATTCTTATATTTTTCTGATGCATTCCATATAGCTTTGTATTCCACTGGCCTTAATACCCGGATCTCCTTTTTATTTACACTTCTTAATATTGGCTTTAATGTCCCGTTAATCATAAATAATAGATGTTGAACTTTTATTTAAACTTGAACATTTTTATAAATTATCTTTCAAAACATATAGCTTATCATACCAATTAGAATAGGAAAAGTTGAACTTTTAGCATAGAAGTTCAATATACATTAAAAATATATAATTTAATTATTTCTTTATTTCCAGCTGGGCATTTATATCCTGGATTATATGCCTGGCGTTGTTCATTGCTCTATCCAGATTCTCGTTGCTTAGTGTGTGGCCATCCTGTTTGGCGTTGTCAAGCCATCCTTTCATATAAGCCGCAGATTCATCCCTAAAATTATAGCCAAAGTGTTGTCCTACAAGGTATGTGGACAATTCGGCTTCAGCTTCTCCAATGCCATATGGAATATCTTTCCTGTTCAGGTGATCTAGCCGTGCATGGGACATTTCATGTATCAATGTATGCAGTACATTTTCATCTTCTCCAGGTATCTTCATAACTACTATTTCCTGGCCATTTCCATCTCCGGAATGTGCTGTATATCCCCTGGCACCAATGTGGATGGGCTCTTCTTTCACTGTATAATGTTTCCTTGCAATATCTTTCAGGGTTTTATACAGCTGCGTTGTGGTAACATCCTCCTTTACAGGCTTTGCTTTCCCGGGTATCGGATCTGTCTGTGATATATCATATACATTGCCGGTGCCAAATGTGTATGCGTTCCCTGTGCTTCCAAGGTTAAATTTGTCCTGGACAAGCTTGTCTATTGTTTCATCATCAAGGCCTTCTTCCCGCTTCTTTTCAATAAAGGCCTTAACTTTCCCTGGCATATCTTTCCTTGGAATCCCAAGAGGATAAAGCACTGATAAACCTCTGGCATCTTCCTTTAAAGTTCGCCCGAAATAATTCCATTCATTTTTAGATCTGACTATTGTTGCATTGGGATCCTGAAATTCTATCAGCATTGAATTGAATGATGAGTAATCCCCAAGCATTCCACTGTACTTGTTCATCTGCAATAACAGCTTATCTACGTTTGTAATCTTGGCCATATTATCCAGCATGCCCCATGCCTGCTTCTCAAGCTCTCCAGGTTTAGGCGGTATTTTCTTTATTTCCACTTCCCTGGGTGTCCCATATGACTCTATATTTATGTGCTTACTCTCGTTTCCATTCTTTTTGGTTATCCATCTAGTTGACATATCTATATTTCCTCCTTTTTCATTTTTCCCGGCATTATACCAGGAATTATTTTTATTCGACGCCTTTTTATAAAAGATTTAAGGCGGTTAAATTTCCTTTCAGGTATTATATTACCCCCTATTTTAAAGGGTTTTTACCTTATATCTACACATTTGTATATTTTAGTATTTTTAAATTTTGGATATAAATCTCCAAAAAATTTTTGAAAATTTTTCCTGGATGCACCTCCTTATTCATATTTATATAATAATAGGAAAGCAGCCACCGCCATGTCCCATTTTCGAATTTACACATTGAAATTCCAAGGGTCTTAAGCGATGGGATATAAATGGGATATCCCATTCCATTTCCCATTATCCCTGCATTCATTTATGCTGTCCCCTCCCTGTCTGTCCGTGTATTGACATATCCACCACAATCAGGGCATTTTGTTCTTTTCGCGGATCCGGAATACTCCCAGGCATAGCCACAATGGGTGCATCTCACCCTTCTACCCGAATTCTCCTTTTCCTCTATATCTGCAATATATATGCGGCCGTCACAGTTAGGGCATCTGGCCATTGCCCTGGAACCAGTATAATCCCATTCATAGCCACATTCGTCACACTGGAGATGTATAGCAGGCTTCCCGTTTTTCATTACAGTATTGCCTTGTCCTATCATGTTTAATTGATCTTCGAAATCCTTGAATTTGTTTTGCATGTATTTGTTTTTTGCATCTTCATATTTTTCTCTCAGTTCTTTGCTGGGCAACGCAAATTTCACTGTCTTTATCTGTATTTCAGATATTCCCCTGCGAATCCTTGGATATTTTGCCAGTGGCCTTTCAGGGTCAAAGGGATTCCTGGATGTGAGCTTTGGCTTCATAACGCCCTGGACATCAGTAGCTTCAAATTTAATATGTACCAGTTTCCTGCTTTGTCGCTCAATAAAGCTTTCATCGGGCACTGTAATAAATGTCAGGATCTGCTTGTACCGGAATCCCTGTGTAGCTCGTCCAAATATCTTTGAGGCCATGTTCTGCCATTCCCTTGCTGGTATTCCCAAACCGGCGTCATCGAATATTATAACGCTTCCACGAGGCAGATCCGAGTTAACTAATCGTATAAAGTCCTGGACCGTAAACACAATCCGGTCTGCTGAGAAATTCGGATCCAGCCTTTCTGCAAGCCTTATAGATGAGTACGATTTGCCGGAACCAGTATCACCAACAAACAATGCAATAACATTCCTGTTTTTCCTTATACGGTGGTAAAACCACTGAATAAGCCACACGCTGTCATGTGCTATGTCGTAGTCATTCTTCCCTGTTTTGGCTATCCATCTACTTTTTATCTCGTTTATTACATCCTCTCCATTATTTTCCGTCATATTCCTTCATCACTCCCCTCTGAGTATGTTAAATTCTCAGGAATCATCAACCCAAGCCTGGTATACAACCTGGCAATGCTGGCAAGCCATTCATATAATAATTCATAGCCATCACTGATATAACGGCTGGATGGATAATTCCTTGAAACATCCACAATCTGTTTCCGCATCAACCGGTATTCGCCCAGGTATTCCTGATCATGGTATGCTGAAAGAACACCATGCAGGGCCTTTAATTTCTCTCCCCAGTAGTACAGGTTCCTGGGATTGTGTGGTGCTTCCCCTGGATATTCCGACGCTTTTACCAGCAAATCATAAAGAAGTCTGAGCCCTTCAGGTGTTTCACTGTCCATCTCCACCACCTCTCAATAGATAGCATCTCATTGGCACTGTAGCATTGATCAGGCTGATCTGTGTACAGTATAGGCTTTTCTTCTGTGTTTCTGGCATATCATCGAATATCTCTGCCAGCGGAGGTGCCCTCTGTCCAGGATCCTCGGCTTCCTGAAAGTTTCTATAAATAAAATTAAACCATACATTATTCTTTAGACCCGGCAACCTGAACAGCATATCCCGGAATACATTCTCTGTATGCCAATCCTTTACTTCGTCTCTCATTTCTCTTCCTCCTCATTCTTTTTCTTTATCAATGCCCTCAAATATTCAGGGTTTTTCAGCAGATCCGCAACTTCTTTCTCATATGTGTTTGCTTCCTCTTCAGAGATCTTCTGCTTCTGGATTACGTTAAACACGTTGTCCCTGTATGCAGATGTAATGGCATCTATGTTCTCAGAGGTCTGCCTTGTTCCCTCTGTAATGCTCTCAACACGCCCCATCTTCCGGAGTTTTGCAACTTCGAGCAATGTGTCCTGAAGCATATCAGTCAGGTCATCCAGCACACTCTCGAACATTGCATATTTTGCCCGGTTATAATGCGCCCAGGCTATGTCTACCCAGTAGGGTATGCTCGAGCCATCCAGGTATTTTACATCAATGCACCAGTATGTTATTCTCCCGTTGATTCTCCCCGATTCCAGTGTAAGGCCTGCTTTCTTTTCCACGAGAGACCAGATATCTTCGGAGACAAATAGCCGGTCCCAGTCCAGAAAATCAGATGTCGGTACCATCAGGAACACACCATCACGTGTCCTCAGTGTCCTTGAATACAGGTATATCATTGGAATATAGACCGCAATAGAAATTATAGTGTATATCGGGCCAACAAGGATATATTCGATATATGCCAGTATACCACCGATAATCAATTGTGGTATCATTGTCCTTGCAAGTGACCGGAAAGAAACGAATCTTGATAGCCTTGCAATATTTTCCCCTGACTTATCCCTGAAGGCTTTTTTCAATTCCTCTTTGCGTTCTTCCTCGCTTTTGTGCCATTTCTCAAAGGATTTCTCCCTGTGCCTTTCCAGCCATCCTCTTCCACTGGAATCTTTCATATGCGCATCACCTCCCTTTTCTCTTTCTCAAGGAGGTATTTCCTTGCTGTGAACAGTGCAATTGCTATGGCAAACCCAGAGGCAACGAAGGCCTTAGCAATCCCCAGTTCGTACTGGCTAACCGTGTATGCCAGTGAAGGCGGCTTAGGGGCGTAATATTTCTGTATTGGCGTGCTGGCAATTATCTCGTCAGGATATTTGTAGACATGTGTGCCCAACCCAATTATCACACTTGCAGTGGACCCGGTAATGTTAAAGTCTATTGTTTGTGTCCCTACCACAGTGCCGGATTGTATTGTCTGGCCATTCACATTGATTGAGTAGGACGTGTTCTCTGTTGAAATAAATGTAACCATCCAGTGCGGGTACATGAGTGCTCCAGACTGCCCTGGAGAGACTGATAGGTACTGCTTTTGTCCAGGATATGATGATACTATGCTAACGCTCTGGACTTCGTGCCTGGTAAGGATTCCGCTCAGTATTGTATGGAATGAGTATGTAACCCGGAAAATACCAGGCTGGCATTGGCGTATTTGTCATATGTATGCCAGGAATATGTAAAGTTAAATGCTCCCAGTGAAACACCGGTTTCAACAGTTGTGCCATTGGCCTTAAATGAAAATGATCCGGAACCGAACAGGTACACATGCCATACTGGATATGCCTGGACATTTGTACTGTTCACCGGGACATATAATAAATCATTAGAGTTTGATATGGTAGAATATACCACAACATGGCTGGATGCTGGCTGGGCAGCTGTGGCAACTTCTGGCGAATGAGGTTGGGCAACAGCAGCTGAAGTAAATACCAGGCATGCAAACACCAGTACAAGCAATACAGCAAGGAAGGCTTTCAAATTAATCCCTCCTTTTAAATTTCAGGAGGAACCTTACGTACCTGGTCCGCATTATCTCTTCTATCTTATGGTGAGCTTTTCTCCTTTCCTTTGCGGAAGAAGCGATGCCAAATATTAAAGATCCAGATGTTGCATTGGCTGCTGGCTTTGATGGTGCAAAGAAGCCCCTGATCATGTGCTCCAGCAATGGCAATGTTATGCCCAGTCTGTAAAGGACAAATATGCCTATAATAAACACGAAAATGGCCACAACTATATCGGTGATTTTTCCCATCTACTCCTCCTCAAATTTGCCCTTAGCTATGTAGGCTATATCTGAATCAATTACCCTCTCCATCCTCTCATTCCCTGCGTATTTGTCACGCAGCAGTGAGAGTTCAGCCATTGTGTCACTCTTGCCGTATTTATTTACAGCTTTTACCAGGGCTTTCTTCCTCAAATTGTCAGCTAAATCGACGGCATAACCAGCAATAGCCAATCCATGTATGTGGATATGCTTCAGCTGTGCCTGGGATATCTGTGTAGCCTTCTGTACTACCCTGTTATTTCTAAGAGGGTATGCTTTTCCATTTTTCCTTGTTCTAAACTCAGTCATTTCTTTTACCTCCTGATACATATTTTATGCTCGACACTATACCGGCTTTTAGTTCTGGCCTGTGGTAATCCAGCCTGTATAGGTCAGATAATTTTTCCAGTGTTTCCTTCCTTCCATATTTTTTCACTGCCTTATCCAGGGCCGCGTGCTGTTTCTGCACCGGTTCCTGAATATGGTATCCCACAGAAGTGAGGGAGCCGGGATGCCTTATCCCTACCATGAGGTCATCCCGTAGCTCCCTGGAAGATACTTTCCTTGCACGGCTATAGCTATTCTTCTCCGATATGGGTATAACCCTCCTTTTTCCATTCTTTTTCATAGTTCTATATTTCATATTTTCACCTCTTTCTCCTGCCCTGCAGCACAATGTCCTTCCTCTTCTTCCCTGTGCCTTCCTGGATCACTACATCGGGGTCCCTGGATGCATGCATGCCTGCATATGCAATTATCAGGCCTCCTAACGTCAGTAAAACAATAATAAAGTTGGAAATCCCGCCAAAGAATGTTATTAGGTCTCCAAGGGAAAATCCTGATGCGGATGCATAATTGCTTGTTACTGTGAATGGCGCGGATATATGGTTGCTCTGGGAATTGTTGTTGAATGCTACGATCGATATGCTGTATGTACCTGCTGAGTAATCCCTCTGGTTCATTGTGATGTTGAAATGTGCTACTTCGCCGGAAGATGTGTATGATGAACTTATTTCTGAGATATTCAGTTCTGTAGTACTAAGGAAAGCTTCTACTGCTACGATTCCATTGGAAGACACCACCTTGATGTTGTAGAATTCCATTGCACCTGCTGACTGTTTGGTGTATGATATTGCTATGCTGCTGCTCTTGCCCTCCGGCACTACATCGATGGTTTTGTTGTCTGTGGCGGAAGCTCCCAGGCCATCTGTGACTGTGACAGATATTGAGATGTTTCCGGTATTGTCAAAATAATATAACTGGTTCTGGCCAGAATAAGAAGATCCATCGATAAACCAGGAATATGTGAAAGAATTGGAATCGGGTGCTGTAGCAGTAGCATTCAGTGATAGCATGGTGTTGACCGGTATGATTGATGGTGGAGTAAAATTAACTGACGGAGTAGCCGGTACCATGCGCACATTCAAGTCTTCTGTATAGGTCTGGTTGTTATATCCAAATGTAGCCACAACAGTGTTAAATTCATTGTACACGGGGAAATAGTATGATATTGACAGGCCCGTTAAACTCTGGCCATTCGGGAAAGACCATGTCATGTTATAAATAGACCCAGCATCCCAGTTTGCTGTGGCATTGAAATAGAAATACTGAGTTATATTCCTGTCAGTACTGTAAGTTATTGATACTGGAGGTGGAAGGCTGAATATTGATATATTGGCATAGCCTTTCGCACCGTTTGCCGATGTCACTGTGAAATGCACCGTATAATTTCCTGCCGGGAATGTATAAAGCGGGTTCTGTTCGAGTGAGTAATGCCCGGCAGAGAACGTCCAGTTGAATGAATAATCTGAGCCGCCTAAAACACTGGATGAAAACTGGACTGATAGTGGACCAAGGCCTCTTGTGGTATTAGCCGCTATTGAGACATATAAATTCACATATATTGTGTAATTCTTTGTTACAGTGTAGCCTGACGAATCAGATAGTTTCACCTCGAAGGTGTTGGGTCCTGACAATGAAAATATATGGGATACATTAAATCCTGACTCGTCCTGGTCAGAAAATATCCAGGATACAGAGTACGGACCTATGCCCCCAGTTACATTTGAGTATAATTTGAAACCCTCTGATACTGTTGGCGTCCCGTTCCAGTAAACATCTATTTCTGGATCTGGATAAACGGTTATGTTTATATATGAATTTGCATCCTTGCCAAAATAATCTGAAACTATTAACTCAACAGTATAAGTTCCAGGAGTTGTAAATGAATATGGTATTGATGAATTGTAAAATATATGTCCGGCTATCAGGAATTCATCTTTGTAGGGGCCTATTCCTCCAGAGGTCTCGGCCCTGAATGAATCTGGGACATGTGCATCTATATTTTTATGCGATGCTATTATCGATGATTCGGGATATTTTACAACAGTTATATCTATTATATTTGATGCCGATACATTCAATGAATCATATATTATTATTTTTAAAGAGTACACTCCTGGTGATGAAAATGAGTATGATATTGACGTCCCGTTTTCAAGGTATGAATTGTTGATATACCATAAAGCCTTTACATATGGCGCCGTGCCACCTGAAATTGTTGCATTGAAGACGTCTGTGGTGTTTACATCTATATTTGGATATTTTGAAGTTATCGATACGGAAGGAAGTGAATTTACTATTATTGAGATAGATGCATGGGCACTGTTGCCGTCTGCATCGTAAACTGTTATTGTAATATTATACTGTCCTGAGGGGAATTCATAATCCAGTGAACTGGAGTAACCCACTATGCCTATTGATGAGACTGAAATCGAATAATTAAATGGGCCTGTCCCGCCTGACACAATTCCGGATATCGCCACTGGGAGACCGGTATCTGTAGTGGATGATGATACTGATATGGAGACCTTTGGAAGAGGGTTTACAGTTACATTAAGATAAGTATAGGCCTTTGCACCCTGGCTATCAACTATAAGAAGGGTAATATTGAATTTCCCGGTATTTGGGAAAGCATATTCTAAATACAGGCCCGAGCTTGTATTAACACCATTAATATACCAGTAATCATCATATGGGGCAGTACCGAATGAGCCGAAGGCCTCCCAGTATGTCTCTGTGGAAACATCTGTTTCATTAGGCCCTTCTATAAGTGCAGATGGTTTTTCAATGACCTTTATAGATATTGATGTTTTATATGATTCCCCAAGTGAGTCAACAACGGTGAGGTTTATAACATATGTTCCCGTGCTGGAAAAAGCCATATGGAAGGAAGAGGAATAATTTAGGATTTCTGAGCCCTCAGACCATGTTGTATTATATGGCCCTGTGCCGCCGGATATTTCCGCTGTCAATGTGTCATTAACTCCCTGGTCAACAGGATTGAATTCGGAATTTATTTTGGCACTGGGATCAGGATTTACAACCTCACTTACTGATGCGGATGCGGTATTTCCATTTGCATCAGTTATTTTTAGTGAAACCGTAAAGGTTCCTGGAGATGTAAAGGTATAATTCACATAATCAGAATAGAAATTTTCTCCGTTTATGGTCCATGTCTTGTTATATGGGCCGGTACCGCCGGATATTACTGCGGAGAAATTTGCCCATACATATGCATCTGTTGGGTTATGAATTACCTTTATTGATACTGAAGGATCAGGATTTACAGTTTCCTTTAAAGAAGAAAATGCTGTATGACCGTCGCTATCGGTTACAGTGAGGTTTACATAATACACTCCAGAAGTTGAAAATGAATAGGGAAATGATGACGCTGTGGATTCCTGAACACCGTTCACTGTCCAGTTATACGTATCTGCTCCTGTACCGCCCGATACCGATGAGGTGAATGTAACAGAATTTCCGGAATCTGTTGGGTTCTGGCTTGAATATATCGTAACGGATGGATTCGGGTTTATTGTCACAGTTACCGATGCCGATGATGTAACACCAACACCATCTGTCACGGTTACAGTTAAAGTGTATGACCCCGATGATGAAAATGAATGCGAGAAATCCTGCGATGTCGATATTACATTTCCATTCAGGGCCCAGGATTCATTATATGGTCCGGTTCCTCCGCTTGGCGTTGAACAGAATTCTATCGGATAATTCACATCCGCACTGGATACATTTGATGAGGCTGAAACAACAGGATCGCTATTAACGGTCTCTGACATTGATGTGGATACCGAGTAATCTGCTGCATCGCTAACTGTGAGGTCTATTGTATATGTTCCTGAAGAAGTGAATGTCACATTTATATCCTTTGTATAGTATGTTGTTCCATCCGCAGACCATGTGTAATTGTATGGGGAAGTGCCACCAGATACAGATGAGGAAAATTCAACAGTTTTTCCTGTATCTGTTGGGTTTTGACTGCTTGTTATAGATACGGATGGATCAGAATTGACGGTTTGAATGAGGGAAGAGGATGCATTGAACCCATTGGAATCGGTGCTGCTGTACACAAGGAGGTATGTTCCTGAGGAGCTGAAAGTGTAATCAAATGATGAAGTTGTGCCTGAATCCAATTCGGAATCAGATGTAGAAGTCCCATCATAGAGAACATAGGAATATGAATATGTTCCTGAACCTCCGGATACTGATGTGCTAAAATCTACGGATTGGCTGGCATCTGCGGGATTATCTATTGCTGATATTGACAATGTGTATCCTGCACTTCCATTAAGTGTGGTAGATTTATATGAAAAGCCCGTGGAATTTGTTGCAAGGAAGAATATTGAATAATCTGTAGAAGCAGAAAAAGATGTTGTGTATAATGAACTGGTAGCCCCTGAGATGGCACTCCCATCCAAATACCATTGATAACGAGATGGGGTAAAATTAGATGGAACTGATGATGTGAAAGTCCCGTCCTGCTGGGGTTTTAAATAGGTTGGCCCAGAAACAGTGAAAGAGGAAGAATATAGAGCTGAATATAGTACTATTGTGCCTGTCTGGTTTTTTGAATCCAATTCCAGAGTCCACCCTGCACTCACACCCGATAGTGAACCGTACTGTGTCCATGTATATGATGGTTGAACTGAAAATTTCCAGCTTGTTGTAGAATGAGATGTAGTCTGATAATGTATAGTGCTTCCAACCTTAAACTCCGTATGAGTGTAAGTCTGGCTATGTGTGATATCATAAGATGAAACGTTTCCGGAACCAAGCGTGTACCCATCCCAGGATAATGTCCAGCTAGAAGTAGAAGGAGCGGCAGGATATGCGGGGTAATCAGGAGCAGGATATGCGCTGGTACTCATTGCAGAGGTTGAACTGGTACTGCTTCCAGAGACGGTATAATTCCAGGTAGAAGTATCACCATAGTATTCATCTGTTGCTGTGCCGGAAGCAACTAGTGATGGAACTGGAGGTGACGTGGTAATTGAAGAGGGTGTATGGATATCCGAAGATAATACAGCTAACCCCGAAAGCACCATTATCAAAGCGAATGTAATTGCAATTATTTTTTTATAATTCATTTTATTCAAACTAAATCACCTACAATTGGGGTGTCGTGGAGGACATGGAAAACAGTCAATGAGCCACCTATAACGGATATAACTCCAACGGTAAACACTGGGAGACCAAAAGGGCCAAGAGAAAGAGAAGTGTATACAATGCCAGATATCACAGACTGCGTAAGAGACATTGCTATGCCAACAATCACACCTATTACCGAAGAAATCTCATGTAGAATCATCCCTATGATTGAGAGGAACATCTTTTCAAATGTTTGAAACGTAAAATGTTTGATTGCCTTTCCCCAGGAAAAGGGATTCCACCATGCCATCTCAGTCACCTCCTACAACTGCATTGACGCCATCAAAGAGCATAAATGCGGCAAATCCCCCAGCAATAGATAGTGAGACTGAGACTACCATAAGCAATGGGATAAGAGGGCCATAAGAGGAAAATGAAGATCCCCAGGAAACAAAATAGAAAGAAATTTCATTGCCTAGCCAGTCAGAAAAATATATAATATCGGCTCCAAATATGCCTATAACGCTCCCGAAGAATGATAGGAGCAGATGCCAGCCTGAAGTGGAAAAATTAAATGACACTTTGCCTCACAGATCGTTTTCAACGCCGGTTACATCACGCTCTCCGTCTATGAACACGAAGAAAAGGTAACCTACCATAATGGCAAGCCCGAGTCCAACCACGAAGGCCAATGGTGCCCAGACACCGTAGCTGGACATGGAAAATCCGAAGGACTGGAACATCATCACTATGGATTGGCCAAACCCGCTGAATACCTCCCCTATTAGGCTGCCAAATGCAGTAGATATATCTTTGAAGAGACCGAGTATTACGCCCCAGAGGGAGGTAAAAATTGAGCTGCCCAGGGAAGAAGTCGTAGTGTGAACTGTGGCACTTAATTTGGATATGAAAGGCAGCAACAGGGATACAAGCACTATGGCTTTTGCATGTAAAAGCATGAGGGCTTTTTCCTTGAGGCCCAGTGATATTCCACTATTCATCTTGTCCTCCTCTTGGTTGTTTTCCTTCTCCTGGGAGCTGCCCTGGTATGGGTAGTAGATCTGGTAGAACGGACTGGAGCTCTACTCCTGGTTGTCCTTTTTACCTTTCTTGCTGTTGAAGGTACCTTCCTTGTTGCCGGCTTTCTCCTTGCTGTTTTTCTCTTTGTTGTTTTATACATTTTATTTACCTCCTCTTGAAGCTTTAAAACTCCCTGTGATTGCATCCAGTGATAGGTCGTACATGGAAAGTACGAGGAATGCTGATGCAAACATTATGATTCCACCAATCAGGTACGCGGCCTGAAGCACCTGGTAGGGGCCGAAGCTGGTTACAAATCCATTGTTGCCGTAGGCCTGCAGTGTAACCGAGACCACTGATGAAGATGTCGTAAACTCAAGCACCAGTGGAGATGACTGGATTCCAGTAAGCCTGTATGTGGGAAGTGTGATATTTGTGGATGTTGCATTGTGCACATTTACTGAAAACAATGGTGCGAAGCTAGACATATTCCCTGTACCCACGGTAAGGTTGTAATTTGAAATAGATGTGGCAAGAACTAAGTGAGAAACAGAATAATCATTGAGTTCGGCGAGAGTCATGTTTGTCTGCAGATAAACAGTTGAAACATTTGCAGGCATATCAAAGGTAGCAGTGCCGTTGACTGATCCGAATGGGACTGCACCTGACTTCGAGTTGATGTACTGGACATCGGAAACATTGGATAGTACCGCAGTGTTGTCATGGCCAGAAACGAATGCTGAACCTATTGCTGCACCGATTGGAGCTGCAACCAGGAGGACTATGACGATGATAAGAAGAAATAACATTCCTCTCCTGCCTTTCTCTGTGCCCGATTCACGTGTGACAAATTTCCTGAATCCTTTGCCACGCTGGCCAAGGTATCCGTGTTTATCAGACCAGGCTGCATTCCAGGTGACAGCTAAAGCTGCTACCAGAATGCCAATAAGGAACCATAAGGCATCGATATTTCCTGACATGGCAGGGCGTATAACGTATTGCCCGAAGTGGTACATGTAGCCCAGTGTGCCACCGACAAGTGCGCCTATGATGAATGCCGGTATAATCCTGATAAGCAGGTCCTTGATTCCAGTACTGGGTGGCGTGAAAAACTCTATGATTGCCCAGACAACAGACCCCATAATCACCGCAGGCGCAACAATGCCCTGGGTAAGAACGACATGCTGGTGGACGACATCAAAACTTGGTTTGCTTAACAATGAAATAAAAAGCAGGGCAGACCCGATAAGGGCGACAATAGCTGCACCTATATCCCAGTTTGGATTTTTCCACTTAAGTTTCTTTTTTGTGTTGACTCTTCGTGTAGTAACCATATATTTACCTTTACTATTGATAAAACATAGTAGGATATTGGTAAGTATGGTGCAGTAGGCTGGTTACATATAAAGTATAAAAACTCACTTAATATAATAATACTCGAATACGTGGGAATTTTTTTTCTTTTTGCCTATTTTCCCTATCATTTCCAGGAATTCTAACCGGCGCCTGATACGCATTGGTGAAATATCGATATCGTGGAAGCGGAGGATAGATGTTAACTGGTGTACAGTCAAAGGGATCTTCAGTGCCTGGAAGATAATTGAATCAATGTCATCGTAGAAAACATCCAGTGTTATTGTATCCTTCATTTCTTATCCTCCTTATTTATACTGGTCAGTGTCAAAAAATCTGAAACTTTCAGAGTTATACGCGCATCGGCAATTCGCTCTCCCTTGGCATGCTGGATCAGCATCGGGATTTTGTGCTCCAGTTTGGCTTTGGAAATTGTGTCTTGCCAGAGAGATGTAGGCCTACACTGGAGTCCGTGCTTGATTTCGAGATAGAAATCCGGATGTAGTGTGTCACTCCTGGTGTGGTGGGAATTTCCTCCTGATAGTGCGTTTCGTAGGGTACCAAAGAGTTTAGCATATCGTAGTTCGACGTCTTTCCATGTTTTAACCATTTAATCTACCTCAAATAATATATGGTATTCGATTCCATTTTTTTCTGCTACACCCATGCTTACAAGATAATCTAAAGCTTCTTTAAGGTCTTTTAATCCGCAGTCATGATATGTATTATTTTCTACCTTGCAACCGAATTGCTCAACTAAATTCTGAATTATCCTTGTGGATTTTACAAGGTTGTTCAGATTTTCTTTATTTTGTATTTCTTTTTCCATATTACTCATGCTTCCACCTCTGGCCCCCATGTCAATCGAACTTTGGATTCGTGAAAAAATAATACTGACCCCTTTGGATAACTTTTTACTAAAGTTTTTTGCCCTTCCTTGTTTATCTCATATAGGACAAACTGGTATTTGTTCCTGGAATATGATAAGAGGTATTCTTGAAGGTTTACGGGTTTAGAGCTATTATTTTTGTTAACCGTGTTAACCGTATTTTGCAATTTGTGAGTTTGTATAGGGTTAACGGGTTTACGTGTTGGGTTAACACTTTTTGCGTTAACCTGCCTAGCAGCTTTCTCTTTGCCCTTCTTGCCCGCATATACATTTTCATTTGCTCAGGATCCTTGAATGGCATTCTTGCGCCCCCCAGCAGTTGGTTTTTCCATGGATTCTACCATATTTTACTCACCTCTATGTTTATATATGCACCCATTATTCCACCTCAAAATCTTTCTTGATTTCTTCTTTTAATTTTTTTATTGCCCCAATATTTTCATACCGTTTATCTATATATTCGAATAATTTATTAATGTCCTTGAATAGTTTTACATCCGATATATCGTCATCTGGAGAGTATGAATATTCGGGTATTACTAAATATTGAAATACATAGCTTCCATCTTCGGATTTATAGATGATACATCTTCTATCTTCTGGGTCGCCATCTTCATATATATCGTATAATATTTTACCTTTTATAGCTAAATAATATCTTTTTATTCCCCTGTATTCGTTTTTTTCCATTATTCCACCTCCACTTCATATTTTCCCAGCTGCATTGACATATCGTCGATTATGCAGGCGATTGCCTGCACTATTGCTGAGAAGTCTTCCTTGCTATCCAGGAGCTTAGACAGCTCCATATTCTTGCTTTTTAATTTATCCATAAATTCTGTATTATCCATATTACATCAACCTCCTTAGATCATTCTCAGATGACTTCCTGGTGTCAATGAAAAGCCTGTAAGTGTGCATTGTTGAATGTATGGAATTGCCAAAATTATAATGCGTTTTGTATGTGAAATCTATGTTGTGCCGTTCACCATCCCTCGCAAGATATTCAAATTCTATGTGCTTATAGGGAATGTCTGGCTTCTTCTGGTAAAATAGCAGTATAGCATGCATCGGATCTTCTTCATTTATCATATTTGTTTCTTCAGTCATTTTTTATCACCCTCAGAGAAATAGGCATATGCCTGCGTGTAGATTGGACTGTCCTCTCCGTATTTATTTTTGAGATACAGGAGCATACGGGCAAGTGAGAGAAAACCTATCAGCTCGGTTGATGTACATACTTCCCCATTGTCTGTTATCCTGGACTGGACCACTTTGTCTGAATATACATATCCAAGAAGCTTGGTCGGGGAAAGCCAGATGATATAATGTGTATCCCATGAAGTTCCTGATGTCTTTATAGCTGGCTCGTTGGTTAATTTCAGAAGATAATCATCTTCTGTTTCCATATTTTGTGTTTTACTCATTTTTTATCACTCTCCTCGTTTGCAAGAATTTCCTGCATGATTTCTGGTTCTTTCTGACCTTTGCTAATTTTCCTCGCCGATACTATTTCTATGAGGTCCATTTCTGATATTTCATATAATTGCTCAATTGATTTTGAAGTATCAGCGAGTAAGGTGTCCAGGGACGGAATATCAAAAGACATTCCGTATAATTTTTCTATCCATTCTGGCTTTGTAGTTACTTTTCTTGAACTAAAAGATGTCTTTATTATTCTTCTTAAAACACTAGCCATGTATTTTCTCTGCATTATAATTGATCTCTGGACTTCTTCCTGGTGTTGGATTGCCTGTTCTTTGTTATGGATTTCAACTTTTACCTTTGACAACTCATATTCCAGTTCTGCGGCTTTCTTTTTAAGAAGTGAGAGATCCTTCTCATCTTTATTTGCATAGGCCACTGTTAATAATTCTTCCAGAACTTCATTTATAGGCCTTCCTGCTGGAAATAAACCGTATATCCATGTCTTAATCTGAGTCTCTAACCTCCTTGGGGCATCTTCCTGGGTGAATACCTTTCTTGGAGCTCCCCGTTTTCTTTTGATTATATTATCTCCTTTTATGAATATCACCTCTTAAAAATAATAAAAAGAAAAAATGGTATAATTAGAATTAATATACGTAAATAACTTACGTATATTCACTTTTAAAAATATACAGAAGTCTTATTTTGCTGTGTCGTGGAATTATCATACGTATAATAATTATTTTCTTTCCATACGTATGATAATTCGAGAGCCTGTATTTCACTGTGTCTGTAAGTGGTCGTATATTTATCATACGTATAATAAATAATGGAGCCTGTATTTCCAATGGTTTCCATTCAAGCCACCTTATATCTGTTGTTTCCAGGCTCATATATTGTCCCTTCCTTTTTCATTACGTCTAAGCATCTATCCAGGTCCTGTTCGGAATATTTTGTCTCGTTTAACAGTTCCTCTTTATTCCACATTTTACGTTCTTTAAACATGTCGATAAGCTTCCATATCTTGTCTTTCAATGTTACCGGAACCAGCATGTTATTAATAGAGAATCCAAATGGCCTTAGGTAAGCCATAATGACTTTCTCCATTTCCCTGACATCGTCCAGAGTTGCTTCTTCACGTAAATGCAACTTCGCAGAGGCCTGCGTTAGCCTCTTCATGGCCATAAGGTGCCTCGGAACTATACTCATATCTCCAGATTTCTCTCTTACTTCCTGGAAGAATTCTGCTATTTCCTGTTCAACATTGGCCACAGAGGGATTAAGCTTTGAGCAATATGCAAAGTATTTCTTTATAAGAGGATCATCCATCTCTTCTGTACTTCTGAGAATTTTGAGGGCGTCAACATGTCCCTGGCCATACATTGCCCATACAATATCGAATCTCTGTAACAGGGATTCAGGCATGTTTATCTGTTCCAGCACAGTCCTGGACTGGTCGAAATGGGATCCAGATGGATTGGCAGCTGCAATTATTGTTGTGTTGGTAAAAAATGTCCCTCTCAGGCCAGCCATGGAATAAGTGAATTGCCCCTGTTCCATTGCACTGTGGATTGCATCAAGGCCATCTTTCTTGATCTTGTCTATTTCATCAATCATCAATACTCCACCATTGGCCAGTACCATCATTCCAGGCACAAGTACATCTGTACCAAGGACGGTAGCTTTAGCAGCGGTAAGTCCTGGCCCAGAGGTTCTTGCAACAAAATACCCTTTGGGAGAATCTTCCTTTCCTGAATAAAGAAGTTCTGATTTTCCTATACCAGGATTGCCTATCAAAAGCATGTGAATATTAGACCTTTTCCTTGATTCAGACCCACCTGCAATAGCCATGGCAAGGCTTTCCTTAATAATTTCATATTCTTCGCCTATGACAGATCTTCCCAGGTTCTTATGTATAAAATCTATCGGGTCTTTCCCGATCTCAGTTATTATCTCAATATCCTTAGCCGATAGATGGATTTCTTCCTGCTTTCTGGCAATATTCAAAACATTTAAGCTCAGGTAAGTATCAAATTTCTTCTTAACAATTGATACTATCCCCATTACATTTATTCTATCTCCGATCGTAAATTTGTTGATATTATCGCCGGTAACATAGCAAGGCAAATTACCTGGTGTAGTTTCAGGATTCATTTCATCATAGTTCTCCATGAGGACTATTTCCTGAACCTGCTGCCCTGTTGATTCTTCTGGAACAAAAATTAAGTTTTTAGTTTTGTCATATCCACATTCTTCACAACTCTGAGGCTTTACAGGAGAGTGAGTAATATGGCCACAAGCAGCGCATTTGTATGCGACTTCTAAATATTGGATATGTGGAGATCCTATTGTGCCTATCCAACCACTTAGCGATTTAAGTTTGCCCAGGTCTTCATATTTCAGGCTCGGAATAGTGGAAACTGGCCAGTTTAATACCTCAAATTCAGGATCATAATAATCATCATAGTCTGTTTCCCCTTCCTGGACCATTAAATCATACAACGCAAGATTCAATGCCTTAATCATCTCCACTGGGTTTGATTCTAAATATTGCAGAATGCCTATAGCAGTGTCTTTCTGTGATACCTTATCAGATTCTAAAATATACTCAGCATCTATTTTTTCTCTCATTTCTTTCTTTTTTGCTTCTGGAATATCCAGAGATATTATCTGCTGGTAAATCGGTTTAAACCTTGTGTCCACATCTACTCTGTTCATTCTGGAATATTCTTCAAGTTTCTTAACATCTAAAGGAAATCTGAAATCCGTTCTCTGAACCCACCTATCCATATAATTTAAGAATTCAAGCTTATTAGCCCATACAAAATCTTCCGCATATCTCTTCATATTGTCCCTGTCAATTTCATCTCCCGTCGGCATTATCTTTCACCTCCTCAGTCGTATTTCTGCCATTGTAACCAGAATCAACCAGCATATAGGATAGAATGCAAAGCCTCACAGCATGAGACATACTTGATGCCTTTCCTGATTCTACCAGCGTTGCCAGGTAATCCTTTTCTTCTGTTGTTATAGATATTGATATTTTCATTTTCTTACCTTTGCTTACCATTGCATACCTCCGTTATTTATAAACTTTCCTACTTCTGAATACTTCCGAGCAGGAAAGGATATAAACCGTATTTTCCTACTCAGTAGCAATGAAAAAGAAAATTTCAGTTTCAATAGATGAATCCCTTTTAGATTGGATCCACTCCCAGATAGACAATAAGCGGTTTGCTTCCCTTTCCCATGCGGTGAATTACGCCTTAAATGAGTTGAAAAAACAGGATAAGTAGAATTCATCTATACCCCCTCCTTGCTTCCTGGTGCTTGCGATGCATATTCTGATTGTAAACATTGATGTCATGGGGCGTTACAAAAACCTTAACCATGTATGGATTTGCATGGAGGACCTGGCAATCATCTTTATTTCTCCTCACCCATTCCTTTAACCGGTCTTCTACTTCAAAGACATCAGAGAAATTTGGATAATCTAGAAGTATTGATTCGGGAGTAACTGCCTGGCCTGCATAACGTTGCATGATATGGTCCAGAGGATTATTCGGCACAGACTTCATTGCCTCACCCCTGGTATTTTTCCGTCCAGGCAATCCTGGCATACATATTTCAGCTGGCCATCCAATTGCAATTCGCCCCTTGATACTTTCCTATGGCACCCTGCACAGTGTTTTATATAGAAAAATTTCAATTTCTCACCTCCAGTGGTGTCCAGGATTCAGGCATATTATTGCTGAATTCTTTCCCCTTATTTTCTTCATTAAAAAATAACAGCATCAAAGAATCTCCCAGGTAGTCCTGGAACGTGCCAGTGTCAGAATGATGTTGACCTTCGGCTCCCAACCTATCCTATTTGTAATTATGCCACATATATTATTGGGGTTCCAGCATGCCATAAAGCACCACAGCGTTATTATGATCCTTATTTCTTGATGAGTAGATTATTGTAACATTCTTATTTTTACTAACTATTCCTCTTAAATCTTCTAATTCAATGTTCCCTACCAGTTCGTTCTTGTAACGTTGAACAAACTCCTCCCATTTACTATCTTCATGATTGAACCATTTCCGCAGTTCAGTAGAGGGCGCTATTTCCTTCATCCATATATCTATGTGTGCTTTCTCTTTAGAAATCCCTCTGGGCCAGAGGCGCTCCACAAGAATTCTAATGCCATCGTCTATACTATATTCATCATACACTCTTTTAAGTCGTATCATTAATAAACAACAATAACGATATTATAAATATTGCCTATATGTGAAACTAACTTTTGCAATATGTTAAATAAATGCATTCATTGTGTATAATACAATGTCGCCTGAGGACAAAAAAGAAATATTGAGAAAATCCGCCCTGCTATCAAACCTATCCCTGATAATAATCTTCCTAGTATATATTATATTGTCGTCTCTCCCTTTTACCATCTATACTGTGCTGGCGATGCTTGCCATAATTATTATAAATAGCACCCTTTTCATGCATTTCAAGAATATAATGCGGGATCAGGATTCAGATGAAAATATATTCCAGTATATAACCGATGATATGAGCTGGAGGTATGTAACTTATCTATCAATATTCTTCCTGGTAATGCTGCTGGCCCAGGGATACATAAAATTAGTCGATCAGTACTCATATCTTATAATACTGAATGCCTTTATAATATTCATATGGGGAATCTCTGCAAACAACCCCATGGTAAGTATACTAATAAGGAAATCAAAGAAACTTCAGGACATATTCATAAACAACGAGGCCGCACACCTTTCAGAGGAAATGGGCATAAAAGAGCCTGAAATATATATAATAAATACCAATGACCGGATAGCAAACGCTTTCGAGGTAAATAGAAAAGAATCCTATGTTTTCATAACCAGCTATCTCATGAATGTTCTTGATTATAATGAAATAATAGGTGTCCTGGCACATGAGCTTTCGCACATAAAATTGAGGCATAATCAGAAAACCACATTTATCAATTTTATATTTTTTATTGTGATGATCAATATCATATCCCTGGCCATAACTTCGACAAATCCATTTTTCTTTTACCTGACACCACTTTTCTTTCTGATACTATTACTATTTATCATGCTGGTGGTTCCTGCCATAAAACGGCACAATGAGGTACAGGCTGATCTGAATGCCGTAAAATATGTAAATAAGGACTATCTTATAGATGGACTAAAACGCATATCGGAGATAGACAAAATACCTGAAAACGTTATGAAATCCCTGAGTCTTGACCATCCCTCAACTGAAAAAAGGATACGATTAATAGAAAACAGTAAATCCTGAATTGCCATACAAAATAATGCTCAGACTGATTATAGCGGATGCAGAACTACAGATTATACCAGAAAAAATGTGGAGTGATCATGCCATAAAGAATATTGCTGAAAAAAACCACAAAAAACCTAGAGAAATGCTGCTTGACTCTAATTACATGCACACATCTATTGAGAAATATTATCCTGGGGAATCAAATCGCAGGGGAAGGCCTGACATAGTATACCTATTTCTTGAAATGGCAACGGAATCCATCCTGAATAAGAAGAAGGGACTGGATATTTTCATACATACTAGGGATAATTTTATTATACACATAAATGGTGATACAAATCTTCCCAGATCGTATAATCGTTTTGAAGGTCTCATCGAGGATCTCTTCAGGAAGAGATCCATAGAATATAATGGAAATGAGCTGTTATCTCTTAGAGAGGAAAAACTCATTCCTTTCCTGAAGAGTTTGGATGGAAAGACCCTGGCACTCTCGCCAGTGGGCAAGGAATCAAAAATGTCAGAAATCATTGATAATGAAAATTTAAATGTTATTATAGGGGGTTTTTCGCAGGGTGATTACATTTCAGATGTTTACAGTCACGTCAAAGCATACAGGATATTCGATGAGGAGCTGACCATCTGGTCTGTGGGAATGGAAGTAATATCCCAATACGAACGATTCATGTCTATAGTAAGATAACCTCGGGCGAACTATATCCTTATGGTGTTATATATGTTTATCAATTTTGCAATATAAAAGCAAAAAGAATAAATTTATAATAATAATACACTATGGATTTCAATGGCACGAATGCACACAAGAAAGAGAGGAAAGTCAGGATCCAGAAGATTGACACTTGAAGAAAGGCCATCCTGGATGCAGAATGATGATGAAATAAAGGAAGAAATATTAAAACTCAGGAAAGATGGATTATCAAAATCAATGATAGGCATAAAACTCAGGGATCAATATGCCGTTCCAGGCGTCAGGCCCGTACTTCACCAGAAAATGGGAAAAATACTTGAAGAGAATGGGTTAAAAGAAGATATGCCGGAGGACCTTGCATTCCTTATTAAAAGATACAAAAACGTATCAAAGCATCTCCTGCTTAATAAGAAGGACATAAGCAATACAAGGGGAAGCCAGCTAATAATGTCCAAAATTCTGCGTCTGATGAGATATTACAAACGCACTGGTAGATTGCCTGCAGACTGGTCCCTGAAAAGAGTCCTATGATTTATGATATAGCAGGAGAAGACCTATACAATGCACTGCATGATGCCACTGAAAGGCTCAGGGCAGAAAAATATGTCCGTGTTCTGGCACACTATGACGGGGACGGCGTAAGCTCATCTATAATACTTCTCGGAATGCTTGAGCGCCTTGATATAAAATATCATCTGTCATATATAAAAAACCTGGATAATGAAGGGTTTCGTGTCCTGTACGAGGAAGAGGCAAATGCCCTAAATATCATTGTTGATGCAGGATCCTCACAGATACCGGCAATAGCAGGGCATACAAATTTTATAGTTTTGGACCACCATTTCTATAATAAGGCTGAAACATCCGGAATAAATATCAATGCCAGGGACTACGGGATTAACGGAACCAGGGAGGCCTGCGGATCCACTATGGCATATATGTTTGCACTGGTTATGGATGAAAAAAATAGGGATTTATTTCCATTTTTTATGTCTGGGGTTATGGCTGATAAACAGGATATTGGGGGCCTTTCTGGTATCAACAGGAAGCTATTTGATGAATACAATTCATACCAGACCCACCATACATTAAATATGGAGGGCAATCTCCTGGATGCCATAACATATTCCATAGATCCATTCTTCCCCGGACTGACAGGGCATCCGGATGCAGTAAAGGAATTTCTTGGAAAAATAAATATAAGTCAAGAGAAAAATGTTATAGATCTAACAACAGATGAAAATAAAATCCTTGCGAATATGCTTGCACTGAAGATTCTGGAAAACGGTGTCGGGTCGGATGCCATAAAATACCTCGAGGGGGATGTTCTATACTTTGATGACATAGGATTCTCATCCAAGGAGCTTAATTCGATAATTGACGGGAATGCCAGAATAGGTATGCAATCTCTCCCTGTGCAGTATTTTTTGGGAGATAGTAGTGTATCTGCGGAGATGATTGGAAATGCCAAAATATTCAAAACAAAATTAATAGATTACATATACCGGGCTGAAAGCGATTTAAAGGAGGAAAAATACCTTAGATATTTCTATGCACCGGAATCAGAAATGGCAGGTCCAATATCAGGGGCAATAGCACTATATACAGTAAAACCTGATAAACCTGTAATAGGATTCAATGTGGGTACCGATGATATTAAAATTTCATCCAGAGGGTCAAGGCAGGCAGTTTCAAAGGGGCTTAATCTCTCTGAAGTAATGAAGGCTGCATGTGCTGCGGCTGGTGGTTCAGGCGGCGGACATGATATTGCAGCTGGTGGTGTCATACCACGTGGAAGGGAAAAGCAATTCCTTGACGCTGCTGGTGAGGTAATAAAATCCCAGATAAAAATTCCGTAGATTTATTAGAGTTACTATAATCCATCCCATAATTCCACAATGGAATTTAATATTCAATTGAAGAAATCTGAATCAAAGTTTATATTTATATAATTATCAACAGGGGATGTTCGATCCTTCTCTTTAATATCGTAATAATTTGTATTATGAATAATTTCAATCATCATTTATATAATTAATATATTACGATAACAGTTATGAAAGCTAATGAGGTACTAAACCTGCTACGCATTTCCAGAAAGACACTTCATGTGTATGCCTCGACAGTTAAAATAAGGTTTACAGCTATGCCTAATGGCTATTATGATTATAATGATGAGGATGTTTATAAATTATTAAACAAGGATGTTAAAAGAAAGACAGTAATATATGCAAGGGTATCAACAAAGCAGAAGGAAGATTTAGAGAGCCAGATAGAGCAGCTGAAGCAGTGGCGCTTTATGAATGGATATACAATAAATGCAATATATTCAGATATAGCATCTGGAATATCCTTTGACAAAAGAAAAGAATTATTTAACATGCTGGATAAAATTATTGATTATAAGGTAGAAGGGTAATAATAACATATAAGGATAGATTGAGTAGATCTTGCTTTGATTTATTCAAGCATCTCTTTGCCAGATTCGGCACTGAAATAATAGTTATATGGGAAGCAGGGAATCAAAAATTGGATTCAGGGGAGATAATTTGAGGATATAACTTCAATGCCCCACAGTTATTCCATGAAACTATATTCAAAGAGAAATAAAAATTCAATAGAGATAGGCTATGAGGGCAATTAGAACACAGCAAATCTTTATTCATGACAATGGCACAGTATCCAAAATGTGCCATACATCAAAGAACTTATTCAATCAAGCAAATTACATTCTCAGAAAGCAGTTCTTCAGTAAGGAGAAGATGTCTTCATACAAAACTCTTGCAAAAGAGTTTGCAAAGCCTTCAGATATAGAGGATAACAACAATTTCCAGAAACTCCCTGCACAGACAGCACAGTGGACTATCAACAAGGTAAGGGATTCATGGAATTCATTCTTTAAGGCACTTAAATCCTATAAGAAGAATCCGGAGTTGTTTACAGGAGTTCCCAAGCCACCAAAATACAAGCATAAGGATTGGGAATTTATTTTAATTTTCACCAACCAGCAGTGCCATATAGACAATGGAATTATTAAATTCCCAAAAATAATGGATTTGGAGGTGGAAACAGGATTAGATAATAATATAGATTTGAGAGAGGTTAGAGTTATACCATCAGGTGTAGGCTATAATGTAGAGATCGTGTATTCTAAAGAGATATCAGATTTTAATGAAGTAAGTGCAAACAGGATACTGGGAATAGATGTAGGGGTAAGGAATATCATAACCATTGGAAACAGCATATCTGAGAAAGGCATTGCTGTTAAGGGTGGTGTTTTAAAATCCATAAACCAATATTTCAACAAGGAATTGGCAAGATTAAAATCTGTAAACGATAGGCAGAGAAAGAACAAGGAGAACACTAAAAGGATAAACAGGTTATATTTAACAAGTAACAGGAAGATTAGGGATATAATGCATAAGATTTCCAATGCTGTTATAATATATGCAAGAACCAATGAGATAGATACAATTGTAATAGGCCATAACAGTGGATGGAAGCAGGATGTGGATATGGGAAAAAAGAACAACCAGGACTTTGTACAGATCCCCTTTAACATGCTTATCAATCAAATATATTATAAAGGACAGGAATACGGGATAAATGTAATAAAACAGGAAGAATCGTATACATCCAAATGCTCATTTTTAGATAATGAAAGCATTGGGAAGCATGAAACTTACCTTGGAAAAAGGATAAAGAGAGGTGTATTCATGTCAGCAAATGGAATTCTTATGCATGCTGACCTACAGGCTTCCTACAATATAATTAAAAAAGCAATCACTGAAGCTTTTGCCAACGGGATAGAGGGTATTGGGTTATATCCAAGAAGTTTAAGCATCAAAGAGATGATAACTTCTAAAGAGGTCTGTTAACACGGTTAACAGAAATCGTAACCTTAAGTTAGTTAATAATATTAACCTAAAATGAATATAGCACCATGAGAATAGATTCTATAATATCTAAATATGAAGACTCTATCATATCACTTTCAGAAAAAATCTATGGATTTGCTGAGCTTGGGAGCACAGAATATAAATCATCAGCACTTATAATTAATGAATTAAAAAAGGAAGGCTTCACAATCACAAATCCATATATAGGCATGGATACAGCATTCCGGGCCGAATACGGTGTCGGGTCGCCAGTTGTTGGCATACTAATGGAATATGATGCCCTGCCAAATGGCCATTCATGCGGGCATAACCTCATATCTGCATGGGCGTACGGAACCGCTATGGCAGTAAAAAATTTAATTACAGCAGGAAAAATAGTTGTCTTCGGAACACCATCGGAGGAGGGTATAGGGCCATATGCAGGAAGCAAGGCAAGAATGGCAGCCGCCGGTGCGTTCCGGGATATTGATTTTGTTATTGGCATGCATCCTGATGATATCTGGGCTGTGGGATCAAAGGCACTTGCAGATGCTGAAATGGAGTTCACATTTCATGGAAAGGCAGCACATATGGCCGCTTCCCCATGTTATGGAATCAATGCACTTGATGCACTTGTGACAACCTATGGGGCAATAAACAACCTTAGAGATTCAGCAAGGGGAGATAAAAACATAGTCATAGGCATGGTCATCAGGGAGGGGGGCAAGGCATCCAATGTTGTGCCTGATAGGGCTGTAATGGAGGTTGATGTAAGATCCTCAAGCTCATCATATCTTTCAGGCTTTGTTGAGAAGGTAAAAAAACTTGCACATGGCATAGCAGAAGGCTACGGTGCAACCCTGGATATTAAAGATTTGATGCCTGTATATACAGAGTACAGTGCAAATCGCAAAGTTGACACCATTCTTCAGGAGGAAATGGAACGGAAGGGCCTGACACCAGTTAATATGGATGAAACAGAAGAACCTGCCAGCGGTAGCACAGACGAAGCAAACGTAAGCCTGGCAGTTCCAACGGGGCATATAGACATGAAAATTGGAACCGGGCTGCCAGGGCATTCAGATGCATTCATGGAGGCGGCCAACCCGCAGAGGGCGAGGCAGAACCTTATGACAGCCATAAGTGCATCATCTTCTGCCATAGTGAGAATTATGGAGAATAAGCAGATACTGAATTCTATTAAATCGGAGTTTGATAAGCATGGAAAATAGAATAAAACCACCTGCATTAAAACCAGGAGACGAGATAAGGGTAATAGCACCGGCCAGTGCCCCGGATATGATTAAGCTATCAAGGGGAATTTCCAAGCTGAAGAAGCTTGGGTACCGTGTTACAGTGGGCAAGAACATCAAGAAACTCAACCAGAGGAATGACCTGGCTGCACCTGCAAAGGATCGTGCCGAGGAGCTTATGTCGGCATTCAGGGACGATAATGTCAAGGCCATATTCTGTGCAAGGGGCGGATACGGTAGCATACATATACTATCCCTGCTGGATTATGAAGCAATAGCAGAAAACCCCAAGATATTCATGGGATACAGCGATATAACGGCCCTGCATCTTGCAATCAACAGGAATTCCAATATGGTGACATTCCATGGGCCAATGGTTGCTTCTGATGTGGATGACCTATCAAAACCATCATTCAAAGAATTTCTACAGATACTTTCCGGAAAATCTGATGAAATAAACATGTACAGGGACAGGCTGATAAAATATATCATACCGGGAAAAACTGAGGGATATTCCATGGGCACAAACATATCCTTGGTTGCGTCCCTCCTGGGCACAAATTATATACCTGAAACATCAGGCAGGATATTCTTTATAGAGGATACAGATGTAACGTCCGGTGATATTGACAGGTACTTTTTCAGCATGAAACTGGCTAACATAGTGGATCAGTTCAGTGGTTTTGTATTCGGAGATTTCAAGGCTATATTTGATAAGGAGGAGCCAATGCCATCCATAGAGGATGTTGTGCAGAAGTTTATGAATGAAATCAACAAGCCATCACTTTATGGCGCACCCTTCGGCCACGGGGAGGAGCAGATGGTTCTGCCACTGAATGCAAAAATACGGATAGGGGATGAGGAGCCATATATGGAGCTGATGGAAACTGTTGTGGACTGATTATTACTGAAAATCATATATTAAGCAAAAATCTTTTATTAATATCCAGACATAAACTGCCATGGAAGTAGAGAAATTAGTTTATGGCATTTACCCGAAAACCAATGAATTAAGGCTACACATCGGCAGATGGGAGAAGGGGAGGATCCCTGACGCTGCCCTGAACACTGAAATTGAATCTGAAAAAAGGTCATTTTACAGCACAGTAAATGAAAACGGCATAGAACATACAGACCCTCTATTTAACTGGTATGATATACTGAGGCCCATATGCCTTATAACTGATGGCATTGAACTCGGGGCTCTTTCAAGATTTAAGGAAACCAACAGTTTTTACAGAATGCCTGTAATAGAATATATAGGTGGAATTACCATTGACCCTGCGGATTTTTCACCGCTGAACGAAAATCCACCCCTGCCCCTTTATGTTCCTAATGGGACTCATTTTAACGCTTTTCTCCCATCGCCCTTATCATTCTATAAAATGTCCAGAACCACGATGAGCTATGAGGAATTCCAGGCAGGCATTGAGAAGATTTATAAGGAGATACTTGGGAAGCTCAAACTCAGGAAGGCCGTGATATACGACCCGATTCCATACGAAGAAAAAGATTCCCTGGACCTTTCGGCACTGTCAGAATTCCAGATAAGGCTGGTTACAACTGGAAAACTTTATCCTGGAAACATAAATGGAAGATTGTATTCCATTATTTCTGATTACACCCCTGAGAATTTCGAAATTTCCAGATCAGATTCTACGGTGCCCGGTGTAAAGCTCATAGACGGTTACAGTACCAGGATGGAAAACGTAATGGATATCAATAAGATTCTGGATTCTCTGGATACTGAACGTGTAATAGTCAGCCACAGGGAATATTTCGATTTCCTGCCGAGAATGATAGCTGACAGAAAAATAGACCTTATATCAGGTATAGGTGAATAAGATGGGAAAATATTTAATATCTCAGGAAATAGGAAGTTTCAGGAAGCCCAAATATCTAAGCACAGTATTTCATAAGATATACGGTACTGATGAGTATTACAGGCTTTCAGAGAAGGCAACAGAGGAAACAATAGACCTATTCAGGCATGCAGGGCTGGATAATATCGGTGTGGGCGGTGAAATGTTCAGGTGGGAAATGTATGAACACCAGGCAAACCGCATCAATGGCATTGAATTCTACGGTCCTGTAAGGTCCTTTGACAACCGGTATTATAAAAAGGGGAGCATAGTCCAGGACCTATCAATAAAGGAATCCTTTCATTCAGATGAGCTTGAATACCTGCTGTCCCGGGATTATTCTAATATAAAAATCCCTGTCACAGGGCCTTATACCATGATGGGCTGGTCATTTAATGAGCATTACCGGGACAGATATGAAACTGCCATGGCTTTTGCATCCCTACTCAACGAGGAAATGAAAAACCTTAAAAAATTGTGGGATTCCAAGTATCCAGGAAGGAAACTGGAGATCCAGCTGGATGAGCCAGCCACAACAACACATCCGGATGAGATGCAGATAGTTGTAGATTCACTTAACAGATCCGTTGAGGGAATAGACAACTGCGAATTTACAATACATGTATGCTACAGCACTGATTACCGTATGCTATATGATGTTATGAATGATATAAGAATAGACGGATTGAATCTGGAATTTGCAAACAGGGATTCACTGGATTCCGGCGTTTCAGATTCATCGCGGCCAGGTTATGAGGAATTAAAATATTTCCAGCAGCTCAATACCAGAAAGAAATTCATAGGCCTGGGGGTCACGGATGTGCATATAGATTATATTGAGCCCGTACAGCTTATCAAGGATAGGATAAATTATACCCTTGGCATCATACCGCCAGAACTTGTCAGGGTTAACCCTGATTGCGGCTTAAGGACAAGGTCAGTTGAAATAGGCTATGAAAAATTAAAGAACATGGATACCGCTAGAAAGGAAATCCTTAAAGAATTATAAATTTTTAATTATATTTGAAATATTCATATTCTTCATCTTCCAGCTCCTTTTTTCTCTTTTTCCTGCGCATGAAGAACAGCACTATGAATATTATATATGCCAGTATTCCGAGGAGTATCAGGACATTTATGAGATATGATATCAGGCTGTAATGAACAGATATCTCATTTGATGATATAAATGATCCATTGGAAGAATAAGCATCTACAGTAACATAATAGGTTTTTCCAGGCGTCATACCTGGCAGGAATGCAAAATCCGTGCCGCTGGATGTAATAACCTCTGCATGTGGGTTAAGCATAAGAGAATTGTCTGAATATGATATGACATATTCTGCGAAATTATTCAGCGGATATTTATCCCATGAAACAAAGGCGAAATAGAATCCAAGTGGAAGGCTGTAGGTAATTTTGAAGTTCACTATTACAATGGATACGCTTGCAGGACTCATATAAACAACATTATTTCTGCCTGTGTGAATGGCTGTTGTATTGTTGTTGTATAGGTATTCATGGAACGTTAAATCCTCTGTTCCATTCAAGAATATCACATATCTCCCTGACTGGTTGGTGTATCCCAGAATTTTTCCATTATAGGTTATATTGGCATTGCTGAGATTGTAATCATACTGTATGTTCTCAACTGTGCCTGTTGTCTTCTTAAGGCTTTTGTTATCCGGTGTCAGCAGCACGTATACATACCGGCTTTCACCCGGGGTTAGATCAACAGATCTATTATACGTTGAATACCCTGCCTTGCTCACATTTATATTCACACTTCCTGGCTTAATCATGAGATAGTGGTATCCACCACGGTTCTCGGTGTTTTTTCCGTTCATGGTTACAGTTACATTTCCGTTTGAGACGAATACGTCCAGGAGAACCTTTTCTGGAGTCATGGTCACGGATGTAACGGTATTTCCAGATGCAGAGGCTGGATGAAAGCCCGTTGAACTAACATTAACAAAATTATTGCTTCCAAGCTCATATACGTTCACAGGGTCTGAGCTGCCTGTGTATTTGAAGAAGCCATCCACAACCATTGTGTATTTCGGGCTGGCATATGACGGTGTATAATTCAACGTGACGGATTCCGTTTTTATACTGGGAATGTAAATCTCCCTGGATATTGTGTTGCCAGTTGACTCTGTCGCCACAACATTATAATACCCACCACTTAGTGATGTGCTGCTGGTTGTACTAACGCCATTTACTGTATATGTTGCATCCCCGCCGTTGCTGAGGCTAAAGTTAACCGTGGATTTGACCCCGAATGATACTGTGTAATCAATATGCACAGCCCCATGTGTTCCATATATCATTTTATCGGCTTCAGGCCCCTGCATGGCTGTTAAGGTGCCTGTGGAGCTATTATAAGAAAATGTAATATTGCTATAGGATGTTCCAAGATTACTGTATCCCTGCTGGTAAATTCCTGAATAGGCGATATTTTCTGTCTCATTTGTTATTCTGATATGGCTGTATGTACCTGCAGGTATATTGACGAAATTAATTCTGGCATTATCCTGCTGTGCACCAACTGCGGCCCTGTATTCTCCAGCAAATACCAGTGGCATATTCAGTTCCCTGACTTGAGCTCCATTGACGGTGAATTCTATCTCACTTCCAGATATTGTGACACCTATGTTGGCATGTGAAGACCCATTCATTATTCCATAGGTTTTTGTTCCATTTTCATACACGCTGTATTCATAGTAATATCCAGTTTCATTTGTCAGTATCCCGAACTTAATATAATTATTGGGGTTTTTATAAAAACCTGTATAGTAAAAGGTACTTCCATTGTACTGCTCAACCGAATTGCCGGAAACATTAATGGTGGTGCTAATCCCTGTTGCATACGTGGTATTGTTAAACGTGGCAACTGTTCCATATCCATTGAGAATGAGTCCAGTATCATTGATAAGATTGCTTATTAGGGGCGTTCCCAGACCTGTCACAGGATTCCATCCAGGCCCGGCACTGTAGCCGTAATTCCCGCCAGATGTGATCGGTGTAAAGGCTTTGGTATAGTATTTTGTCTCAGATATTTTATAAAATATAGGATTAACCAGGCCCAGGGACCTGTTATAGTACTGGTCCATTGTTGCTATGATGCCTGCCCACATGGGGGTTGCGATGCTTGTACCGCCCAGTGTGTACTCCTTGCCATCAACTATGGTTAGAACTCCGGTGTTGGGATTTGCATCCAGGGATACATCTGGTACCCCTCTTTCAGACTCTGTATAATTTGGGGCTACCTGGTAATATGGAGTTGGGAAGTATGAGGAGAATCCGCCACCGCTGGCCTCTACCTTGCCATTTACTGTTTCTCCCCATGCTGTCTGGGTATATCCACTGGAAGTTTCAGTAAGGGTTGTACCTCCAACTCCAAGTACATAGGGGTCAGATGCCGGGAAATTAACAGTTTTTGCGGAGGTCCCATCGTTGGCACCCTGGTCACCTGAGGCTGCAACAACAGTAATGTTCTCCTCTGCGGCCTGTCTGTATATGCTGTTCAGTTCGCTGAGCTCAGGGGCTGTCATCTGGCTCTCAGCCTGCCCCCAGCTTATTGATATTATATTTCCCAGGTGATGTGTAACCGCATAGGCTACGGAATCAAGAAGCCTTGAGCCATCTCCCGGGGACAGTACAAGATTGATTTTAGCACCGGGAGCCATTGCATGGGACCATTCCACATCTATGGCAGTCTCAGATGCCCAGTCACTGTTTGTAGATGTTATGGCACCCTCAGGCGTGGATATGTTTAAATTAATTGCGGGAAGGCCTGTGAGATTGTCAAATGCGCTGACATCGTAGTTTATTGTTGGGTCTCCATATGCATCAACCACTGCTATTGTGGTATTATTTCCATAATATCCCTGGTTGTGTATATAGTTCATATCATATGCATCATATATGTTGGCTGGAGTATAGGGGTTTGCAAGATAGGATGCATTTTCTTCATATGGGACAAAGTCATCTGAACTGTTGAATATAAAATACTGGATACCAAAAGTTCTATTGAGCATGCTGAAAATATAAGAAATGGAACCCCGGTTGCTGGAATCATTAACGTTCAGAAGATTCCCGTAATAGGTATAGGGAATTTTACTATTATTTAGCTGGTTGCCCACGTACTGGTGAAAAGATGCGGGGACATATGCAAGCAGCACAGGAGATGTATTGCTTCCGGTATTTGCATCCACTGTAGCCACAGAGGGCGGGTAATCATTTTCTGAAACGGCAAGTGCAGAAAGTATGAAAATAAATACAAGGGTAACCGCTAATATTCTTTTTCTCCCGGATTCCATATACTTCTGAAAATCAATCTTACTTAATATACTTAATGTTAAAATGGTCAAAATAAAATGCAATAGATAATATGATAAATACAAAAGATAAGAAAAAGATTTTAAACCCAGATTAATATACAGGACAAATGAAAAAATATCTACCAGCAGTTATTATTGTCCTATCGTTAGTCATGGTAATGGCTCCCTTTGCCTCTTCAGCATCGCCTGTAACATTACCTGCGGCTCCCTCTACTCTTCCATCTATAACATATAACTATAATGGAACCAATGAATCCATAACAGGGTCAGACTGGATTTCCTTCTTCTCAAGCGTAATCGATAATACACATTATGTTAAGTACAGCTTCAATACATCCACACAGTACCTCATAGTATATGATTTGAGCTATACCGGCATGAATCCATATGGGCTTCAATTCATCCAGGCACTTTCGGGCATAGGAACACCAACTCTTAAGAATATGACCCTGGCATTTAATGATACAAAGGGTGAAACCTCCCAGGTAAAGGGATATACAGATATCCAGGCGCTAAATGCAGGCGCATATCCCGGCTTCTCCTTCTCAAAACCAGCAGTAAAACCCATATCCAGAGAATATCTTGATGTTGGCATAATAGTTGCCATAATTGCAGGCATGGTTGCACTGTACTACGTATTCAACAGGAAAAAATAAATATCTTATGATAACATATTTGCCTTAGATGGAAAAAATAGTTGTTGGCATTACAGGGGCATCTGGAACTGTGCTTGCTGTCAGGTTCCTTGAAAATCTCAGAGACGTTGAAATACACCTAGTAATTTCTGACAGCGCCAGGAAGGTTATGTCACTGGAAAGCGACTATAAGATAGAATACATAAGGAGCCTGGCAGATTATGTTTATAATGATAGTGATATAGCTGCCAGAATAAGTTCAGGCAGCTTTATATTTTCAACATTTGTTATTATTCCGTGCTCCTCATCAACCCTGGCAAAAATATCCGCTGGCATATCAGATACACTGATTACAAGGGTCGCCACTGTCGCCATGAAAGAGAGAAGAAAATTCATTATTGTCCCCAGGGAGATGCCATTCAGTACCATAATGCTGGAAAATATGCTAAAATTATCAAGGGACAATGTCATAGTATCTCCAGCAATACCTGGATATTATCAGAGGCCTTCAACCATGGACGATCTGATTAATTTTGTCGTTGCCCGCGTGCTTGACCTTGCCGGAGTGAAAAACAGCCTGTCCCCAAGGTGGAAGGATGCCTAAATTCATGGCCGACCACATGGTGGGTAAAACCTGTAAATGGATGCGCATTATGGGGTATGACACATCATATCCACAGTGCCGGAATGACACTGATATACTGAAAAAGTGCATTGCGGAAAACAGAATACTCCTGACAAGGGATTATGAATTCTATAAAAGATACAGCAGATCCATTTTTCTTGATAGCCCATATTTTAAGCTTCAGATTAAACAAGTAGCAAAGCTATTCCCACCAGAAAAGGGATTATTCTTCTCCAGGTGCCCCCTATGCAATGGTTTGCTTGAGGAGGCCAGTTCCAGCAGTATGGGTCAGGAATTCGAATCCGTCAAGTCCAGATTCAGTACAGTAAAATACTGCCCAAACTGTAATAAATACTACTGGAATGGAAGCCACTACGAAAAAATACTTCTGGAGATAGATTCCATCCTGAAAGGCTAAGTTTTTTAATTAAAATTAAAATCAACCATAATTGAAAATCATAGAGGACGACAGGAAAAATTCGAGAATAGTTTTACTTATAACAACCATGGACGATCTCTGGTACCTGAAAAATATAATGGCACCAGGTGACAGTATAATAACATCAGTGTTCAGGAGGCAGGAACAGAACTCTGATATGACCCGGGCGAAGTCGGCAGAAAGGAAGAAAATTACGGTAAGATTAAGGATAGAAAAGGTCGACTTCCTGCCTTACACCGATAGCCTGAAGATTCTTGGGGAAATAACCGAGGGCGAAAATACCGGAAGCCACCAGTCTGTGATGGTGGGCGTTGATGACGAAATTACACTTATCAAAGATATGGGCCAGGAAGAATCAAAGCTTCTGAATGAGGCTGTGGAAAGTTATTATAAAAACTCAGTTGTATTCATATCCATGGATGACGAATCATGCACTGTGGCCCTTCTTAAGTCATATGGAATACAGGATATTGGGGAAATACCCTCTGGCAGGTCAGGTAAGGATTATGAATCAAAAGGCAGCGATTCAGGTTACTACAGTGAAATAATGCGGGTGCTTAAAAATATCAGAAATCTCTCAACAGTAATAGTACTGGGTCCCGGATTCGAGCATACAAAATTCTATGATGCCATAAAGGCAGATCCATACTTCAATGGCATAGCCGTCTATGACATGCCTGAAACCGATTCGGGAAAACGTGGCATATACCAATTCATGGGGGAAAAGCAATCAGAGGACATACTGAAAGGGGCCAGGATCGCAGGGGATGAAAAGCTTATACAGAACTTTCTCAAAAATTTGAATAAAACCGGATTGAGTGTTTACGGTTATGATGAAATAGTAAAATATGCATCCATGAACATGCTGGAAGACCTGCTCATATCAGAATCAAAATTCAGGGACCCGGGAACAAGAGTCCTGCTTTCGCAGATAAACGGCGTAAATGTTCATGTAATCAGTGACTACACGGATTCCGGTGAAATCATAAAACAGTTCGGTGGTTACTGCGGCATACTGAGGTACAGATATTAAATGATCTCCAGCTTTAACGGGTCGCCATTCCTTGTATATGCTGAGAAGTTGTTTAAATTATATGGATACCCTACTATTATATGCACCGGGCCTGTATTGGAAAACATGTGAAGATCCGCATCTGAAGGATGGGTATTCCCGGATGGGTGTGAATGCACTGACCCAACATAACTGAAATCTATGGGCATGGAATATGCCTGAAATATAACATGAACATGCCCACTGATAGTGCCTGGTAGCATTGCTATTTCGTAAATAATGTTATGCTCTGCACGCAGCATGGCCCCAAACTCATTAGGATATGAATCCTTTGAAGCCTCCATTATCATCCTGAGCGTCCGTTCCCTAATTGACCACATCTTTAATCAGCTTCTCCCTGAGCCTGTCATAAAATGAATTTTTTAGTTCTATGAAGGTTAGTTTTTCACTGGAAACCTTAATGTCTACGCGGTCGTTTCCATTGACCACTGCCTCCCTCTGTCCATCTATTATTACGAGAGAGCTAAATTTTCCGATGATTTTTATTGTAATCTTACTGCTGTCTGGGCACACTATTGGCCTGAGCCTTGATCCAAATGGGGCTATATAGGATATTACCATAGCCTTCAGTGATGGTATAAGTATTGGGCCCCCGGCACTGTATGAGTAAGAGGTGGATCCTATTGGAGTTGCCACAATAACCCCATCTGCACTGGTGTTTTCCATAAACCGGTCATCTATATACACACTGAATTTCCTTATTTTTGATATCCTGGCTGTGTGGATTACAATATCATTGATTCCCTTCCCGAAGTATTTATCGTTAATGTAAACTTCCAGCTTCATGACATCGTATGTCCTGTAGTTTCCATTAATAAGGTTGTGTACTGATTCCTCAATATTCCCTATTTCTACCTCCGACAGAAAACCCAGGCCTCCCACATTGATTCCCAGAATCTTGCCCCTTGAAAGCTGTGCCGTCCTCAGTATTGTTCCATCACCACCTATTACTATTATAATATCTGCATCAATATTCCTGAAATCGGTGCCTTTTCTGTTCAAAGACCTTGCAAGCTTATCCTCCACCAATATTTCCCATGATGGTGGCACAATCTCCAGTATCCTCCTTGCAATTCTTATGCACGAATGGCAGTTGATTCTTGCGATAATACCTAATTTCATTTATACACCGATAATCTCATCTATTCGTTTGCATTTAATTAATTTTATGCTTAAATTTTTTGAACCAGAAATCACCATTTTGATTAATGAATAAACTATATAGTTTCATATATCATGGATATGGATTAAATGGTTTATTTTCAATAGCAATGAATTTATATGTTGATATAATGATGTTTTATGACAAAAATCTCTGATTCGGTAAAAGTGATTGTCAGCAATAATCTCATCTATTCTATGGCCATTTCCAGTGGATTATGCAATTATACCAAGGTGGCCGAAAACATAAAGGATAAGGTTGAGGCCATGACAGGTAAGACAGTAAAATTCAATACCATAGTTAAAGTCCTGGCCAACATGAAGACTGAAAAGCCTGAATACACAGACGATCTGGAGATACTTAAAAAATCATCCCTCACCATAGAGTATGAGTACAGCATCCTTTATTTTGATGATATCAAAAAGATACCGGAAAACACTATTCTGGTAATGAAGGAATCAAATATATACATATGTATAGCGAACACAGGAAACAGGCAGAGCAAAATTGCCCTTATAAAAATAATCCTCCCAAAGGAATCATCCTTTACCCCTGGACTTACACTCCTGATCACGGATTACCTGATGACGTACGGTATAAAGTTCACAAATATTTACAGGCTAAACACGGAAATATGGATAGTAATAGACAATTCAAATGCAGGCAAGGCACTGTATCATCTCAGCAACCTGCTGCATGAAAGTTAAAACTCATAAATAATTATTTTCTTTGCTGATTTTCCATTGTTATGAATATTTTTATTACTATATGAATAATGTATTTATACACAATTGCAATACTCATGCGGTATTAAATGATAGATATAACATTAATCCAGTATATCCTGGCCATAGTTTCTGGGGTGGCTGTGGGATTTAGCCTGGGCCTCATAGGTGGTGGAGGTTCCATACTAGCAGTTCCACTGTTCATTTATTTTGTTGGCATTCATCACCCGCATCTGGCTATAGGCACCACTGCGCTCGCAGTCGGTATAACAGCTTATATAAATTTTGCCCAGCATCTAAGGAAGAAAAATGCAAATATTAAGCTTGGTGGTGTATTTGCCCTGGTGGGTATCATAGGAGTATTAATAGGTTCAACCATAGGGCTTATTATCAAGGGGGGAGAACTGCTCTTTTTCTTCTCTATGTTGATGATCATCATAGGAATTTATATGTATATAAGCAAATGCAGGGCAGTTCCAGATGAGGATTGCAAGGAAAGAGCAAAAAGTACGAAATACGGAAAGGTTTCAGCTTATTCCCTCATAGTGGGATTTGCCTCAGGATTTTTTGGAATCGGTGGTGGATTTCTCATAGTTCCTGGAATGCTCGCCTCTTCGAAAATAAAAATAGGAATGGTTATAGGTACATCTCTTCTGGCGGTAGGTACTTTCGGGGTTGTTACCGCTATAAGGTATGCCATGGTTGCTCCAGGACTCCAATATATAAGCAGTGGGATTGTTGGGGATGTTCTAATCCTTGTTGCAGTTGTGTACGTTCTCGGCGGAATATTTGGCGGATACCTCGGTACCAAGCTCTCAGTAAATCTGGGTGGAAAGAAGGGGACTCTTAGAAAGGTATTCTCTGTAATCATAGTACTTGTGGGAATATATGTTGCATTCGAATCCTATCCTGCACTGTTACATATGTTCTTCATATTCGGGCTTTAATTAGTAAAATAGAGAAAAAAACATTTTAAAATTTTATAAACTTTCATCCATTAAAAATTTTAAATAATTCATGGACGGGACTGCCATATGGAATTAGCCTTTCTAAATTTTATTCAATCTGATAGGCTTTCCATCAGGGAGGTGAATCTTTCAGGCAATCTCTTTAAAGCGTATTTTAAGACATCGACGGCGCTCAGTGAACCATCTGTTTCAAACTTGAAAATAAAGTTATTTTCATCCTCTTCAACCACCACACCATCACGCTCCATTAGCTGTGATAGATAACTGCATGGTATATCATCGGTAAATACTATAGTGTTTTCATTTTCGCTGACTATTGATTTGGGGCATGTCTGTTTATAGAACTCCCAGTTGTCCATTACCTCCTTATTTACATGGAAATTACGGTGATACTTATATGAAACACCTGAAGTAGCCTGCCATTTTGCATGCTCTGAACCCCTTCCGAGTATAGCTTCACAGGTTACCAGTACCGCCTGGCTCTTTTTGAGTTCTATTATGGGGATAAGCGGATCTGTCGGTTTGAGGTCAGGGTTATTCACGGGCATTATATCAGATGAATATACAGTGCCTGGCCCAAGTTTATTTATTGAATATGTAACGGTGCATAAATCACAGCCCTTTCCGCCACATGTGCACTGGTCCCTGAAATTCATTGAAATATCTGTTTTAAGCGGTATAAGCCCAAGTCTGGAAGCCAGAACCTCATCAAAGAGTGGAAGTGAGGAGTCGTATACATTTCCATCCGCATCCCGGATTTCTCCATGATGGAAAATAACGTTCTCTATTGCCAGCTTCGGAATATCGTTTATAAGTGTACGTCTAATTGAATTGGCTATGCCAGGTGTAATCCCGTCTATGGAAAATCTTATAAAATTATCCTTCAGTTCAATAATCTTAAGCATGATTAAACTCTCCTTCCCCTCTTGCCGCCTTTCTTCTTTGTGCCATCATGAGGTGTGGGTGTTACCTCCTCAATTCTGAGGATTTTGAATCCTGCCCTTGACAGTGTCCTTATTGCAGATTGTGCTCCTGGACCCGGTATTCTTGATCTGCTGCCTCCTGGGGCTCTCACCCTTATTATGAGGTCGGTTATCTCCTTTTCCCTGAGCTTCTCTGTTATTATATCTGATGCCTTCATGGCTGCGTAGGGACTGGATTCTTCCCTATCATTTTTTACAACCATACCTCCTGTTGATTTTGCAATTGTTTCAGAACCTGTCTGGTCTGTGATAAGTATTATTGTATTGTTCTGCGATGCATAGATATGTGCTATTCCTACCTTATTCATTGTGATTCACCCTTGTCCTTCTGATCCTCTTCAGCAGCCTCATTTTCCTTCATCCCTGCCAGAACAAGCCTGATTGGATGTTTATCATCTGAAAATGGAGATTTTTCATTATATGTTATGGTATCCTCCACCCCTTTCTCTACAGCGAGGCTAGGGATTGTTACCACATGGTCCCCAACCTTTATGTGGCCATGGGTAATGAGCTGGCGTGCCTGCTTCATGGTTGTTGCCATGTTGAGCTGGTATACAAGTGTTTGGAGTCTTCTATCAAGTATATTTTCCAGTGTAAGTGCAAGTATATCATCCAGGGTTGCACCCTCGCTCAGAAGGCTTAACCTGTCCAGCTTTTTCAATAATAGCTGGAACTGTTTTTCAGCAACAGGGTCGTTATACCTGACCTTTGCCTGGAGGTTTCTTGCCTGGGCCCTGTAGGAAGATAAAACAGCCTGTGCCTTCCAAAGCTCCCTTTTATTTTTCAAACCATACTTTATTACAATCTGCCTTTCATAATCTATTCTCTCCTTCTCCCATGGGTGTCTTGGAGTTGAATATCTTTTTCTCTGAAATTTTTGGTCTCCCATCACATCACCTTATTTTTTCTGTTCCTGTTTCTTTCTTATGACTCCCATAGAAAGTCCGTGCCTTCCGTTGGAACGTGTTTTCTGTCCCCTTACCTTATGGCCCTGTTCATGTCTTAATCCACGATAGGATCTCATTTTCTTCATAAGGTTTATATCATCATTAATCTGTAAATTCAAATCATTTGAGAGTAAATTCAAGTCCTTTCCTGTTGCAATATCCTTGCGGTGGTTTAAAAGCCAAACAGGCATGCCATCATATTCTTTGTTTTCTACATACTTTCTTATTTCCAGAATCTCATCTTCGCTGAGTTCTCCTATCTGCCTGTTTTTGTCGAGGTTGAACTTTTTAATAAGTATCGTTGCCAGCCTGTCACCTATCCCGTTAACATCTGCCAGTGCCAGATTTAGCTTCCTCTCTCCCTTAATATCTTTATTCGCTATTCGAACGATATACTGAAAATTTTCATCATTTTTCTTGTTATCAGCCATATTACCATCCTGTTAATTGTAAGTTATTCCCTATTATTTAACTATATATATCCTTTACCATTGGATTGTGAACTCTCTCAAGTCCCGTCCAGAACTGGATTAGACTATTTTTGCCAGCTGTGCATGGGGTATCCCTTCTATTCTTATTACGTTTTCCCGATCTATATAATTAGCCTCAATTGCAGCATTTACCACACGTTCACCCACAAGGTTTGCTATGGTGCATATCCTCAGAGACGATATAAGAGTTTCCTCAGAAACTTTCATTTCCCCATAAAAATCCTGCTTTACCTCCAGATGCAATTTTCCCTCCCTGAGGTTTCTGTTGATAAGCTCACTGTCCGCTGCAGCCAGCAGCACCTCTCCGTTGATATTAAGTATTTTCATATTAATAGTGTTCAAATTAGATCTACCCTTTTATTCTGTGGTTCATAGATAAAACCATCGCTTTTCAGCCTAGCAAGGTCAGTTTCTGCCCGTTCCCTGCTTATTCCCTTCTGTTTCAGCATTTCCAGTACAGTTTCTATTTCCGGGGCTTTTTTCTGCTCGCCCATGCTTTCCTTTGCCTCCTTGATCACAGAAAGGACAACCTCAAGCTCTGTTCTCTGCTTTGTGCTGATCCCGGTACTTAGTATGTCAATGTCCACCTGTCCGTTCATGGCCGAAACCTCTTTTAGGTAATAATCAACAACCCCCTTTGCAAGAAGGGCATCCTCTACGGTTATTATAGGTGAAAGGCGTGCCCTTGCGGCTGCCTCTGCAAGCCTAATTGTTGATTCCAGCTGCCTGGCGGTAATCGGAACCGAGTCTATTCCACTGGACCTGGTTTTTACATACTCCTCCTTCAATATGCTTATAGCGTCATCACTCAACCTAGGGAAAACACGATTTTTGGCATATGATACATATTTTCTTATCAGGTCCTTATCCAGCTCTGCTATGAAATTCTCTTCATCAGGGACGGTAATGTCTATATTGCTGTTTTCCATGCTTCTGTAAATTTCACCAAGGCGGTTGGTTTTGAGAACGTGTTCAGCCAGCTTGTCATCTATCTCACGATTTGGCGTGTCTATGAGCTTAAATATAATATCAAATCTTGAGAGAAGTGGGGGCGGGAATTCAGTCTGCTCAGCAATGGTCTTCATTGGGTCATACCTACCGAATCTTGGGTTTGCCGCCGCCAGTATGGAGCATCTGGACTTCAGCGTTGCCATGATTCCTGCCTTTGATATTGTTACAGATTGCTGTTCCATGGCTTCATGCATTGATGCTGTATCATTTTTATCCATTTTATCCAGCTCGTCTATGGCTGCAAAGCCGTTATCAGCAAGTACTAATGCCCCAGCCTCAAGTGTCCACCTGCCCTCCCCGAAATCATCCCTGACAGCTGCTGCAGTAAGCCCGGCCGCACTGGATCCCTTTCCAAATGCAAAGACACTCCTGGGTGATATATACGTCATATATCTTAAAAGCTGTGATTTAGCTGTTCCCGGATCGCCTATCATTAGTATATGTATATCACCTCTGATATGTGTACCATCCTTCATGACTTTCCTGACCCCACCGAAGAGCTGGAGCACAAGGGATTTTTTGATTACATCAAGTCCATATATTGATGGGGCTATGGATTTGGCGAGCCGGTCGATTATATTTGGCTCCTTTGCAAGCTCCCTGATCTTTTTCTCATCCTCATCATTGATCTTTATCTCCTCGAAATCCCTTGTTTCCTTTCTGAAATTGTTCACATTCAGGTAAATGTTGTATTCCGTCAGCATAGTATTGCCTATGTGTTTTTCATCGGCCTTCAGTATGCCGTAAACTGTTACCCTGTCCCCGGGATATATCTTTCCAGTTATATCATCCTCAATTATCAGTGTAAGCCTCTGCGGCTGTGAAGTCCCGTCTATGCTGTCAGGATTTTCCTGTATTTCCAGTTTCTGGGTATCAACAAATTCTGATTCCTCAGGTATGAGCTTGAGTTTTCCCTTATTCCAGCCGCAGGCCTGGCATGCTGTGGGTTCAAATAGTTTCTGTATGTCCTCCGGAACTATGGTCAGTTCGCCACATGCCGGGCATTTGAATGCCGCATTCTGAAGCCTGGGTAAAACTTCAGTATTTTTCCTTATTATTCCATTTATGGATATGTACGAATTTACATTTGTGCTCCTGACATTCCTTATTTCATATTTTATTCCGCTAATATCCGGTACATTTACCAGGCGGATGTTAAGCCTGCGAACCTTATTATTCGTTATTCCCAGAGTTTCTTTTATATAAAATTCCCCAATTGTGATATAATAGTAAGGATCTTTCATCAGGGCCTCAGCAAACTCAGAACTGTAACCTGTAAGGTCGCTGTATGAAATATAAAGAGATTTTACATCGGGATAGTCACTTCTCAATTTATTTATCTGGTCATTGTAATCATACTGGTCGAAAAATCCTATCCACTGACGCTTAATGTCGTCCGCTTCTATGTCCTGGTTAATCATGAGTATTAATTATCAGTTAAGGGTATTTAACTCTTTATTCTTGTGAAAATTCAAAAATAATTTATATTCACTTATGATTAACCCATAATGCCGTCGTAGCTCAGCCTGGTAGAGCGCGTGCTTGGTAAGCACGAGGTCGCGGGACCGAATCCCGTCGGCGGCTCTTTTGAAGATATCCTAATATCCCTTTCTTGATGCGTTGAACTTTATATAATCTATTGTTGCGTCAATGATTCTGCTTTTAACCATTGCAGGCTTTGTCCATTTGAAAAGTGAGGGCTCCAGATAACAGGAAAGTGCGCATTTATTGCATGACCTGTAGGGTTCCCAGTCAAAGCTGTTCCACATCTTTTTAATATCCATATTCCAGACATAATCTGCTCCAGAATACTCGTTTATTATATAGCACGGTGTTACCACCCTACCCTCTGGATCTATGTTGATTGTTAACCAGGGCCTGCATTCCCATTTCATTCCATAAAACCATGAATTTTTTATGGATTCAAAATACTGCACAGTATTCATAATAGGGCCGTCATTTTTTTTACTTTCAATAAGCATGTTAAGGACCGAAAGAAGTTTATCCTTCTCTGGCGAGATCTTCTCTGCGGTAGAATAGTCATATTCGATCTGGAAATTTATGGGAACATCAAGATCATCCCCAATATCAAGTATATCCTGTACTGTGTCAATATTCTCCCTGGTTATGGTAGAGCTCATGGCCACCGGAACTGCACGCTTTGATGCGTTGATCCCTCTTATTGCATGCTCGAAGGATCCACTCATGCCCCTCATTGTATCATGAACCTCCTTATTCCCATCAATTGAAACAAAGAGAAAATCCAATGAATTTGAAATTTCCTTTATTTTTTTCTCAAGCCTCCACCCGTTTGTTACCATAGATGTGTGAAATCTTTTATGGCTTTCCCTGAGTATATCAGGTGTATCATTTCTTAACAGGGGCTCACCGCCTTCAAATCCTAAGTATGATACTCCTGCCTCCTTTAATTTTTCCATCATTGCAATTTCCTGATCCATGGATAATAATTTGCTGTCCGGCCTCCTCCAGAACGGACACATTTTGCACCTTAAATTACATTCATATAGCAGTTTATGACCGGCTATAGTGGGTAATTTTTTATTTTTTACCCTTGATATATTCCTCTTTATTGACCTCAAAACCACAGCATTATAAACAGACACCACAACACCCTATAAATACTAGCCAATGATATTATTTAATATTTTGTATTTCATGAGTTATTTTGATATATAATTAAAAATATTAACAGAAATATTGAAATGGTGTGGATAATTCCCACAGATGGCAGAAGATATATCATGCAAGAATAATGGAACCATGCCAGTAGTAGACCAGTCAAAATGCGAGGCGAAGGGGCAGTGTGTTGCTGTGTGTCCTGAAAATGTGTTTGAATTGAGGCCACGAACATCTGAAGAAATAAACGGATTGACCTTTATGGGAAAATTTAAGGCAAGGATCCATAATAACATAGTAGGATCACCATTACACATAGATCTGTGCAAATCAGCGGGGATTGCGTGGTTTCATGCCCCGAAAAGGCAATTAGGTTGATTAAAAAATAAATTAGCCAGAAAACATGGAATACCATGCCCTAGTTTAGGGGGAATTAGTTAACTCTTAAGTGGGAATCCCGGATCTTTAGAGATAGAATGATGTCACATTTCCTCATACTGTGTTATGGCAATGCATCCAAGGTCCGCACCGTTATCCAGAGCCTTTATTATCTTTACTGGCCGTTTCATGGATTTCATTTCCTCCTTTACTGCAAGCCTTAAGGGCTTGAATAAATTATCCCCCTCCCTTGATATGCCACCGCCTATTATAATCGCATCCGGGTCCAGTGCATTAATTATATTCACAAGCCCTACAGCAAGATAATATATGGTTTCCTCAACTATGAGCTGTGCGAACATATCTCCTGATTCCTTGGCAGCGAATATCTCCTTGGCATCTATGTCGCCCGGATTCATGTCAGAAAATATGGTGGAATTTTTTATGGCGCTGATGTTCTCCACAACCCTCCTCGTTATTCCCCTGCCACTGGCAAGGGCCTCAAGGCATCCGCGCCTGCCACAGCCACATAGCGGTCCATTGGGAAGGATAACCATATGCCCGAATTCTCCAGCCATACCATGTGACCCCTTATAAAGCCTGTTGTTTATAAAAATACCGCCGCCGATACCGGTACTCAGAGTCATGTATACAAAATTTGAATAGTTTTTACCTGATCCATAAAGTTTTTCAGCAATTGTGGATGCTATTGCATCATTCTGGAGATAAACCGGAACCTTGAAATGATTCTTCAGTTCCTCAGTGATGTTATAATTTTTTAATCCAATTATATTAGGGGATGATATTATTACGCCCTTTTCGGAATCCACAGGCCCTGCAAATATTATACCAATTTTTGAAATTTTATCGATGTTTTTCTTCTCTATCAGATCCTCGCCCATGGAAATCAACTGTTCTGTTATTCCTGTTTTGCCATACTCTCTGGCTGTTCTCCGTACAATTTTTCCTATGATCTCCCCACTTTCATTTCCAATGACAGTTGAAATTTTGGTACCACCCACATCATATCCAAGTATGTACATTATGTCTGTATTTACAGAAAAGATATAAAGATAGTCCAGAATCAAATCTTTTTTACTATCAGGGTAAGTCCCCTGCGTTCAATTATTATCACCCTATCATTTCTGTTGACAGGGACGCCGATGTTGAGTGCCCTCCACTGGACACCCTCTATTGCAACAAAGCCCCTGCCATTTGTTCCCATGGCTGTCTTAACCTCTGCGCTGTGGCCTATAAGTGACTCGATTCCGGTATAGTGTTCCCTTATCTGCGATTTCAATATCCTGCTTATATAAACTACCATTAGCATTCCCAGCAGGATGATAGCAATTGATGTCAGGTAGAATCCCTCACCATATGGATCCGGAGAGTATCCGGGGCTGTTTGTTCCATAGGAAGACCCAAGAAAATAAACGCCTGCAATACCTGAAATCAATCCAAGCAATAGGGCCACGCCGTGATTTGTTTCAAATTCTATGAATATAAGTATCCCGGCCAGAAGGAGCAGAAGGAGCCCTATGACTGATGCGTCTATGAGGGCTGCACCTATAATTCCAAGGACTATCAATGCAACCCCCAGCACAGAAAGCACAATTGTTCCATGGTAAAGGTCAAAAAATACTGCTATTATGCCAGTAAGTATCAGAAGCCCTGCAGTAAATGGGCTTCCAAGGAACCCAATAAAGTTTTCATATAAATTCTCCTCACTGTAGTGTATGCCGTATGAGCTAAGATTCATTTCTGCAATAAACCCCCCCAGGCTCGGGGACCTCCCGTTTGCCACATTATCAGAAATTGCAACAGAGGAATCATATACAGTATCGCCTGTAACCATTTCCATGGCATAGGTACCGTTTCTACCATGTGATGAAGCTAATGCTGACATTATATTACCCATATTCAGGGCATCAGCATTTTCTTCCTCCTGTGATCCCGCTATGATGTAGGGTTTAGCCCTGCCGATTGATGAACCTGGGGCCATATAAATTCCATCTGCATCCATGGCCACATATGAACCTGCATTTACAGCTGATGCTCCTGGTCCAATGTAGGCATAAACCTTTATCCCGGAATTTTCAGTGGAATTTATGCATTTATCCATATCCAGTGCACTCTTTAACATGCCAGATCCTGCATTTATGTTGATTATAACTGCCCTAACAGAGGAACTGCTTACACCATGCAGATCTGATTTAATCATGCTATACGTTCCCGGATCTATAGACCCTGTTAAATTTATGACCAGAACCTCCCTGCTGGATGCTTCATCATGGATAGCAGATGATCCATGCTGCAACAGCGGTGCAGCAACCACTATAAGTATTACCCCGATTAACAATAGCAAAAGAAAAGCCCTGGATTTTTCCATCAATCATAAAACCTAAATGAATAGTTATAGTTTGCTAAAAAAAACTTAAAGAATTTAATAATAGATAAATATACCATAAGAATGAGAACTTATATTGCCGATACAGAAACACTGGATGATGGGAAGGAGATTACGCTGCAGGGCTGGATTCAGGAACTCAGGAAGATAAAAAACCTGATGTTCATTATTGTCCGTGACAGTACAGGCCAGATTCAGGTGACCGTGAAAAAGGGCAGCATTACGAATTATGATGAGCTCTATGAGATAACAAGGGAGTCTGTTATTTCAGTCCATGGCATACTGAATAAAAAAAGCGTGAGCAGGTCAGGAACTGAAGTTCTGGCTACAGGTGTCGAAATACTTTCCATTGCAGACACGCCCCTTCCACTGGGGGTTATTGATAGGGTGTCAGCAGATTTCGATACCAGGCTGAACAACCGTTTTCTGGATTTAAGGAAACCGGAGCATCTTGTTATATTTAAGTTTGAAAGTCAGCTCCTATTCGGCATAAGGGAGTATATGAACAGGGAAAATTTTATAGAGGTGCATACTCCGAAAATAGTTGGGGCAGCCACTGAGGGAGGTGCAGATCTATTCCGCGTAGAATATTTCGAAAAACAGGCATATCTAAACCAGTCGCCGCAGCTCTACAAGGAAATACTCATAGGATCAGGATTTGACAAGGTGTTTGAGGTTGGCCCTGCATTCAGGGCAGAAAAGGAAAATACAGTAAGGCACCTCAACGAATTTACCTCTATAGATATGGAAGCGGCGTTTATCGATGATAGAAAGGCAATGGAATATCTCGAGAGAGCAATATCCTATGCGGTCAACAGAACCATTGATGTCATGGGCGCCGAACTGGAAAGATCAGGATACCATGTTGACAGGCTTGATCCGCCATTCCCAAGGATAACATACGAAGAGGCACTGGGATACCTAAATAACCACGGCCTGAAACTATCCTTCGGTGATGATTTCTCACCTGAGGCAAACAAAATACTGGCACAGAAATTCAACGGCTTTTATTTTATTACCGGATGGCCCTCAGCCATGAGGCCATTTTATACGCACCCGGATACAAATCCTGAGATAACAAAATCATTTGACCTGCAGCTGAACGATATAGAGGTAACTTCCGGTGCACAGAGAGTACATAATTACAGAATGCTGGAAGAAAATTTTATGAAAAAAGGGCTCAATAAAAACGACTTTGAATTTTACGAAAAGGCATTTAAATATGGAATGCCACCACATGCCGGATGGGGGCTTGGCCTTGAACGGCTTGTGATGAACCTCCTCGGTTTAAATAATGTCAGAGAATCGACATTATTTCCTAGAGACAGGACCAGACTTTCTCCCTGAATTATTTTTATCTTCTCTCCATATATCTTTTTCTAATTCTTCATAGCTGGCTTCTTCATCTAATTCGTCCTTTCCTTTCTTTCTGTATAGCGACATTAGAAAGACCAGATTATACATTATAAAAACTGTATATAAAGTTTTTGAATCAGTATTTCGGCAATTTCATCAATAACCTTTATGCTGGTAAATAATATATGGAAATTTTCTATAAATAATTGAAATTCATGCATATCCTTCCTTTCGGGCATATCATTAACCTTTGAATCCGTAAAATTACTGCCATTTCTATAAAAACGTAAAACTTACTTTCAGCATAAAACACTCATTAAAAATAAAAATAAACAATTAATAATTCAGGAAGAAGGTAAAATAATCAATAGAGATCCTTTATTTCTGGAGGGCACCTCTCTGTCTGTTAAGTATAACTATAGTAGGAGTTATCCTGTATTTTGATTTTGATATTCTTTCTATTGATATTATTGCTGATTTTTTCTCTGTGTTTGCAAAGAATTTGTTGATTTCTCTTGACAGGCTCCTGTTGATGATTAACTCGACATATATAGGGTTGCCAAGGCTGTAATATGTTGCTATTACTGACCCCTCCGTTACGTTCTCTATGTCCGACCTCTCTATTTCGAAATCATATTTTTCTCCAACTTCTATTTTCAAGTCTCTTACCTTATATGATATAAAAAAGAGAACTATATAACCTTTTCTAATGCCTTTTCATGTCAAATTAAATATATATTTAATATGAAAAAATTATTTATTTCAAAAATTATAATAAAAATGGATAAATACGAAATTAATACAGAAAATAAATATTTCAAGCCAGAACTTTTATGAATAATATAATTATTTAAATTTTAATATTTTTATTAACAGAAGCGGTATGCATGTTAATCTTTATCAAGATATATGAAATAATTACCAACATCATACGGTTTAAGATCTATTACTTCTCTCACCCTGAAATCCTTTATCTGCCTTACTGCAGAATTGATAATGCTCTTATCTGATCTGTTGGATGATATTGCCCTTGCCTTAATAATTAACATAGCTTTTTTTGCAGATGAAAATATTTTTGCATTTTCATTGAAAATCTGTACCTGGTTCCTCTGTGCAATATCCTGATATATAATATCTGGATTTCCCACAAAAAATTGATATTTCTCCGGCATATTGGCATCCTCCAGTATGGGAAAGATATTATTTCTCCTCCTCGCCAGATCGTATAGCTTTATAAATGAATCATATGAGAATTCTACTGCAAATACACTGCCCCTGTATGAAATATCTGCAACATGGCTTACTGTTGTTCCAGTGGATGCTCCAAGATAGAGTATCGATGAATCCTGTTCAACAGGCATGCTAGAAAATCCCTTTAGTATGGCAGCCGCGAGCTTGCTCCTTCTTGGGTTCCATTCTCTGAAGTATACATTTCCAGATCTCTTGATTCTCTCCCCGTATACCGATTGGTTATAAGCAGTTGCAGTATAAATTCTACTTTTATCAATTAAAATCCTGCTGTTCTGTATTTTCAGGGGATGATCATGCTTCTTCATAATTCTCTATAGCCAATAAAAATATATAACTTCCCAAAAATGATATATGGCAATTCCAAATATTTTTAATACTATAATTTGTATCCAACTACCATGAAGAAACGAGAAAGGAAGTTAGTAGCGGTTTTAGTTATAATTGTAATAGCATTGCTTGCATATGGAATAGTACCGGTTGCCATAGCGGCAAGTCCCGGTTCAATGCATAGCGGTAACACATATTATGTGTACGGTACAGTTGATCACAGATTTGAATATGATAACACCAGTGTTGTACAGATCAATGATTCTGGCCATTACTTCTATGTATATTTCAATGGGTCAGCCCCGGCAGTTGGAAGCCATATACTGGCACATGGAAAATACAATAATGGGTTTCTTGGGAGGACTATAAGCGCAACCAGCGTTTATCCCTGGTATTACTCACTATAATGTGGTGATTAATAACATTATAGGATATTTTCGATTATTTCTGTATAATTTTTACATAATTTTTAACCATGGAGAGACCCGGGTTCCTGCATAATCTATGGGCGGATAACTCCACCACTTCAAATATTGCTAATTTGATAAAATCTATATTTCAGATAGGCATATATTATTATGAACTGTGAAATGTGCGGAGAACCAAGCGATAAATTAATCAAGGTACGTATTTCTGGTGCCATACTTAATGTATGCCCGAAATGCGCAAAATTTGGAGATCCAGTTGAGGAAAAGAAACTCAACAAAATAAGTGAAAGCATAACAATAAAATTTCCCGAGAAGAAAATAAATGTGGTAACATACAAGAAACCATTCAAAAAACAGGCACCTTTGAAGAAACCTGTACATAAAGAAAATGTTGAGGACTTTGATGTTGTTGAGGATTACGCAGAGTTAATAAAAAATAAGAGGGAATCAATGAATATGACACAGGATGACCTGGCTAAGAAAATATTTGAGCGTAAAAACGTCCTTTCCAACATAGAACGGGGTGAACTGCTCCCGGATATAAGCACTGCAAGAAAATTGGAGAAGGTGCTCAATATAAAATTACTTGAAAAAAATTAAGCATAAGAGCAGGAAACCCATCTATAGCATGGTAAAGAAGTTAGATTTAATATATATGTAAATAATTAACTTCGATGTATTACGGCTTAATTATATCCCCGGCATTACATAAGGCTCTATTTTTTGTTCTGCTTTCTGTGCATGTGCTTTCTGCAATTACCTTTGTTGGCGGGTCAATATTTATATGGCTTATCCTATGGCCGGAATCATATAAAATGAATGATGATAAACTCCGTACCCGGCTTCTGGGTTTTGTTGGACACCGTTTTGCATTCTGGACAAATTTAACACTTGGGTTGCTTATCCTTACAGGGCTTCTGATGACCTATAAATATATCTTAAACCCGTCACTGTACATAGCCAGTACAGGCGGTAAAATTTTGCTTGCTGCTGAAATAATCATAGTTGTTATGATAATAATTATGTACGGAAACAACATATATCACGGAAAACTTATAGTAAGGCTTAATGAGGAGGGCAAATTTGATGAGATTAAAAAGATCAGGAAAGTTACGCATGTATACTCAATGATTACAATGGCGCTTCTAATTATTATAGTCATTATGATGGTGGCTCTTAGCATTTATTCCTAAAGAGTTACACTTAATTTTTAACAGGTACATGGAATAATACAACAATAAAAATAACATTAGCAGGTATTATAAATAAAATAGTGAATCTGAACCCGATGGGATACTATAAATTTATCTTGCCGAGGCAGCTACTCTTTCAATTTCTTCTTTCTTGCTTATTGCAAATGAATTTGCATCGTTTCTTGCTGCAAGCATAATTTCGCTTGCCAGGCATTCTTCTATGTGTGTTTTATGTTTGAAAGATGCTTTCGTTGCCCCACGGGCTATATTCCTGAGGGCCTCGTCAAGCCTTCTGGAAGGTGAAACATCAACGGACTTTGGTACTGCAATACCGCCGTACTTCAATCTAGTAACCTCCTCTCTGGGTGCCGAATTCTCTATAGCTGATACTAGTATCTGGACAGGATTCTGTTTTGTTTTTGTTGCTATTATGTCAAAAGCTTCACTGAGAACCCTGTATGCAGAATACTTCTTTCCTGTCCACTTCTCTGTTCTCATAAGATTGTTAAGCAATCTTTCAATGGTATTAATATTCCTTTTTCCAGAAAGGTAGTTTGAAAACCTGCCACCTGTATCAAGATTAAGGTAAGATGTGAGATTTATGTATGTTGCAAGCCCCTGATCCTTTATTTGTATTCCTGAAATGTCATATTTATTCATTATTAACTGATCCATATTATCACCTTACTGTTTTCTCCTTTCTTCCACGTACCAGCTCATTCAGGGAAATGCCATTTACCTTAATTACCTTGTATCTGACTCCAGGGATATCTCCCTTACTTCTTCCCATCCTTCCACCTATGCCTTCAACCATTACCTCGTCATGTTCATCTATATAGTTTATGGCACCATCACCTGGTGCAAAGGCGGATAACTGCCTGCCATTCTTTATCAACTGTATCTTGACGCATTTTCTGATTCCGGAGTTAGGCTGTTTAGCCTCTATACCGACCTTTTCTATAACTATGCCCTTAGCCTGTGGTGACCCCTCAAGAGGATCGCTCTTCCTCCTCAAATCTAGCATTCTCCTCTTGTAATCTCTATCCGACCACGCATAATGTTTTCTTGCTTTCATTAATTTTTTTCCTGCATTCATACCATTGGGCACTATATCACCTTGAATTTGAAATTATTTTGATAACGTCATTATTTAATAATTTATAATCTTTTCCTATTACTCTCTGCGTGCGTCCATTCACCGCACGGATAAAGTTTTTTCCGATGTCTGTGTGTATTCTGTATGCCAGGTCCAGTGCTGTATCGCCCTCCTTCATTAGATACGCATCAGGCAAAACATTTCCGTTCTTATCTGTCCACCTGCTTTCATCAAGAACCGGGTATACCACGATATAACCAAGTGATTTTATAATTTCAGTCAGGACATCGTAAAAACGTTTTACGACATTCCCATTTACCCTTTCCATGATGGCATTGATCACCGTTTTCTGTGACCCTCCGGATTTATCTGTAAATAAAAATCCATTACCGTCTGGTATAATGTATCCATTTTTTAATGCTTTTTCCAGAACAAGCTCATACTGTGCAGAAATAAAATATACTTTGCCCCTTCCCGCTTCCATAGATTCAAGTTCTTCATCGGTTACCATATCAGCCTTATTGCCTATATTAAAAACTGGCTTGGCGTATTTCAGTATGGCCTCAGATAACCTCTGTATATCTTCATCTGTCCAGTGAATAAGCTTTTCAGGGAATTTTTCTCTGGTCATTATTAGTATCATTTCCTTTTCATTTATCCCAAAGGTCGCAGCCTTCTGGAGTATTTTGACTTCCAGGCGATCCGGGCTGTTGTCCTCCTTCCTTGCAAATTTTTGCCAGTCCTTTGATATTTTCCCATTCATCCATTTAACTATTTCACTATGTACAAAATCAATGTCCTGCACAGGGTCATGCCGCTTTTCTGCAGGATTGCCCTCAACATCTGTCATGCCAGATGCATCAAAAAGATTGAGAATTATATCCGCATCCCTGATATTGTCGAGGAACTCATTTCCCATGCCCTTTCCCTCGCTTGCGCCTTCAATTAACCCCGGAACGTCAATTATTTCTACAGGAATATACCTAATGCCATCTATACATTTTCCCTCTCTGGGATTGCATCTTGAATGTATTTCATCCTCCGGGCATTTATCCTTTATAAAGGAGATTCCAATATTTGGCTTTATTGTGGTAAATGGATAATTTGCTATATCAACATCAATCGATGTAATTGCAGAAAATAATGTTGACTTTCCAGCATTTGGCTTTCCGATTAAACCTATCTTCAGCATTAGGATTCAACTTCCCGCATATCATATCCCTTTGGGCAGGTTAATTTACCCCTTATCCTTTTTACAACAATTTTTTTGTTTCCCTTTATGTTCAGGAGGTTGCATTTTTCAATGTTGGGGCATGTAAGGTAATCACACTTCATGCTCCGCAACTCTACGGATGAACCCTCCATAAGCCTTTTGCCGTTCTGTATATTGTAAGTATCAGGCACCTCCTCAACATCAATTGTGGATACCTTGTTTTTATTATATACAAAACATGGATTGACCTGCTCTTTTACGTTTATTATGCGGTATGATTTCCCTGGCTCAAGGTTAAAGCAGACATTTTTTATCCTGCACTCATCGCATTTCCCGGATAATGGTCCTCTGAATGTAAACACCAAATCTTTTTTGGCTAAATCAACGCCTATTAAACTTATTTTATTCAATTTGATCACGTTCCTTAAAATTAAATGGTTTATTAAAGTTATCATTTAACATGGATATAATACCATCTGAAATATATCCACTACAAATCATTATGTCAAATTTTTGTGTCCACAGTTCTTCAGGTTATGCTTTAAGCCTATATCACTCCTGTTGTTTTCAAGGCATTCCTTGCAACGCCCTCACTTAGATCTGTTTCCCCCAGTATTGTGTACCGCTGGGGGCGAAGTCTGTGAGCTATGGAAAGCGCCTTTATGGCAGTATCGTTTGATATGCCATAGTCAGCTGCCCTGGTTGAAACGCCTATCTTTTTATATGTTTCGTAAAGCATCTTCCAGTCTCCACCATGGAGGTACATTGACGCAAGGGACCCCATGGCCACCTGCTCACCATGCATTGCAGTTCCACTTCCAAGAATCTCCAGTGCATGGGCGAACAGATGCTCACTGCCACTTGCTGGCCTTGATGAGCCGGCTATTGCCATGGCTGTTCCCGAGGCCAGTATTTGTTTTGTTATCAGCCATATACTTGATTCCAGACCAGGCTGTATTATATTTGCGTTTTCTATCAGGTCCCTGGATGAATACTCAGATATCACAGCCGCAGTGGTGCTAAAAGATTCACCCTTGATTCTGTTTGCCATCTTCCAGTCCATTACAGCTGTTAGGTTGGCAATAACATCAGAGGCACCGGATGCAGCAAATCTGTAAGGTGCCCGTACCATAATTTTGGTATCTGCCACTATGGAAGAAGGCATGGCTGCCTCAATTGATAAGAATGATTTTCCATCATATATAGATGCTCTTGGTGATGCAATGCCGTCATGGCTGGGGGCAGTGGGCACACTGATAAATGGGACATCAAGATCATATGCGAGTTTTTTCCCCATATCTATTTTAGAACCTCCTCCTACCCCAATTACAAGGCCTACCCTGATACCTATAATTTCCTCTCTTGCCTTTTTTATGGCATCCATGGTTGCATTTCCTGTCATCAGAAGGTGGTATTCAAGCCCCTGCATTTTATCTATAACAGCCTCGCCGGCTATTTTATAAGTTTTCTCCCCGGATACTATTAGAACAGTTCCAGATTTTAAATTTTTTTCCACCACATGACGTACATTCTGTATTGCATCATGGCCAATGTAAACATCATTGGGAAAATGCATGGCCCTGATTTTATTGAATTCCATTGCATTATGATATTCATTTAGGATATAAATTTACGTATTGAAAAATGGATGTATGCCATCTGGATTCATTTATGATCCATGGTTCAGTAACAGGAAATGTTTATATATGTCAGACAATTAATATTAGTATGGACAGGTATAGTATATTTTTCCTTTCTGGAACGGCGATTGTTGTTATTACATACCTGTTTATTTTTGTGCTTCCTGGAAACCGGCTTTCTCAGGATTTTCAGTCAGATTATTACTCAGGCGCAATACCCAGAATATTCCCTGTATTTCTAATATTCGGTGACGTGTTCGTTGTGACTGGCCTTCTATTCCCGGACAGGAGCATGAGAAGAAACAGGATTATGCTTTTAGGGTCATCTGCCATCTTTATTATTGCAGGTTCTGCTATGGCACTGCTATTAAAAGTTTCGCCAGTAAATACATCACAGTACAATGGGATCAGATCTGGCTACCTCATAGTAGAGGGACTCTCAATTTTATTTTTCACAATGGTAATTTCATACTATAAAACAGCCGACACCAAAAATACTGATATTGATGCTTACGGAACCCATGACAGATAAAACAATAAAAATAAGAGGGGATAACATATATACAAAAATGGATACAGAAAGAGAACTGCGGTCATTCGAAAGGTTTATGATCACAGAAAGAAAAAGTTTTTACACAATAAAAGAGTATAAGTTTCTTATTTCTGGATTTCTTTCATACTGTAATAAGGATATATCATCCATCAATTTTGAGGATATAGAAAATTACAAGAACTTTATTGTAACAGAAAAAAAATACTCAAAGGCATCACAGTACCTTGCCATGAAGGCATTGAAACTTTACTATAAGTTCAAAAATACTGAGGTCCCTCCGAACCTTGTTCCACCAAGAAGATCACAGAAAATGCCAGTTTATCTGAATCAGAAAGATGCGGGCATACTTCTTAATGGGTCCAGTTCTATAAGAGACAGGGCCATTATATCTGTATTTCTATATACCGGCATTCGGGTCAGCGAACTTGTTAATCTCGAAATCGGCGATGCTGATTTCGAGGAAAATATTATATATGTACACGCTGGGAAGGGAGACAAAGATAGAATTGTGGTTATGCCCGATATCTGCAAGGAACAAATAAAAGATTATATAAAAGAACGGATAAAAATAAGGTCAAACAACAACTACCTGTTCCTATCAAACAAGAAAACTAAATTCAATACCAGCACCATTGAGAGGATGGTTAAGCGTGTTGCAGAAAAGTCCGGTATAACGAAAAAGGTCACCCCTCATGTGCTCAGGCATACATTTGCAACCTCCATATTGAGGAATGGCGGGGACATAAGATTTATACAGCAGATTCTCGGGCATTCCAGCCTGGCCACAACACAGATTTACACCCATATTGACGACAGCACCCTTAAGGAAATGTATTCCCAGCATATGCCGAAGTATTAATTTTCCCTCTTTATTAAATATTCCAGAAGAAAATCAAGCATATCGATAATATCCTCGTTGCCGGAGATCTTTTTCAGTGAGGCACGTGCTTTGCTATTATATTCATCAATTTTCTTTTTTGTGTAATCCAGCGAACCGGATTCTATTACAACTCTACGGAGCTTCTGGAAATCCGAATCACTAATATTCCCGTTGTTAAGGCACTTATCAATAAATTTTCTGGTTTCACTGCCAGAGCTTTCATATGCCCTGATCATCAAGAGTGTTTTTTTGCCCTCGTTAACATCACTTTTTATGGATTTGCCTGTTTTTTCCTCTTCACCGAATAGCCCAAGGAGATCATCATAAAGTTGAAACGCTATTCCTGCATATTTCCCGAAATCCCGTATTTCATTTAGATACTGTTTGTTTCCAGAAAGAAGCGCACCCATAAGTATGGGGCCCTGTATGGTATACCTTGCAGTTTTGAGAAAATGGAGCTTTAAAAGCCTATCCTCACTGTATACATCCTCCAGGGCTGAATATATATCGAGAATCTGGCCCTTACCTGTATCCTCTATAATTTTTGAAAATTCAAAATCTGCATCAAGCAGGTTATTTACAGGAAAACCCGATCTGAGAAGGGCCTCATGTGAAAACGTATCGATTAAATCTCCGGCGCTAATTGCTATATTTTCCGCTATTCTTTCTATACCATCACGATTCAATGAACTCTCAACAGATCTGTGAAAACTTGGCTTTCCACGGCGCATATCACTCTGATCCATTATATCATCATGGATTAAAAGAAAGGATTGGGCCATCTCTATAGAAATTGATGCATTTATTATCCTCTCATCTATTTCAGAAAAGAGCCCATAACCCATTATCAGGAGTATGGGCCTTACGCGCTTGCCCCCATTCATTGTAAACTCCCTTAATTTTATTATTATATCCTTAATTATTTCATTATCGCATTCATCCAGTTTGAATTTGAAGTAATCCTCGAGCTTTTGATTAATTCTTTCTCTGAGGCTATCCATTTGCTTTTTATAATTGTCTATATTTATCAATTTAGACAGTAATTGGTTGAATTATTATTAACTTTTTTCATGTTTATTCCCACTTAATGTTAATATATTCCTTTTATATACGATATAATATGGCGGGAAATTATGTATATAAAAAGGATGATGAAGCAGACGATTATAACGAGAGGGGAATATCATATTTCAATGTAACCCAGTACGCAGATGCTGTCAAGGAATTTACAAAGGCAATTAATTTAATAAAGACAGACCCGGATTATTATATCAACAGGGCACTGGCATATTATTCCATGAGAATGTACAATGACGCTATTAAGGACTGCAAGAAGGCTATAGAGCTAAGCAGCGATCGTGGAGATTACCACAACACACTTGGGTCAATATACGACGACATGAATAAGCTGGAAGATGCAATGCATGAGTTTGATGCTGCAATAAAAATAGAGGATGATGTGCCGGATTATTATTACAATAGGGGAAATGTTTACTGGAAAATGGGAGAGCATGATCTTGCACTGGAGGATTATAATAAGGCCGTTTACCTGAATTCCTCAGACCCGGTATTTCTTTATAAAAGGTCGCAGATATTTACTCAGCTGAAAAGATATGAGGATGCACTTGGCGACATCGAGGATTGCCTGAAACTGGCCAGAAACCCTCAGTATTACATAGACCAGGCACACATATATCTTTTAATGGGCAGAAGGGATAAGGCACTTGAAGTGGTAACCGGTGCCCTGAAATCCACACCAGAGGACATCTCATTGAAATCACTTAAGGCAGAAATTGAGAACCAAAAATAATTTTTTAATATGAAAAACTAGATAATACTTTAATAGCCTTATTTCATATTATGCTATGAAGGTTATAGAGTTTTCAAAACCTGGAATAGAGAATATTCATGTGGCTGACAGAAATCTTGAGGGCAATGGCATAAAAATTAAGGTTGTCAAGGCAGGGCTCAACCCACTTGATTACAATCTCATTGATGGAAAGGTTGTATATAATGTAAATCCCATGCCCCATATACCTGGTTCAGAAGTTATGGGTATTGCCATGGAAGATGGAAAGTACGTGAAGAAGGGCGATAGGGTAATCGTATATAACAGAATTTTTGATGGCAGCTGCGATATGTGTTATTCCGGCAATGAACATCTTTGCTATAATGGCGGGATATGGGGCGTGATTTCTAACGGTGGTTATTCAGAATTTATCAGGATCGGAGAACAGAACCTGTTCAGGGTCCCTGACAGCATGGATGACAATACTGCGGTAAGTGTGGGCATAGGTGCACTAACATCCTACAGGGCATTGAAACTTGCAAACCCACTTGTTAATGAAAAAATACTTGTATATGGTGCAGGCAATACAGGAATATTCACGGTCCAGATAGCAAGGTATATGGGTCTCCATGTTTATGTATACTCCAGAAACAAGGGGCTTGAATCTTCAGGTATAACTGTATTCAATTCAATTCCAGAGGATTTCCGTGCAGATATAATAATAAATCCCCTAGGAGGGAAACTTTTCAGTGATTCCATGAACCACCTGAAGAGAAAGGGCAGGATAGTTACATACGGGGTTCTCACAGGAAAAATTGCGGATACGGACATAGCTAGTATATACACAAACGAATTGAAAATTATAGGCTCCACAGGTGGCACCAGGAAAGATTTATCAGAACTGCTATCACTTATGGAAGCCAGGCATTTTGATCTTCCTGTCTATAAGGAATATAGCCTATGGGATATAAAGGAAGCACTCCATGCATTCAGGGATAGAATCAATGGCAGAATAGTCCTTAACCTATAAGGACTTCAATTTTTTTATACTATCCTCAATATTATTATGGAAAATATATGAGGCTGATACCAGTATTTCAGCACCGGCTTCCCGGGCCAGTTTTCCAGTTTCCGCGTTTATACCTCCATCTATCTCTATTTTTGCACTGTAATTGTTTTCATCTATAAACTTTCTTAACTCTCTCACCTTATCAAGAGACTTTTCAATAAATTTTTGACCTGAAAACCCCGGATACACAGACATAATAAGAACAATTTCAGATGTTGGAACAAATTTATAAATTTTTTTTATGTCGGTATCAGGGTTAATTACTATACCATGGCGTATATTTTCATCTTCAAGTTTCTTCAGGAAATTGCCTACTTCAATTGGGGTTTCATAATGAATTAGAAGGACATCACATCCTGCATCAATGAAGGATTTATAATACCTGTCTGGCCTTTCAATCATTAGATGGCAGTCAAGGCGCAGATTAGTTGCCCTTCTCACAGCTGAAACCACATCAGGGCCAATTGTAATGTTATTAACAAAATGTCCGTCCATAACATCCAGGTGAAATGACCCGGCCCCTGCCCTCTGGCATTCTTTTACCTGATTTCCCAGTTCCAGCAGATTGCTTGAAATTATCGAAGGGGATATTTCCGTACTTTTCATGTTATCTAATAATGAACCTGGATTTATTTTTTTTTATAAATTTTTTTAACAGGTGTGGCATTCTCCCATCTCTAAATATCTGGGCTTCCCCCTTCTATGAAAAAGGATGTTTATATTAAGATCAGCAAATGGGACTCTTATACATGTAGATATAAATGCACCCTATAATATTTCATAATGGGAATCATGAAGTTTGTGTAAACTGGAGGAAGTATTGGTCTTGCCCAAGGAAGTGCAGGCATAGAAGAATTTTAAATATGATATACCCTAAAGGTTGTTATTAATGTGGTTTTAAGAAACCGTAACCTTAAAAACCTGTTATGAATTTGCAACGGTGAACGATGACGTTAAAAATATTAAGGTTACAGAAATCAGATACTTATTTAAGCTTCTGCCCGTATTTATTAAATTCAGCTCAGATAGAAAACGTTCCAGAAGGCAGGAGGAATACGATTACAGAATAGAAAAGCATGGCAGAATTGCTGTGAACACATTTATCCAGCTGGGCCCAACATTTATCAAGCTGGGGCAGGTCCTTTCAGCGCGACCCGATCTCCTGCCGAAAGAATATTTAAAGGCATTTTCAGACCTTCAGGATAAGGTCCCGCCGGACAACTTTGCCTATGCCCGCAGAATAATAGAGGAAAATGTTGGAAATCTTGACAAGGTTTTTGATGAATTCAATGAGAATGCAATATCTGGGGCTTCCCTGGGACAGGTTTACAGGGCAAAATACAGGGGCATTGATGCAGCTGTAAAGGTTAACAGGCACGACATAGACAGGGTGCTAAGGAGAGATTTGATTATTATCAAAAAACTACTGGACCTTTTCAAGAGATTCATGGATAACTTTCTGTATATAAGTATCTCTAACGTCATTTCCGATTTTTCAGCCAGGATATATGATGAAACAAACTATCTCATAGAGGCAGATAACATAAGGAGAATCAGGACCAATATAAAGAAATACGACATAATCATACCTGACGTTCTGTTTGCCTCAAAACAGGTTTTGATACTTACATATATTGAGGGAATAAAGGTTACGGATGTTAAAAAACTCAGTGAATATGGCATAGACCTACCGAAGCTTGCACATGATCTTGATATAACTTTCATTCGCATGCTCCTGCGCAATGATATATTCCATGCAGACCCACACCCAGGGAATATATCAATTTCCACAGAGGGCAGAATTATTCTTTACGATTTTGGCATGGTGGGGAAGCTTGACGATGATACCAGATTTAAGCTGTTAAAACTGTACGATGGACTGATTAACAAGGATCCTGATACTATTATGGATTCGCTGATCCAGCTTAACGCACTTTCCCCTGCTGCTAACAGGGGCATAGTACGAAAAGGAATAGAGCTATCCATAGCCAATCTCTCAGGTACAAATGTAAACGAAATGGATATCAGGGAGCTTCTTGCAATAGCAAATAATGTAATCTTTGAGTTCCCGTTCCATCTCCCAAGGGAACTGGTACTGTATATGAGAATGTCATCACTTCTTGAGGGCATCTGCAAAACGCTGGACCCGAATTTCAAGTTTGTGATTGTTTTGAGGGATATACTTTACAACGAGGGCATGCTTCAGGAATTGTATATGAAAGAACTGAACGAATTTGCACAGAAGGCTGTAATATCAATAGAAAAGGGCTTTGATGTACTTCCACTTCTTAAGAGGAGGCTGGAGGAACAGGAAATGCCTGTCCAGGAAAATAGGAAACTCCCAGCAACAGTGTTTCTATCTGCAGTATTTATTGCCATGGTTTTATTTTCAAGAATACATCCAGTGGTTTCATATATAATAATGGCAGCAGACATCATAGTTATGGTTTTAACCTTAAGGAAATAATCGATAGATTCTAAAAATAAATTTTGTTTAGATATAAAATTTCATTCAATTTTTACTGTTTTTACATTCTTTACAGGTATTCTTAATGAGAGCACGCCATCGGTGTATTTTGCTGTGAAATCCTGTTCGGTATCTACCTCAAGAGGCAGTTGCATTCTCTTGAAAACTTTGTCAGGCCTCTGGTTTTCGAATACTGTTCCATCTGGCTTGATTTCACGATCAGCCCTTATTACAATAGCATTCTTCTCAATTGTAACCTTTATATCATTTCTGTCAAAGCCAGGAAGGTCTGCATCTATTCCTATGTATCCATTGTCCTCATACACTGTAACCGGCGGGTACATGTAGCTCATTATTTCTCTAGCCCTGTTGTTAATATTTTTCATAAACTCGTCAGAGTAATATTTTAACGGTCTGTACATATTTCAAATATAAATCATGAGTACTAAAAGTTTACGTTAGTATTTAGGATACAGTTTTTTCAGGCGTTAAATATAAAAAACCTAATCCACCACTATTTCTCTTTATATTTCTATTCATTATATTCATCCTATACTTCCCTGCCCTTAAGCCCATCTGGCCTTGCCACATGCCTTGCAAGGATTTCCTCGGCCATTGTATATGGGTCTTCCTTTAAGGGTTTATCCCCAAATTCTATACTGTCAACATAATTTGAATATTCATGGTAAATAGCCTCCATGACAACCAGCTTAAGTTTTTTGTAATATTTTTCCCGTGGATTCCTGTTGTGCATCTTCAGTATGCTCTGCACCAGTTCCTCATAGTGATCACCAGTAAGTGAATTAACGCCGATAACAGGGGTTTCCAGTTTATTGCTAATGCTAAGGGATTCTTTTATGTCCTTGATTGCTAGATAAGACCCCTCCCTGTCTATTTTGTTGATCACAAAGATATCACCTATTTCCATTATTCCAGATTTTATTGCCTGTATCTCATCCCCCAATCCTGGGGCAAGGAATACGCATGTCACATCAGCTATGTTCATAATATCTATATCAGCCTGCCCAGAGCCAACAGTTTCAAGGATTATATAATCATTCCCGGCAGCTTCCAGAACCTTTACGATATCCCACGTGTATTCTGAGAGTCCACCATTGTAAAGCCTGTTTGAAGTGCTCCTCATATATATCCCCTGCCTGCTCAATGCGGACTGCATCCTTATGCGGTTTCCAAGTATGGCACCTCCCGAGAAGGGGCTTGCAGGGTCAATTGCCAGAACCGCAACCTTTCCATGGTCAGCAAGTAAAGGCGCCAGATTCCCTATTGCTGTGCTTTTTCCTACCCCTGGCGGCCCCGTGATCCCAATGACCTTTGCATTGCCATGCCCGTATATCCTTTTAATTATGGCCTTTCTTACCTCATAACCTGAGTTTTCTATTAGGGATATTGATCTGGCCATGGCCCTGTAATCTCCATTCAGTATGCCCTGAGCCAGCATTTCAGTATTCATTTTCTCTCAATTTCCTTATTTCCCTGGCCCTTGCCTTAATATGATCTATTATGATGTTCAGGGGTGTACCAGGGCCAAAATTTCCAGTTATTCCCATCCTCTCAAGGGCAGGTTTGTCTTCATCGGGGATGATTCCACCACCAACCACTGCAATATCATTTACACCCCTTTTTTTGAGTATTTCCATTACATTTCTGAACGCGGTCATATGGGCTCCATTCAAAAGGCTGAGCGCAATTACGTCTACATCCTCATTTATCGCGGTATCCACAACTTCCTCAGGTGTTGGCAAAAGTCCAGCATAGATAACGTCCATACCGGCATCCCTGAAAGCCTTTGCAAGGACAAATATGCCACGGTCATGTCCATCTATAGCAGGTTTAGCCAGCAGAATCTTTATTGGTGCTTCAGTATATTTTTGGCTCTTTCCACTCACCGAATATCTCCCTCCCCACATTTGATATTTCTTCCAGGGTGCAGTAATTTCTCACACATTCCATTATATATGGCATGAGATTTATCCTATCATCTTCCATTGCTTTATGGAGTTCCTCAAGGGACCTTGAGACTTTGGACTGATCGCGGTTCTTTTTGACATTCTCGAGGCTATTTATCTGCCCTTTCTCTGCCACATCCGTAATCTTCAGGGTATTTATTGGCTTTTCATCCCTGTCGACATACTTGTTTACCCCGACTATTATGTCATCTCCCCTTTCTATTTTGAGCTGTTTTTTATAGGATGTGTCAGCTATTTCTTTCTGCAAATAACCGGACTTCACGGCTTCGAGGATTCCGCCCATCTTCTCAATTTCTGAGAAGTATTTGTACGCCTCGATCTCCATCTCACATGTCAGCCTCTCCAAATAATAGGAACCACCCAGGGGATCAATAACATCAGTTATCCCAGTTTCCTCTGCTATTATCTGCTGTGTCCTGAGCGCAACCTTTACTGCGTCATCAGTTGGAAGTGCCCAGGCCTCATCATAGGAATTGGTATGCAGGCTCTGAGTCCCTCCAAGAACAGCTGCCATTGCCTCAATTGTTGTTCTGACTATGTTGTTCAGGGGCTGCTGCCATGTCAGCGTGTAACCGGATGTTTGTGTATGGAATTTCAATGCCATGCTTTTTGGATTTTTTGCGTGATATTTTTCCTTAAGCACAGTTGCCCATATGCGCCTTGCTGCCCTGAATTTTGCGATTTCTTCGAAGAAATTAATGGATGAATTGAAGAAAAATGATGTTCTCGGTGCAAAATCATCCACTTTCAGTCCTGCATTTATGCCCATCTCGATGTAATAAAAACCATCTGCAAGTGTAAATGCAAGCTCCTGGACAGCGCTGGACCCAGCCTCCCTTATGTGGTATCCTGAAACACTTATATAATTCCATTTGGGAACATGTTCTGTTGAATATACAAGCATGTCCCTGATCAACCTAAGGTGGGTCTCAGGCGGATACATCCATTCTTTCTGGGCTATGTATTCCTTCAGTATGTCTGCCTGTACTGTTCCTGAAATTTTTTCTAATGGAATGCCCTTTTTCTCTGCCAGTACAAAATACATTGCAGTCAGTATGGCTGCAGGGGCATTTATTGTCATGGATGTGCTTACCTTTGAAAGGTCTATGCCATCAAATATTCGCTCCATGTCATAAAGTGAGGAAACATTAACACCGCATTTGCCTACCTCACCCTCTGCCCTGCTGCTGTCACAGTCATAACCATAAAGGGTGGGCATATCAAATGCGATACTCAAACCTGTCTCGCCATTTTCAATTAAATACTTAAGCCTCTTATTTGTATCATCCGGCGTTCCGAAACCTGAAAACATACGCATGGTCCAGTTTCTTCCCCTGTACATATTTGGGTATATGCCACGTGTAAACGGGTATTCACCTGGATATCCAATTCTCTCTGAAGCATCTCTGGGAAGGTCTCCGGCCGTGTAAAGCTCCTTTACGGGCATTGCTGATGAATTTTCCATGGTTTTATCCTTATAACCGGTTTTTTTGTTCCACGGATTTAATACCGTCTCCTTCCATTTTTCATAATTTTTATCTTCAGTGAAGGATTGCATTATTTCCCTTGCTTTTATATCCCAGAAATTATCCATGTTCTCTTAATAGCTAAAAGCATTAATATTTTTCTTATGGGACACATATAGCCCTTTGATAGTAACAGAATCATTTATTGTTATTTTTTATCATGTCCACAACTTCCAGGCATAGCATCCACCCTATTTGTAATAAATCCGTTTAATCCTGCATTGCATATCTTATATGCATCCTCAGGTTCATCAACTGTCCATGGCAAAACGGAATAACCTGCCTCATGGATTTTTATAAATTTCTCAATATACTCTTCCTTGAATTCCGGCAGATAAAGTGATACATCCATGGACTCCAGGTCCCTGCAATCTATCTTTCCCATATATTTTTCTGAATGGCTATCGTAATCAAGTCCCAGCATAATAGTGCTATTCAATTCCCTCGCTTGTTTGATTGCATATGGGTCAAAAGAAATAATGCATACATGGTCCCTCATTCCGGTTTCCTTTATTACATCAAGGGTGCGCATTGGCAGCTCATTCTTGATAATATAGCCATCGTCATGCACTGTTTTTAATTCCACAAGAAAATATCTGTCCCTGTGTTCTCTTAAAAGATCCTTTAATCTTGGAATTTTTTGATTTCCAACCCTAATATCATAGATTTCTCTGGAATTCATGCTTTCTATTTCTTTATTAAGTGACGCAAGCCTTTCCAGATTAAAGTCATGTATTATAAATACTTCATTATCGCTGCTAAGATGAACGTCAAGTTCAACAATGTTTGTGAATTTAAATGCATTTTCAAAAGACTCCATGGTATTTTCCATATATTTTGATGGCAGCCCTCTGTGGCCTACTGCGGTGAAATTTGATTTTATATAGTTATATATATCCATTGCCATTAATTTATCACAACCTAATAAGAATATTGCCTGCACTGATCCTACCATGCAATAACCATGGGACTCTGTGCTTTTTATACAAAGTAATATGCAAGAATATAAAGGTCTGAAATTCCGTTCGGATTGTAAGATCTGCCATTACCGGTATAATTCCAGATAAAAATCAAATATGGAAATAATTAAAAATCAAATTTTTTAATAATTTTCTCATTATAGTAGCTGGCATATGTATATTTTCTCAATAATGGATAATAATTAAGGTTAAATTTCCTGAGAATTTCCCTGACTTCCTTTGATGAATATGTAACGTCAAACTCATCTTCTATATATTTCTGGATTTCACGTACGGTGCAAACTTTTTTATCTTCTATGCAGTTTTTCAGTATGCACATCTGGTTCTCGTGCAATTTGGAAGGCCTGCCCATGTATGTTCTAACTACCACATTCTTTTCTTCATCACTTTCAACTGAATTGACAGTCTGTAATTTATTCTGTACCATACTTTCACCCTACAATTCGTATATACATTTAACTTATAAATACGTTATTATTTTTGTAGAATAAATCAAAAAAAAACGAAATTATGTATATTTTGTAAGATTTCATAATTCACTCAAAAGATTTCAAAATTTATCTATTATCTTAACGGCTCTTGTATATTTAAGTCGAAAACCAACAAAACTGATACAAAGAATGAATATGTAATCGCAACTTCGTATAAACTTAAATTTTTTATTATTTATCACGATATTATTAAATCTTGAAAATTCAGTAACAAAATCAAAAGGCAATAAATTGAAGTATACATTTTCATATTTGTCATATTCCATAATATCATGACACAAATAACATATTTATATATCTATAATATCATTGCCTATGAAATTTGCATCTCCGGGATTTGATATTGTTTCTGATTTTTTTGGATATACTGACGGAGTCAAAATCTCTGTATCAGGGAGCCAGTGGTTTATAGTACCTCAAATCATCTCATATTTTTCCTCTGCAGGGATCAAGATCTACGTCGAAACACTGCCCTCAGTACTTGTGAGGAAAAGGGCAAATGGCGTTCCAATTTCTCTTGGGAACCTGCAAATAGCCGGTGTTCCACATATAATCTGCATTGATAACGAATTAATCCGCAGGATGAATATGAGTGACAGATTTCCAGCTTTTCAGGATCGTATGTGCATTGCATGGTCCGGTAAGGGCAATAAACCGGAACTATGTGAAATCGACAGAAAAGGTCTTGCAATACCTAATCCCCAGTTATCATCTATAGGGATGGTGTTTAAAAAATATTATGAAAAACAATGTGGCTATTATGGGGACCTTAAGGGGGAGGCCATAATATGCGATCTACACCACAGGGAAATACCCCAGAGAATTTTATCCGGGCAGGCCAATTATGGAATTCTGTGGGAGAGCGAGGCGAAATACTGGAAATTTAATTATTGCATTCTTGATAAAAATGGAAAAAAATTTTCCTGGGTTTTAACAGAAAACTCAGACATAGAATCAAAAAAGGTTTTTGATACCATAAAATCAGGTGCCTTACGGGATTTCTACAGGAAATATGGTCTAGAAAGTACATCTTAAAATATTATATATTTAATGGCATAAAAAATAATATTAAAAATCCTTTTATATGAGTTTTATCTTAATTATCTGTATTGTGGTCTAATATGAAAGACAAAATGGAATTACTGTGGGACAGCATTGTAAAATATTCCAAAAGGAATGACATTTCTATATATTATTCCACAGATGTGGATATAGTGATAAGCTTTGAGTGGGATAAACGCATGGGGGGAGCCGCAAAATTCCTGAGGAATGCAGAGGAAAGCGGAATTAAATCCATTGTGATTTCCATAAAAAGATTTGAAGATGAGGATATGGATTGCTCTTCCATAGATTGCAAGAAGTACCGGGGAAAGATTGCAGAAATTGATATTATGTATATATCAAACGATGTGGGTTACAAATATCATGAGGAAGCAGACTGGTTCTCTGAATTAAATACTTTCAATATCGATGATCTACTGGAAGAGAACGATGATAAGAAGGTTCTGCCCCTCACCAGGGAGGTGAATGAGAAATCCATAGACTCACTTATACAGGATATGTTACAGTATTTTGACAATGAGGTTATGGACTTAGAAAATGGTGAAATAGACAGCAACATAAAAAACTTCTGGATGGATAAGGGAATAAACTTTGATTTTCCAATTGACCAGGAATTAAAGCTGAAAATCGATCGTGTTAACAGGGAAGCCCGCAAAAAGATAGAAAAAAATATGAAATCTGTTGAAAGGCAGAAACTGATGAAATTAATTCCTGCTGTAATCAAGGAAAAAATAGGAAATTCAAATGATATAATATCCAGGGAACAGCTTAAAAATTATCTGTCCGATAAAGGTATAACTGTCCATACAGCCTCTAATATAGATTATATGTACAATCAGTTATTAAAGGAAATCAAAATACAGAATAAAAAATATTAATTTTACATTATAAATTTTCTGTATAAATTAGTCCTGTAAGATAAAACAACCCTGAATATTTGTTTTTCTTATATATAAAGGCATATTTTGTAATTATTACCACTAATTAGTGTTTTGCATTATTAGCAAGAAAAAAGACAAAACATATATATTATTCTATATGCTTAACATGATTAGTTAATTAGGTGAATTAAGATGGTATTGACAGAAGAAAGAAATAAATCCGAGGTCAGACTGGCGAATGACTTTGAGATAAGTAGAAACGCGCCTTTCAAGACTGTAGATGAATTCTTGAAAAGTATGGGCCATTTAATTACAGACGATATGCTTGTTTTAAGAGTAACAGAAAGCTTATGCCCACTATGTGCAGATGAGGAGAAATTCGATCAGATGAGAATTCCCGCAATCGTGTATGAGGAAGGGGGAGAAGTTGACCTTATCAAAGAATGCGCTGAACATGGTATAACAAAGGAAAAGTACTGGGAAGACTACGATATGTATGAGGAGGCAAAAAAATTCCAGGACAAGGAAGGCACAAAAATATTAAATCCCAATGTTGCAGTATATGCAGATAAAATTGTATGCCCCACTCACTGTGGTCTCTGTGTAAAGCACAAATCCCATACAGGACTTGGAAACGTTGTTATAACCAACAGGTGCGATCTATCATGCTGGTACTGCTTCTTCTATGCAAAGGAAAACGAGCCCATATATGAGCCGTCTCTGGATCAGATAAGATTAATGCTCAGAAGAATGAGAAACGAGAAACCAGTTGGAGCCAACGCAGTGCAGATAACAGGTGGAGAGCCAACCCTTAGGGATGATATTATAGATGTAATAAGAATCGCAAGGGAAGAAGGCTATGAACACGTCCAGATGAACACGAACAGTGTAAGGGCAGCATATGACCCTGACTTTGTCAAGAGGGCAAGGGATGCAGGATCTAACGTTGTTTATACAAGTTTTGATGGGCCGACACCAAGATCAAACCCCAAGAACTTCTGGGAAATACCCATGGCACTGGAGCATTACAAGCAGGCACCAATGGGTGTTGTACTTGTGCCCACTGTTATAGGTGGGATAAACGATATGTACCTTGGAGATATGATAAAGTTTGCAAAATCCAATATGGACGTTGTAAGGGGACTCAATTTCCAGCCAGTAAGCCTTGTGGGAAGGATGTCAGACCGTGCAAGGGCAAGGCAGAGAATAACAATCCCTGGAGCAATAAAGAAGATCGAGCAGCAGCTTGATGGTGCAATAGGAAGGGAGGACTTCTTTACCGTGCCGGCAACAACAGATGTATCCAACTTCGTGGCTGCACTTAAAGGCCATCCAACATACAAATTATCCATACACTTTGCATGTGGAATGGGAACATACATATTCGTTGATAATGACAAGATCATACCTGTAACAAGGTTTGTTGATGTCAAGGGAATGTTTGAATACCTCTCAGAGCTTGGAGACGACATAAAATACGCAAAATGGCAGGCACCAAAGAAGGTAGAATCCGTTACAAAACTTCTGTTACACCTGAAGAAATTCGTGGATTACAGCAAGGCACCTGAGGGATTCAAGCTGAAAGATATGGTATATAATGCATTCACAGAGGGAGATTACCACGGACTGAAAGCTTTCCATTACAAGTCTCTGTTTGTAGGGTTCATGCATTTCCAGGATCCGTATACATACGATGTGGACCGTGTGGAGAGATGCGATATACACTATGCGATGCCAGATGGAAGGGTAATACCTTTCTGTGCATTCAATGTGATACCGGAGCTTTACAGGGATTCAACACAGAGAAAGTATTCTATACCTGCAAATGTGTATGAGGAGAAAACCGGATTTGACCTGAAAAAGGACAAATATTTCAGGAAATACACCGTGGAGGAAAAGAAGAGAATCATAAGATTCTATGAGAGAAGCCTTGGAAGAAATCTTACCTCCAAGGAAATAGGACTTGACCTGGACAAGGACGAAATCCCAATGATTTCATCCGTAAACCCGGATCAATAAATCCTATAATTTTTTAGTATTGTATTTTATATTTATTTGTTATTCTATGTTATGATTTATGATATACTGGATCATACTGCAGATCTTAAGGTTAAAATATATGGAAATTCCTATACTGCAATTTTTCAGAATTCTGTAATAACAATCTCAGATTTAATAGTGGATAGAAAGCTTCTGAGACCTGATTTTAATAAGACCATTGAAATTGAAAAAAATACTCCTGACAACATACTGGTGAATTTACTCAATGACATCCTATTTTATATGGAATATGAGAATGTTATATATTTCAGTTCAAAATTAGATTTTACAGAAAACCGACTTCAAGGCGGCATATTTGGGTCCAGCATTCCAGATAATGCAGAGTACAGAAATGTTATAAAGGCAGCCACATACTATGATCTCAAGGTTAACCCGGAACATGGGTTTGCCATTGTTGTATTCGATATCTGATTAGCTGATCTCTATGAGGGGCCTCCCAGGCCATGGGTTTTTCTTCTGTATGCTGTCAGATTTTACGACAGTAATATCAAGCTTGAGTGAAGACTCGAGGTATTTTCTATTTGCCTCTATTATATTGTATTCATCAATCATCTCTATATCAATCCTGTTTTTGTTTTTCATGTAATCGCCTATCATGGTGCGGTATTCTCTATCCAGATTTCCATTAGGATACTCCTCAAGGAATATTTTCTGTTTCTGCCCATAAACTGTGATAGTAGCCTTTTTAGCATCAATATGAATAATTTTGAGGATTTCCCTTATGTCTGATATTACTCTGTTAAGATAGTTTTCAGATTTTAAAACACTGTAATCTATTCTGTCATCTATGTTCATATCCAGCCTCTGCGCACTGACAAAACTATTGTTGTCTATATGCCTGTGCCAGTACTCTTCAGCGGCGAAGGGTATTATTGGAGAAAGGGCTTTTAACCAGTCCGCAAGGACAGGTTTCATGGCAGTATTGATATTGCCTCCGTGGTTTTCAACATTCTTGAGATCGTTCATGACATTGTAAAATATCGCTATATATGAATCTCTAATGTTCATTGACTCCATGTCAGCAATATATGTTTTTAAATTCCTGTAAAATGCGGATTTGAACCATGAATAAATATAATTACCATCATCATCTCCTGGAGAATAGGCATCAAGAATGTCAGTAAAATATGAATACCTTTTTATTACAGAAGAAAGATCTTTTTCATTCCAGTCAAGAAGTGATGAAATATCGGCCCCTGCTGCCATGAAAAGTCTGTATATATCGGCAGAATAATGATTTATTATCTCCAGGAGAGATATTACATTTCCCTTGCTTTTTGATATCTTAGCACCATTTGATATGACGAGTCCCGATATCATCAGTCCCCCAGGTAGCTCCTTCCCCTTGAAAATGGCTGCATGATTCATTATATAGAAGGCCAGGTGGTTAGATATGTGTGGCGGTGCTGTTATCCTCAAATCGTTGCCGTACCAGTATCTGAATTCATCCCTGGCTTTTCTTGCATTCTCCATGGTATATTCATCGTATTCTTCTGTTACTTCCTTACCCAGAAGTATATAATCAAGTATCCCGTAGGGAATTTTTTTAAGATGTGCGTATATATTTTCGAGCTCAGTTTTATTGGTATAGGCGAGCATGTATATTGTGGAATCTGAAAGCGATTCTATAACCCATCTTTCATCAAAGGGTAGCCTGGTTCCTATGCCTCTTCTTCTGGCGCATGGCCTTTCCTTTAGCCAGTCAACAGCATCGTTCATCAGCTTTCTGTAAAGTTCAGGATAGAATTTCATTGAATTTACAAGTAGGTGTGCTTTTTCTTTTAGCCATTCTGGGGAATAATCAATAAACCATTGGTCATTTAGCACTGCAACTATAACTTCTGATCCTGACCTTGTTACTGCCTTTCTTGTCGTCTCATAAAATATGTATGCAATGTTTCTTTCCAGCATTTCCTTCCTTATTGCCTCCCTTCCGGCTTCAACAGACATGCCACTGTATTTGCCGGAATTGATTAATGTACCGTTGTAAAACTCTTCCTTATAAAGTTCCTGTGTTGCATCCTTGAGCCTTTCACTGTTATTTTCAAGGTCATACTTTTGAACCAGTGATTCTACTGATACGTTCCTATCAACTTTCACAACTTTCTTTAAGTTATTCTTTATGCCCTCCTTCCTGTAGTAAATATAATCAAAAATAGAGTGCCCTGGCACAGAATACACAATGCCGGTTCCATTATCCGGGTCAACAAATTCGGCCTTTAAAACCCCGACCTTTTCACTGCTGAATGGTACCTGGAATTCAGATGCTGCTATCTCATCAGAGGAGATATCCCTAACGTACTGAACATCCTCATGCTGCATCGAGAATTTTTTGCATCCACTGCTGGACATCACTACATTCTCTTCACGGTACCTGACCATTCCATATTCTGCAGATGGGCTTATCCATAGATTTGTTACACCGAATATTGTTTCAGGTCTCAGGGATGCCGCCATAAGGGAATATTTTTCACCCCTGAACAGTACACCGGTAAATTCTTCGATGCTTACCTTGTCAGTATCACCATCCTTGATATCATCCTCCCCAACTGCATTTTCATCCTTCATGCTGTAAAGTATGGGGTAGCTCCCTCTTTTAATAAGTCCCATCCCATTCAGCTGGTTGAACTGCCACTTTACAACTTCCTGGTAAAATGGATCAGCGGATGTAAACTTCCTGCTCCAGTCTATGGAATAACCGAGGTCCATGAAATCCTTTATTATTACCCTGGAAAAGTAATCTGCTATATTCTGTGGCTCCCTGAATGATGCCAGTATTCCATCTATGTCCTCCGGTTTTTCATATTCGGATAGATAACTTCTGTAAAGCCTAATGGTATCCTTATCACCATTTCTCAACCTCTCCGAGAATGCCAGGATTGGCGTCCCACTTTCATGGAATCCCATGGGAAAGAGGACATTGTAACCAGTTAGCCTTTTGTAGCGTGCAACTATGTCTCCCAGCGTATACGTTCTCCCATGGCCCACATGCAGTGAGCCATTTGTATATGGCCAGGGCACAGTTACAAAAAATTTCTCCCTTGTGCTGTCTGCAACCGGCTCGAAAATATGGCTTTCTGCCCAGCGGTCACGCCATTTTTCCTCTATGCTTCGTTCCATCTAAACCACTAGGACTGCAGCGGCTATGACTGTTGCCCATTCATCGGGCTTCAGCACCACTGTCGTCGCTGCGATATTTTTTGTTGTAAGTATCTTATCATCCAGAACATACTCATTTTTCCTTTCTTCCCATTTGAGATGGTCATCCAGCCCCATTGTGCTTGCCAGCATTTCAGCAGCAAGTTTTTCAGCAAAATGCCCAGAATCGTTTTCCGTCTGGCCGAATGTATGGTGCTCACTTAAGTACCCCCATTTGCTCCTGTCAGATGGCACTGCCACGCCGATAGCAGAAGATATCATCCTGTTAAGCTCATTGGATGAATTCCTTGCAAGTACTGTAAATAAAATCTGGCCGTAGGAAAGGAGCTTTATGCCCTCAGATTTATCGACTATTTCAGCATATGGCGGAAGGATTGAACTGACACTGACCAGGTTATATGCAGCGATGTCAGCATCTCTCAATGCATTTTCGAATGATTGCAGCTGTGTCTCTCCGCGACCTATGCCCCTGGTGAAAAATATCTTCTTTGGAAGTAACATAGGGGTGTATTATTAATTATTTAAAATATTTATCTTAATTTTTACGGCTGCTACAGAATTAATTGTGTTTCCTCATCACTCATTTCGGCCCTGTAAATTGCCTGTGTTTGCATTCTGTTCCACAAAAATTTTCCTGTAAAGGTCCATTCCATGGCCTGTTTCCTGGGGCTTGCCCCGAATTATCCTGTACGTATGTTTTCCATCTTCTGTCCTTTCGGCAACAAGAAATAAAGATTTTTCCCTAATGTCACTGGCAACTGCAGATGCAAATTCATATAAATGCGATACAAAAAATACCATTATGCCATTTTCAAGAAGTGCCCTTGTGATATCCAGGGCTATTTCAGATCCCTCCCTGGTATTCGTTGAGGAGAAAGACTCATTGAAAAGCACCATGCCATTCCTGGTCAGATGCTTCACTATTTCATCCATCTTTGAAAGCTCATCCTCAAATTTCCCCCTGTTCAGGTTTCTGTCCTCCCCGCTTTTGAAATGGGTATAAATCCCAGAAACTATATTAGCCCCGTAATATTCAGATGGTACGAAAATACCGGCCTGCATGAGTATCTGTGCCTGCCCGATGCTTCTCAGGAATGTTGACTTCCCACCACGGTTAGTTCCCGTGATTATGAATAATCCTGTATCCAATGATTCCATATTATTGGGCACGACTGCAGCTCCAGTGCTCAGAAGCAAGCCCAGGTCATACAGGCCAGTAAAGGACATGCACTTATTATGGCATGGTTCTGGAAAGCATATTTTAGCTTTTCTTTTTTCAATATTTTCCATCAGATTAATTGCCGCAAGATAAAATCCTGCCTCTCTTTTTATGTCATCATAAAATTCCATTACATTTTTTGCAGCAATTCTAAGTACTGCGGCAACCTTTCCCATTCCGCGGCTTTTTATACCCTTAATTTCTTCTGCCCCTCCAATGTCCCTCTCATGCAGCGTGTATGTGAAATGCCTTTCCAGCACACCCTTCATGGTTTTCTTCACTGATATGGAATTATCGGGCTCATGCAGAATATAATCCCTTCCGGAATTTCCTGGCCCCAGTGCCATGCTCAGAGTCACACCATCATGAAAATTCAATTTTTCTAAGTATTCCAGTGCCCTATCAAGATACTCCGGCCCGAAGTCCTGAGAGATTACACTGTAGAATTTCTTCAGCCCTATTGAATTGAAACTGTTCTTGGATTCAGAGAGCACTGCCCTTAACCTTGACGCATGGATAATAAATTTACGGAGTATATCAACCGATACTTCTATTGAAAGCGACTCATTGTTGCTGAACCAGAAGATCTGCTTCTTTGCGTACTCTGTAAATTCCACGGCATTTCTATATAACTCCCCGGCAAGTCCCCTGTTGGCAATAAAATCCCTCAATATTTCCTGCCTGTAGAGTATTTCTTCTATGGAATTACATCCGGTTAGAACAAACTCCATGGAATTTTTCGTAAGAAAATTATTGCCTTCTGACATTGCGCTGAATACTGGTTTCAATCCAAGGTCATTTATAAGTGCATCGGAGTTCCATTTCAGATCATTGACCCTCCTCTTTCCATTAATGCTGCTCAGATATGTTTTCATTGCTAATCCTCCTTCTTAAGTCTTCGTAGGACAGCCTGTATTTTTCAGCCAGTGCATGTGCATAGGCCATCCCGTTTGATGCCTGTTCAATGATTTTATACGTTCTTTTTCCAGGGTCTTTATTATCAACCTGTGCAACATAGCTTTCTATTCCCTCTATTGAAGCAAGTTCATGGATGAATGTAACGTAAACCGCAATGCACCCGATTTCCTTTATTTTTTCAATAATTTTCTTTCCTATCTCTATTCCATCTCTTAAAGTCGCTGAACTAAGCATTTCATTTATAATTACAATGCTTCTGCACGTTGCACTTTCAACTATTGTATGGATCCTCCTCAACTCCTCCTCGAGCCTGCCAACTGGATTTTCAATGGTCTCTGCCCTTTCAAAATGTGTATATATTTTGTCCGGGGCCTGGAGCCTTGCACTGCTTCCTGGCACTGGAAAGCCAAGAGATGCAAGATAGTGTATCTGCCCAAAGGTTCTGGCAAAAGTGGTCTTTCCCCCATTGTTAGGCCCTGTCACAAGTATAATTTTTGATCCACCTTTAAGGCAAAAGCCGTTTGTCACAGGTAATATTCCCCTATCAAGAAGTTTACCTGCAAGTGCGAGGTCATAGGAATCCCTTGAATAAAAAACATCACCGGAGGATACAATTTCTGGGATGCAAAAATCCAATCCGCTGTCAATGAAACGTTTCATGTAAATTATGTATGCTGTATAAAATTTTATCTCACGCATAAGCCTTTCGATTACCGGATTGATGAAATTCTGGTGTTTCTCATAGAACGATTCCATCTGCAAGAACTGATCTGGGTAAAGCCTTGATGCCATTTCAACCAATGATGCCTCCATATGGCCGGTGCTGTATGAATAATATTCCTTCAATTCCAGCTGTTCACCATCAAGAAAATGGTCAAAGTATTTTACTATCTCGGCACCAAAATCCTCTGATTCAATGCTTCTCCTGACAGTTATCCTTGTGCCCTTTATTGTAATCATATACCTTAGGGACTCCATCGCACTTTCCACTCCTTTTGATTCAGATGCCAGCGTTCTGAATTCTTCAGATTTACTGTATGATTTAAGGTAATCTCTTAAGTCATTCAGTCCACGGGATTTTACGGTATTACTGTCAAGGCAATTAAGAAGGGAAATAATAGAATTGCAATACAGATATGCGGAATCAAGAAATATCCTATTTCTCTGCACTGAATCTACTTCCTTCAATTTTTTCATATTATATCGCAGTATTTCTGCATCCCTGGAGAAAGACTCTATTCCCCTGCTTATGTCTATCTCCTTCAGATCCTGAAACACTTCCTGCCTGTATTTTATATCCTGTTCAGATTTCAGGGGCATGTAAAGCAAAGATTCACTTTCATTATCATGTACGTGTCCATTTATTGCGGCAAAAATTTCATCCAGGGCCAGATCCCTAAAAATATCTTTTTCCCTTTCCATTACGGTTTTTGCCACATTGCCCCTGTAAATTATACTTTCAAACTCCACAGTACCACTCCATTCGGTTTCTATCAGGAGTTATCAGCACAGAGGCATTGAGTGGAACTCCATCCACATAGATTATAATGCTATTTTCAATATAAACATTTCATTATTAGATCAGTGGAAATTTGTGGATAGAAGTAAATTGCCATGCTAGAGACTAATATCACAACAATTATAATCGCAATTATCATCTTGTAATGGGATTTTAGATTCATAAGTCATCACTGTATATTACATAACATTTACTGCCTCCACTGGATATTGTTTTATTTCCAATTGTCCCTATTTGTTTCAATGTACTATTTTTTATTGAGTATATTCTGTATCCTGTATCAGGATGGACAAAATAATAATAGGATCCACTATGTACATCTACTATATTCATATGTGAATTGTTTTCGTTTTCCATAATAAACTCGCCATTTGCCCTGTCTATGTTTCCAGTGCCTGTATAATCAACATGGCCGTATACAGCACTCTCCTCCTGGGCGTCAATATAGTATATATCATACAGTTTACCGGCAGATACCTTGACAGTATAATTGTAATAATTGTCATTCAGATAACTATAAATCCCTATAACCTTTACAATAAAGCACATGTTGCTGCTGTAGTTAAGCCTGGCAGTATTCTGGTTTACAGTATATTTCTTCCTTACTGTGCCATTGTAGTGACCACCGTAGATAACACAGGTATCGCTTCCTGTAACAGTAACATATACATATTTTGCATTTACTGTACTGCCGGTCATGTTTACAGGCATGCATGCACATGAGAAGTCCTCTGCTGAAATATTATAAGCTAAAGGTTCAACACTTGTATTAAGGTAAACATATCTGCCATCACTGTTATAGTATGATGATACATGGTAATGATTGGGTATGAGCCATGTGTTGTCGTTATTGAAGTACCTTAATGTAATGCTTCTTCCATTATTATAATACTCTGTATCATTATGGGGATAGAAGTATATAGTTAGGGATGATACTAGTATTACCACAATTATAATCGCAATTATCATCTTGTAATGGGATTTTAGGTTCATATTAATGCCTTAATATTTATTTACCCAGCAGGGTATTAAGATACACATTTGTAAACATAGAACCCTCGGGTGCATTCATGGTGTAGATATTATGCTCTGTTGAATTGTTTATGAATATTCTATTCATTGTATTATTATAATAAGAATAGAATTCATATTTATTTCCAGGAACTGTAAATAAATAATAATAGCCATTTGTTATATTGATATTATAGAGCATTGAACTGTTCAGATCGTATGCAAAGAATTCACTATTCAATCCTTGATCAGCACCTGTTGTACCGGTTTCATTTACAAAACCGTATACAGCACTCTCCCTCACTGTATCAATATAGAATACATTATACAATTTACCTGCAGATACCTTGACAGTGAAATTATATTTCCCATTTAGCGCATCAGTATTTATTCCTGTTACCTGAAAACCAAGATTATTCAAGCTCTGGTTTGTGGGTATTTTCATTATGCTCTTACCATAATCAGATGGGCCATAGCATGTTGCATTGTAGGTATGTATATTCTCACATATCTTTAAATACTGTGAATTGTTGCTCCCATCTGCAGTGACATAGATATATTTGCTGTTTAATCCGCTGATATGTATATCCATGTTGAATAGAAGGCATTCATAGTTGCCATAAGATAGATCGATATAGAATAAATTTATCATTGTTGAATTTAAGTATGATACTTTATTTTTATTTATTGAATGTGATGATACATAGTATCTATTATTTATATGGTATCTGTACTCCTCCCCGCTGAAGTATCTTACATCAACACTTTTTCCATTGTTGTAGTACTCTGTATCATTATGGGGATAGAAGTATATGCTTAGGGATGATACTAATATTACAACAATTATAATCGCAATTATCATCTTGTAATGGGATTTTAGATTCATGTGAAATCACTTGCATCGAAATTAACATTTATACTGTTGCCGGCATTAGGTGTTTGAACTTCCTTAGCATCGTCTGAATAAGATGTATTATGGTTTGTGAATCTTATAGACTTAAAACTTCCATTAATATGTGAATAGAACTTATACTCAGTATTGGGCTGTGCAAAGAATAGGTACCTTCCGTGATGTATAGCTACATTATACACATCTCCATTGTTCACATTCTGTATATATAGGGATTGATTATTTATGTTCTGATCCGGCCCTGTATAACCTGTTTCATTTACACATCCGTATATTGCAGACGCTGTTACTGCATTAATTGTCTCTGTTGCCTCTGATCCTGCCTTCTGCCCTAGCAGTATGCTGCCCTGCACATAGTAATTCTGGTATTTTAGTGTAAGTGTCCTGTTTACAGAAAGGTCTGAATTGGGAATGCATATATATGCACAGGTGCCAGCTGAGTATACATTCTGCCCGGTACGGACATATGATGATCCCTGTGGCGTGGAATAGTTGCCCCCTGTTATGTTGAATGTAGCCCCTGCCTCATTGTTGCTGCATGATACATCCTTTGAGGTCAGGCAGTGTATAAGGTTGTATGCTGTCATTGATGCTTCACCGCCTGTGATCACATATCCGGCCCCGGGAACAAGGGAAATGCCATCCAGCATCAGTGACACCTCATCATTCTCCTCTGTAACTGCCCTACCGCTGGATGTTATGTTCATGCCATATTCATTTCCACTGTGCCCTAGCATATCCACCTCAGGGCCATTGCCGGACATCTCTATGGAGAATGTCATTTTATCAGGGTATGAGGATTCACTTTCACCGCTCTTTGCATTGAAAGAGCACATTATCTTCCCTGCACCGGTTTCACCTACCTTTACCTCAATGATAAGCTTGTCTCCACCTTCAAATTCTGTATATGATTCGTTGCCGATAATGATATTTTTGCATATGCCGCCTGAAAGTGTGCCGGAGGATTCGGCACCTGGGAGGCTTATGTTTCCGTATATATTTTCTGTGGGCTGGCATGCATTGGACAGGTATATCACTTTATTTCCATCATATCCCATATACCTGTGGCAGTCCTGCAGCCATGTTATGTATATGTCTGAATTCCCTAATGTGGAGTATGAATTCCTGAAGAATACCATGGGCCTTCTTTCAGCATAGTGCATAGATGGTTTTTCCATAAATTCTGATCCGGAAAGGTACTCAGCATGGAAGTTTACTGTTGTGTTTGCATATCCAGGTGACCAGTTATATGTATATACGCCTGTCCCGTCAACATCTGTTGAATGTATCCTTTTCCCATTGACAACGAAATACATTACTGTTGGCCCGGCGCCTGATGATTCAGAAAATGATGTTACATCTATTTTCAGTGCAACAGTGCTCTCTGAGCTTGCAGATGATGGTGCACATGTTCTCCCTGACAGTGACCATGTATTTACAACCTCACCAAATGCAGGGGACAGTTCCCCGGCTGCATTGCTGCTGGTTCTGTCTGCCGTTCCCCTGCCTGATGCAAGCCCCGTTCCCAAAAACATTGCAACCACCACCATGGATATAAAGATTTTAAATCTATTATGCATAATAATAATAATTATAATAATAATTAATATTTAAATATTTCTATGTATTGTATTTTATCTATGATAATGTTAATAAATGGCAGCTTAAATTTTGCATGCAGGTGCACTCAACCATGAATTCAAGGACTTGAGGGTGTGGATAAGGTACAGGAACCTGGATGTTTCACCACTGCACCTCAAGGAGGCAAGGACGCCCGAGGCATGGTTTCCCACAGAGGATGAGATGGAAAGGATAAAGAACTATTTCGTACACAAAATCACAAATGCAGGTGCGGAGGGATCAACTCAAATCACTCATAGAGAAGATGGTCTATGGATTTAGGAGCAGTGGGGCTTTTGAAGACGAGCATATATTTCAGATGCGGTAATTTGCATATTTATCCATTAACCCACATGAAAGTGTAATAGAGGATGAAAAATTTGGATATTTATTTAGTACCTGCAGGGTTAAATTGAAAATGCATCAGACTAAACTGTACTGATATTTCCATTCCTGCTATTTATACAGATAGTGTAATACTTTCACTGTAAATTCAAATGACCCTTTACCATTATCCTCAATCAACCTCTATATTTATGTATTTCTTTAACAGCTAGTCTGGGGCACTATTATTCTATAACCTGCCCATATTGAGCACATTATGCCATGTGCCTGTGCAGAATAATGCACTGTATATTCTGTCATTCCTTTTCTCTGCCACATTCCATCCAAGCATCTTCTTATCAGCTGCAAATCCTGATTCTGAATTGCTTCTCTGGTGGTACTCTTCCAGGTATGGAATGGTATTCTCAACAAACTCCCTCATTGTATTCTTCCATTTCTTCGAACCATTAAGTGTTGAATTCTTCTCTGGAATGATGTAAACCTTTGTACTGCCTAAACTATCCATGTATGATGGGAATGGATAGTACCTGTCCAGCCTGATTGATTCCATTTCAATATGGGTGGCTCCAAGCATCATTATGGTCCTGTCATATGCCTGCCTTCCAGATTTCATGGGCGTTCCAATGGCTATATACATTCTGGTTTCAAGATCCATTATATTGAATGAATATGCAAAGAGTCTATTCTTATGATCCCTTGCATTCTTGGTTTTGCCATTCTCCTTCCTGTTTTCAGGACTCTCCTTTGCCATATCTTTCAGCTTCTGTGAATATGATTCGTAGTTCATTTTTACAGTAAGGCCATAGCCCGGCCATCACCTGTTGCATTTGAATTATTAATATCCTTTTCCCCTAATATCAGCACATTGAGATTATGCATTGCAAGAATTACCCCATCATCAGAATATAGCCTCTCAATGGTCTTGTATTATACATATATTCCGGAGACCATGGAGAATATTGCAAGCATATTTGTAAACATCCTGCTGGATTTGCCAGCAAGCTGCCTGATCAATAATACTTTTATCCTCTGTTCCAGTGATAGTGAGTGTGTATGGCATTGTGCTGTATGCATTGCTGATACTGTCTTATTGACCAGTGGCTCAAGCCCCCTCATTGCCGCCTTTATCCTATCTTAGAATCTCCTCTCATAGTTTTTCCAGTCCCTTTCCTTTCCCGGATGTTCCAGGGCATACTGCTTCCCAATAATATTTTTTTATTTCCTCCAGCTTATAATGTATCTCATCACCGGTAACATTTCCCATTAGATAGTTATATACAATGTATATATACATTACTATGAACAATGTAAAGATTGAGGAGACAACAGAGTTCACAGTAAAGGGATTCTATGGTGTCATAAAAAGAAAGGTTACAAAGTTCGGGTCAGGGGCAAAGCTTGACTGCCCCAAGGAGTTCCTTGGCAGGAAGGTTTAATTAGTAATAACAAAGGACGAGGAATAGTGTCCCACACTTTCATAACTGAAATATTTTAAATAATATCCTGTTATTGGAATAGAACAATGTCAGCACAGGGAGAAAATGTTTTCGATATGCTTGACCCCGCACTTAAAGATAGTGTGGCCAGAAACGGAATACTGGTTCCAACAGAGGCACAGAAGCTCGCAATACCTGAAATACTCTCTGGAGAAAATGTGCTTTTGATATCCCCTACCGGTTCTGGCAAAACCGAAGCTGCTGTTCTCCCTGTTTTAAACAGAATATATATTGATAAACCCCAATCCATAGCACTTCTTTACATAACGCCACTCAGGGCACTTAACAGGGATATGCTATCCAGGCTTTTTGATTACTGCAATACACTTGGCATGCGTGTACAGGTGAGGCACAGCGACATAACACAGGCACAGAAGAATGAAATATCAAAAAACCCGGCGCAGATACTTATTACAACGCCTGAATCTCTCCAGCTCCTCATGATGGGCAAACGGCTCAGGGAGCATATAAAGAATATAAGGTATGTAATAGTTGATGAGGTTCATGAAATGGCGCAGAACGAGCGTGGATCCCAGTTTGCCATAGCCATGGAGCGCTTAAAGGTGCTTGCAGGGAATTTCCAGGTTATTGGCCTCTCTGCTACGGCAAGAAATGAAAATGAACTGGCACTTTTTATTTCACCATCAAAGGAATGCAAAATACTGAAGCCCATTATAGACAAGAAAATGGATATACAGGTGATAATGCCGGAAACGAGTGATGAGGAAACAGCCGAAATTATGGCATGCGATCCACAGTACGCAGGATCAATAGAGAAAATCCACTCCATAGTGGAGGAAAATACCGGAACAATAGTTTTTGTAAACAGAAGATACGTTGCCGAGGACATATCATTCAGGATGAAGCTGTGGCTGAAAAATCCTGATATAGAGGTGCATCACGGGTCACTGTCTAAGGAAACAAGGGAAACTGCTGAATCAGATTTCAAGGAAAACCGTGTAAAGGCTCTCATATGCACATCATCTCTGGAACTGGGCATAGATGTGGGATCAGCCGATATGGTTGTTCAGTTTAACTCTCCCAGGCAGATTAACAAGATGATTCAGCGCATAGGCAGGGCCGGGCATTCACTGGAGAAGATTTCATGTGGCATAGTAATCTGCAACGATGTCATAGAACTGGAGGAGGCAAAGGCAATAGTAGGGAATATAAAATCTGGAGAGCTGGAAAATGTCATGATCAGGAAAAATTCTCTATCCACTGTTGCCAATCAGGTCATGCTTGAGCTAAATTTTTCAAGGAAAATGGATTATAATTACTTTTATAAGGTTATTACCGGGGCCTATCCTTTCAGGGATTTAACATTTGAGGATTACTATTCTGTTCTGGAATTACTGTCAAAAACCCGCAAAATAATCATAGATGGAAATTTTGCCATAAGGAGGTATCCTGTTCTGAAGTACTTCATAGAGAATATATCAATGATAGCTGGAGAGAAAAACTACCGGGTGATTGATGTAATAAATAAACAGTTCATAGGAACACTGGATGAAAAATATGTAATAAATGAGGTTTCCCCCGGTTCCTATTTTGTTATGAAGGGGAATACATGGAGGACAATCCGGATAGATGATGACAAAATATACGTTGAGCCATTTGCAACGGCTGCCATAGCCCCACACTGGACCGGTGAGGAGATTCCGGTGCTTTATGAAGCGGCATCCCGCGTATCCTCAGATCGTGAGAAAAAAATAATCCCTGATTTTCTAAATGAAAACGGCAGGGCTGCACTTGCTGAATGGTATAAAAATGACATGGCCACACTGAATAGAATTATAATTGAAGCACATAATTCTGAAATAGTCATACAGGTTCTCCTGGGCAGCCTGGGCAACTTTACACTTGCCCAGATTCTCTCCGGGCTTCTCACATCCATAACGGGGGAAAGTGTGGAAATGGATTATTCTCCATATCATATTTATATGCGGGTCTCCAGAAACATTTCAGCAGAGGACATAAAAAACCTTATTATGAATATTGACAGAAATAATCTGGATGGCTATGTAAAATCATCTGCCAGAAGGTCGCGGTTTTTCAACAATGTATTTCTCTATGAGGCAAGGAAATTTGGGATTATTACAAATGAGGCAGACATAACACGGATACGGTTCGAGAAGATAGTGGATTCTTATTATAACACAGTTGTATATGAGGATTCAATCAGGAAATTAATATTCGATTATATGGATATAGAAGTACTGAGAAAGTATCTGGAAAGTCTAGGGGAATCAAATTTTACACTAAAGAATAAAATATCAGAGTCCTCTAATATATTCCTTTCACATTACTCCGAAAGGGTCATGCCACTGAAACCAACAAAGACCATACTTGACTCAATCAAAAAGAGATTGATGAATGAGGAGGTTATCCTTTACTGCACATCATGTGGAAATAAGAGAACCAGAAAAATAAAGGACATAACAGATATACAGTGCCCGATATGCCATTCGAGGCTTGTGGCATCGGTATCCAAATTTGATGAGGAATCAATATCTAAAAAAATAGACGAAAAAACCAGGCGCAGGCTTGTCAAAAATGCGCATCTTGTCAGGGAGCATGGCATAACGGCAATAATGGTAATGGCCGCCAGAGGGGTGGGGCCAGAAGTTGCATCCCGGATACTTGAGGTATCATATCTGCATGAGGAAGACCTGATAAAGAGGCTTCTGAATGCTGAAACCGATTTCGCAAAAAACAGGCAGTACTGGTAGTTATTTTTATATATAAATCTATATTTATTTATACTGTATAATATAATTAGAGTTAATATAGTAAACTATATATAGAAGTTTATTTTTACTTACTTGATAATCATGATTGGTGGTCAACCCATATTTATCCTGAAAGAAGGAACAAAAAGAGAGAGCGGAAAGGACGCAATGTTCGAGAATATAGATGCTGCAAAGGCAATAGCAACATCTATTAGATCCACACTTGGACCTAGGGGAATGGACAAGATGCTTGTTGACTCCCTTGGAGATATAGTTATAACAAATGACGGGGTCACAATACTAAAGGAAATGGATGTTGAGCATCCTGCTGCAAAAATGATGGTTGAGGTTTCAAAGACGCAGGACAGCTATGTCGGCGATGGAACCACAACGGCAGTGGTAATAGCAGGGGCTCTGCTGGATCAGGCACAGGCTCTTGTAAAACAGAATGTGCATCCCACAGTAATAACAGAGGGATACAAAACTGCTGCCGTGCAGGCAAGCAGGGTTCTTGACGAAATATCAAAGCCAGTGTCCTTGAAGGATAAGGAAGTACTAATTAAAATGGCAAAAACCTCGCTTAACAGCAAGAGTGCATCCGTTGAAAAAGACCTGCTTGGAGAAATCTCATACAATGCCATAAAGAACATTGCAGAGGAAAGGGATGGAAAATACCTTGTTGATTTCGACAATCTTCAGATAATCAAGAAGAACAGTGGAGAAATTGACCAGACCGAGTTAATTGATGGTATTATACTGGACAAGGAAAAGGTACACCCCAACATGCCAAAGGTTGTAAAAAATGCAAAGATAGCATTGCTGGATGTGGCACTGGAAATAAAGAAACCAGAATTTGATACCAACCTTCAGATCAGCGATCCTTCAATGATACAGAAATTCCTTGGACAGGAAGAAGATGTCCTCAGGGAAATGGTTGATAAAATAAAGGCAACAGGGGCAAACGTTGTTATAACCCAGAAGGGTATAGACGATATGGCCCAGCACTACCTTGCAAAGGCCGGAATGTACGCAGTAAGGAGGGTCAAGAAAAGCGATGTTGACAAGCTTGCAAAGGCTACAGGAGCAGCCATAGTATCTTCACTGGAGGAAATTACTGCATCAGACCTTGGAATAGCAGCAACAGTAGAGGAAAGAAAGGTTAGTGACGACTATATGACTTTCATCACAGGCAGCAAGAATCCGAAGGCTATCAGCCTGTTAATAAGGGCAGGAACAGACCACGTTGCAGATGAAATAGAAAGATCATTAACAGACTCCCTTCACGTAGTTGCAGCTGCAGTAGAGGATGGTGCCTATGTAACAGGCGGCGGATCAGCTGCAGAGGAAATTGCATTCAACCTGAGAAACTACGCATCCAAGGTAGGTGGAAGGCAGCAGCTTGCCATTGAAAAGTTTGCAGATGCCATGGAAGAAATTCCCAGGGCCCTTTCAGAGAATGCAGGCCTTGACCCCATAGACGTCCTTATAAGAATAAGGAGTGAGCATGCCAATGGAAAGAAAACATACGGTATAAACGTCTTTTCAGGAAATGTGGAAGACATGGAGAAAACCGGTGTCATAGAGCCTATAAGGGTTGGCAAGCAGGCAGTTGAGGCCGCCACTGAGGCAGCAGTAATGATACTGAGGATAGACGACGTCATAGCAACAAAGTCATCCAAGGGCGGCTCACCTGGCGGAATGCCACAGGGTGGAGATTATTAAGGATAGTTTTTATCCTTAAATCAAATTTATCCAAATTTTAATTTACATAATATTTAATTTTAAGTCATTCTTTTGAACTCATCATATGGATATTTATATTTCATGGCAATAATATTTTATGAGATATAGTTTCCATCTTATTATAAGGGACGAAATGAAGGATGAATATATAAAAAGGCATAACAATGTGTGGCCAGAATTATTAAAATTACTGAAAGAAGCCGGCGTCAGGAATTACTCCATATTCATGGATGGTGCCGATATTTTTGGCTACTGGGAGTGTGAGGATTTAAGCAGGACGCTTGACATTATAAACTGCAGTGAAATAAACCGGAAATGGCAGGATTTTATGAGTGATGTGATAATAACTGCACCAGAAAGCCGTACCCGGGATACAGTCACGGAGGTTTTCCATCTAGATTAAGCCAGCGAATTCATTAAAATCTTTCACAAATCTCCAAATATTTTATTGTAAAATGTATCACTCCTCCCCAGAACTGCATGGCTAAATGGAGGGCATGGACATCTACATGTATATCCTGAAATTATTCCTCTCTTCATGAGTATGTATTTTTCTATAGACGTAAAAGAATACAGATGATTAACCTCGAATCTGAGCATCTTGAGCACATCCTCTTTTATAGTTGATGATGCGTTATTTAGAATAGTTTCCCTGATTTTATCAGGCATCGATGAGCCGATTATGCTACCGGCTGACCCGGATTTTATTTCCTTTTCCATATTAATTCCGAGATACCCGCCGTAAATCTCAGTATCCATGTACATGGCATGCAGGGTTTTTATTTTTCTCATGGAGCCCATGCCCTCTATTTTAAACCCTGCCAGTTTCCCATTATTTATATATTTTCTCCAGAATCCGGGTTCAGGCAAAATACTCTCAGGTACTCCAGTATCCTGTAATATCAGTGGTATCCCAGAACTTTTTAAAACCATGGATAGAAAGCGCTTTACAGTATTTTTCCTCACTCCGTAAAATGGCATATATGGAGGTATAGAAATTATCCCCGCCACTGCACCGTACTTATCAGCCTCTTTTTCCAGTATCATAGTAGAATTGAAAGAAACATCGTTCAGACCAACAAAAACCTTCTGCCTGCTGCCTGCAATCCCTGTAATTAATTCAATCTGATTCTTCTTCTCTTCCAGTGAAAGCCTGTAATGCTCACCTCCAAATAGAAGTATTGAAATGTTTTTTACATTAATTCTATTTAAAAATTCAACTATTCCTGAAGTCTCGTCCCAGTTTATTTCCTGATTTATATTAAAAACTGTGGGAATCGCGGAGTTAATCTTGAACCCAGTTCCATGATTCATGCATATCAATAAATTCGAAATTTAAATATTTAACTGCTGGTTCCAGATTATTGTGGCTTTTGGGGATATCTCTAAATTTATGGCAAAAATTTATTAGAATAGCTACAATATTAAAATATGATACATGTAGGTTTGTACTACAAGGTTAAGGAAGGCCATAACGAGGATTTTGTGAAAACATTCAACAGTGTGCTACAGCTATTGAAAAGCAAACCAGAAACCGGATTTATCGACGGGAAGCTCTATCAGGAAGTGGACTGTCCAAGGGAATATATGATTTACACAGAATGGAAGGATAGGACAGCATTCAAAAACTTTATAGAAATGAGAGAATTCAAGGAAACCACGGATTATGGGAATACGATACTTGAGGGAACACCGAGAAACAAAGTCTTCGGAGAAAGCAATGGGCAAACTTATTAAATCATTTCATATATACAATCCATGGAAATATCATATAAAGCCGGAAGCATAATATCAGATGAAAATTATGCCGGCATATTTTCATATGATGATAGGATTAAAAAATACCGGGCTCCGGCTTACATGTACTCAGAAATTATTAAAAAACCAGGAATTATAGATAAGGTTTTTCAGGATAAAAAACTTGAAATAGATTCCAGCATAAACCTCAGGCCATACCAGAAAAAGTCACTGGAGATGTGGGCAAGGAATAATTATTCAGGCACCGTTGTTTTGCCCACTGCTGCAGGTAAAACCATACTTGGGATATATGCAATAACGATGCTTAAGGTCCCCACAATAATACTTGCACCAACAATAGAGCTTATCATACAGTGGAGGGAGAAACTTAAGGATTTATTGAAGGTAGATGTTGGTCAGATAGGGGGTGGCGAGAGAGATATAAAGGACATCTCTGTCTCTACATACGACTCAGCCTATCTAATGGCAGAGAGCCTGGGCAACCGCTTCAAATTAATTATTGCAGATGAGGTGCACCATATGGCATCTGAAAGTTATTTGCAGATAGCCAAATTCTATGCATCACCCTACAGGCTTGGCCTTACTGCCACATATGAAAGGGACGATAAACTCCATGAGGTGCTTGAAAAATATATGGGTGGCAAGGTTTTTGAGTTGGGCTATGAGGAATTGAATGATTTTATATCGAATTATAAAATAGTAAGAATACCAATAGACCTCAGCGAGGAGGATGAGATAGAATACGAAAAGAACCATGAAATATTCCTTTCATATTTAAGAAAGAGGAATATAAAATTGAATGGGAACATGAACTTTGAAAATTTAATAATGTCATCATGGAATCCCGAGGGAAAGGAAGCATTGATGGCATGGAGAAAAGCCCGTGAAATAGCGTTCAATGCTGAAAAAAAGGTAGATTATTTAAGGTACCTTCTGAGCAAACATCCTGGGGAAAAAATAATAATATTCTCTGAGGATACGTCCACAGCATATCTGATTTCAAAGGAATTCCTTGTCCCGGCACTTACATACATGACGCCTGGAAAGGAGAGGAAAAAATATCTGGACATGTTCAAAACTGGGGAGATCACCGTGCTTGCCACATCCCGAATACTTGATGAGGGAGTTGATGTACCTGACGCATCTATTGCCATAATAATGAGTGGTTCTGGCAGCACAAGGCAGTTCAGGCAGAGGCTGGGGAGAATTCTAAGGCCATCAGAGGGAAAGTCCAGCTATCTTTACGAACTGGTTTCAGCTGGTACGGCAGAGTATGGAACTTCAAGGAGGAGGAGAAAAGGTGTTCCCGTCGGACTTAATGATAGCACGTAAAACGAAAAATGGGCTTATATTTCCAGTTTTTCTCTCGGACGAGAACAGTGATTACCTTGAAAAAGTCAGGTCTGTATTTATTAGGAATAAAGGGAACAAGAGAGAAACAATTGTAAAGGATCTCAAAGATCTGGAGGTTAATTCATCCAGCACAAAGACAGTTAGGGCTCTTTCCCTTCTTTTCTTCCGTAACTCTGTTTTTGAACCTCCAGTTAATGTGGATTCAATGGCCCTCCGTGAGGATGTGTTCAGGGCTGCCAGAATACCGCCAGTATCTGCCGGGGAAAAGCAATTAATTCTGGTTCCTGTTGAGGAAAAATATGGGCTTGATTATGATGGCATTATAAATGGCCTATACGCTGACAAGGAAAGTGAGATGGTGCTTACAAGAGTTTACGATGGCGATCCCATGGAAATATCCAGAAAATATAACATGGAACAGCTGGAAACAATAATGGGAAAATGCAGCTCCCTTAACATTACCTCAGCCTCTAACTGGAGTTATCTTATCACATCAATAAAACGCCTCGGCCTCTTATATAATACGAATATTTCTGGAATGGAACTTCAGTCCGTAACTGTTACCGGCCCACTGAGCATCTTCGAAAATCCAGATCGTTATGCAAGCCGTTTTGCACAGCTCATGTACAGAATAAGCAGGCTGGAGAAATGGAGCATCGAGGGTGATATAAAGGTAAAGGACAAATTTGAGAAAACAGTAAAGGTATATAAACTGAATTTAAGTGATGCAGTATCATATTACCTGCCACAAAAGCTTCAGAAAGAGGAAATTGCGTACGATTTTGTGCGCAGGGCAGACCCGCTTATAGTTGATGGCAACGTTTATTTCCCGGATTATATTATTAGAGTATCTGGCAGGGATATTTATATAAACATTACATCGAAATACCTCTCAAAAAGAGATGAGGAGATAAAAAGAAAATTGAATGGGAAGGTAGACTGGGAGAATATATACGTCCTTGACCAGAAAGATAAAAATATTAAACAGGGAATTATATTTTACGGTGATATAAATTTCCAGTCCCTGAAGTCCATACTGGAGGAAAAATATTCCGGCAAAAAACAGCTGAATTCAGAGCTTGATGATAGCTCCATAGGTTCAATCAAGAAAGAGCTGGAAAAACTATATCCAGATACAGATAAGATGTTTGCATACATTGAAAGCCAGGGCCTGGTACCGGAAAGAGTGCTTCCCGCCATGGGATATAAATTAAAATGGCATGGTCTTGATATTGTGGTAGTAAAGAAAGATTAAATATAATTCCACAGTTTGTCCTGCCAGAGATCGTATTCCTCAGTGAGTTCTTTTATTCCGACTTTCTGGAAATTGTCATTCCGGGAATCTGATTCATATTTTGCCATAAGTGTTTCATAATCTGTTTTCCCCAGTTCATCGAATTTCTTTTTAACCCTCTTTTTATTTTCTGGATGAAAATCACTCAGTTTTTCTCCCCGGTATAGCACCCTGTAATACTTTTCTTTATCAAGCGTTACATGAAAAATCCTCCAGGTAATATCCATATTCTCCTCCTGTCTGAAATAATTTCCAGTTAAGTTTGCGAGTGCAAGAACAACATTTTCCTCCTTATCATTATTAAGCTGAAATGCTATTTCCACGCCATTCATGTATAAATATGGGATGCTAGTATAATTAATTTATGTAAAAATATAATTTTCTCTCCATTATATATGGTAGCGGAGATATGTCATTCTGATTTTAAGGGCAGACTATCGATTTTATTATCCAGTAATCCTGTTTCTGAAAGCAAAATCTTGAATTAAACACTCCATCCCTGCACTGCCAACCCTATGTTATTAATCCAGTAAAATCTCAGTCCGCCATAATTAATTTCAAACTTGTTAAGATAGCACATCCGGTATTATTTGTATTCTCAGGCAAGCATTTCATTACACGCAAACTCAAATAATTTATGATTTTTTGATCACCCTGTCCCTTATTATATACCATGTACCCAGTGCCATAACTCCAAGTTTCCCATCAGCATCATAAAATTTTATCTCAATTATAACTGCAGTTCTACCTGCCTTGACAGTTTTTCCCTCTACCCTGAAGGGGCCATTCGCCATTGGTGCAAGGAAATTGATCTTAACTTCCTGTGTGACCTGATCAATGCCATCATTAACCGTCATGGCGGTGATACCTCCTGCATAATCAATAGCACTCATTATCATCCCTCCATGCAGAACCTTACCGGCCCGGGTGAGTTTCTCGCTATAAGGCAATTCCATCTGGCAAAACCCCCTTTCTATTCTGGTAATTTTTAATCCCATATAACTAAATAAGTTTTCATTTTCTTCAAATGCCCTGTTAAGTTTGTCAAGATCCTTTGAAAGGCCCATAATTTGTTCAATTCGGGTTGCCATGTGCCTGTATCTATTTTGTGTTAATAAATATAAGGTAGGTATCCATTTAAAGTCCCGTATCTATGATGCCCATGGAATAGTTAATCATACACCAATTTTAAACAGGCTATATTAGCCCGAGTTAAATTAGTCCAGTCAAAATTAGAGAAATATTGATTTCATGAGTCAACACTTGTTTCTGTTTGGCTATCGTGGATACAATTTCTGCAGTATTTGTACTATAATAATATTTATAAATAAATTCGTATTTCAATTTATATGCCAATGTATGAAACAGAAAACAGCTTAGATGAGAAAACAAAGGATATGTCAAGGGCCAGGCAGTCCTTAATAGAGGAAATGCAGGCAATAATGTTCTATGATGAGAGATTAGATGCAACAAAGGACCCTGTATTGAAGGATGTAATAAAACATAACAGGGATGATGAGAAGGAGCATTTCTCCCTCTTGCTTGAGTACCTGAGAAGGAATGACCAGGAGCTAGACAGGGAATTAAAAGAAATACTGTTCTCCAAAAAGGAATTAAAGGAATTAGGAGATTAAATATTTTAGGGAATCTATTTATTTTTTATTTGCATTGAAGTCTGGTTATGTATCAAAACAAAATTTCTGGATCAATCGTTATTGTAGATGGAAGCAATGTTGCAATGTACGGTATGAGTAAATCAGGGAAGAAAAGGGCCGTACTGGAAAACCTCCTGTCAGTAATAAATAAACTTAAAGAATATAAAGCATCCGAAATAATTACCATATGTGATGCAAATATACGTTATACAATTGATGAGAAGGAAAAACTCAACCGGATGATTGAGAATAAATCCATAATTCTTGCACCATCAGGCATAAGAGCAGATATGTTTATACTGGATTATGCCAGAGAAAAGAAATGCCTGATAGTTTCCAATGATAAATTCAGGGATTATAGAAGTGATAAATGGGTTCATGATAATATTGACAGTATAACAATAGGCTTTATCTTTGTTGGAAAGGATGTACTGCTGGAACCTGTTCAGAAAAGCACAGAAAGTGATAGAAAACCTATGGATAATACAAAAAAGTGGTGGCATTTATTCAAGAAAAAACAGTAAAATATAATAAAAAATCAATATTGTGCATTCCGGCATAATTATATATAGATTATTTTAATACTGTCCTGGAGATAACCTCGTGAATACGCAATAAATCATATAATAAAAATAACCATTATGATCGGGGGTATTTTCACCATGGGGTGAATCATAATGGAGGCAGAAATTAAAAATGAAAATGTATCAAATTCCGTTCTTGAGGCTGATGGAATTTATTTTTCATATGACAACGGCTACGATGTATTTGAGAATATAAATATCAGGGCCGATACCGGAAAATTTGTTGCAATAATTGGGCCTTCAGGAATAGGAAAATCAACACTTCTGAGAATACTTGGAGGATTCCTGAAACCGGATAGGGGCATGGTAAAACTCCTTGGAAAAACTTTATACGAACCGACTCCGGAGGTTGCACTTATACATCAGTCCATAGTAACATTTCCCTGGATGGATGCCCAGGAGAACGTAATGCTTTCAATGAAGGCAAAAGACATGTCCAGGGATGAAATGGAATCCAAAGCAAAGGAAGCGCTTTCCAGGGTTGGGCTGGACGGATTTGAGGACCTTTACCCAAAGGAAATGAGCGGCGGTATGAGGCAGAGGGTAGCAATTGCAAGGGCTTTTGCTGCAGATCCCTACGTTTTCTTAATGGATGAACCATTCGCACATCTTGATGAACTCACTGCAGAGGGGCTCAGGCAGGATATATATAATATTCTTTTTAGCGGGGAAACACCGTTGAAATCTGTTATTATGGTTTCACACAATCTTACCGAGGTACTGGAACTGGCTGATGAGATATATATCCTAAATAATATTCCGGCAACTGTTGTGGGCAAGGTAGAGGTTACCATGCCAAGGCCGAGGAATCCAAGAAGTGATAATTTCAATGCAAATCTTGATGCGCTTTACAGTTATCTGACCCCTCCGAGGAAGAAGAAATGAGGTATTGTTATGGCAGCTATAATACTTATAACACTGGCCGTACTGGCTACGGTTGCCCGTGTAATCGGGCTGATAATACTCTCCATAATAGCAGGATGGTTCCTGGCATATGCCTCAATAAAATCAAAATTCTTTGAGAATACTTACATTATTCTTATAGAAATATTTGAATCTGTACCTGTTATCACATTCTTTCCCATCGTTCTGGTAATTTTCATAACCAGGATAGGCGGTCCGCTTGGGGTTGAGCTTGCAGCAGACTTCTTAGTATTTACAGCAGTGGTCTGGAACATATGGATGGGGGAATACCAGGCATTCAAAACGGTACCCAGAGAGATGGTTGAGGTTGTTGAAAATTCGCGGTTCGGATTATTTTCCAAATTGAGATATCTTTATATCCCGTTTTCCGTACCCAGGATTACTGCAAATCTATTTCCAAGTATCTCTGATGGATTTTTCTATATTACTGTAAGCGAGGTTTTCGAGGTTGGAGTCCACACATACCAGACATTCGGAATAGGGTCAGTACTGGATACATTTGTTGCTGATGGCCAGTTATTCAACATAGAAATGGCGCTGCTCATAATGGGCATTGCAATAGTTGCAATCATAGTTATTCTCAGGGAGTTCAGCAAATATGCCGTTGGGAGATATACATTAGATACAGATGCACCTGTTATGAAGCGTGGCAGGCTTAATATAAGGGAAACTGCAAGGGTATTTGCGGTTCTTTCAAAAAACCCACTTACAAGGCTTGCAAGGTATTATAAATATAGAGAGGGTGACAATCATGAGGAAACATATGAAAAGAAGGAAAGGAAACAGAAGCGGTACAGGTATGTATATGCCGCAATTGGCATAATTATTCTTGTTGCAATTATTTACGGTGCAGTGTCGCTCATTGCATCCGTAAAATTGAGTGAATGGGGGGTGTTGATAGGAAAAACTCCATCACTTCTTACCGGACTAGGCTATGATTATTTGCGTGTTGCCACAATACTTGTTATATCCATGGCTATTGCAATTTTCCTGGGATACTATCTTGCAGTGAACAGGCGGGCGGAAAAGTACTGGATTCCAATTATTCAGTCTCTGAGTGCATATCCTGCCCCTATATATTTTCCATTTCTGTTCATACTTACAGAGCCTTTCATCTTCGGAATTTTCGGGGTATTTACCAATGAACTCTATGTACTGTCTCTGGGATTCATAAGTACATTCTATTACGTCTTTTACTCGTTCTGGATGGGGGTAAAGGCGATGCCATCGGAATACTGGGAGATCACGAGAAACCTGAAACTTGGGTATTTCAGGAAAATGAGGAAGGTTGTAATACCATCAACATTCCCTTATCTGATAAGTGGGATATCATCCACAATAAACAGTGCCTGGGGAGGACTTATGATAGGTGAATACTGGCCTGATATATATGGAACACATTCGTTAACTGTACACGCAGGGCTGATGAAAACCATAGATGTGGCAACGGCCACCGGTGATATAGCCCTTGCAGCATGGGGGTCACTAATATTTGGTATAATAGTTGCGGTATACTCAGTACTATTTACAAGAAAGATGATGGATCTGGCACAGAAGAAATATGTGGCAGAGGAAGGCGTGTATTCTGCATAGGCATTCGTACTAAGAAACAAGCCTTTTTAATATACATAAAATAACATTAATATTATTAATACAGTATGTATATACTTTATCATGGATGTAATAGACCCTGACGCCAGAATAGCCGATCTTCTGGGACTCCTCTACGTACTTAACAATATATTTGATGGAAAGACTGACCTTTACCAGCTGGAAAAGGAAATGGAAGTGGATCTTGACGATTTGATGCCAATAGTTTATACAGCCACGAATCTCGGGCTTGTAAACACAGAGTCAGGGGATATAAGCATGGCCCAGAAAGGGATAGAATACATAAAATCAGGCATGAACCAGAGAAAACAAATTATACGCGATTCATTAAAGAATATAGAGCCATTTAAGACTGCCCTCTCATTAGGTTCATTCACCCTTGAAGACATAATAGATAAATTAAAAGAAAATGATGTCCCCACATTCAATAACCCTGACGGCCCTCATGACCTGGAGGTTATACTGATCGAATGGGGAATATATTCAAGATTTTTGAAGAAAACCGATGACGGTTTTGAGGTCGTTTCATAGATAGTCAGGTATAACCCTGGCTACCATCTTTACAAGCATTCTCGCTCCCTCAGAAATCTCGAAATCTGTGGCAGATCCATGAATCATGCCAATGCCCCTTATTCCAAGGGCGCTTATACCAGCCTGCCTCAATTTTTTCACATAGCTCTCTTCGGGGTCCCTTAAGGGGTCATATTCGTTGGATATCACTATGGCAGGTGGAAGCCCGGTAAGGTCATCCGCTACCAGCGGTGAAAAATAGGGATTAATCAGGTCTTCCATACTTCTTGAATAGAGATATCCGAAATACCTTATCATCTTTTCAGTAAGTACATAGTCGTTGCCGTATTCCATAAAAGATCGGGAAAAATTATCCGGTGCAAGGCTTGGATAAAACAGTATCTGGGCAGCTGGCATATCTGTTTTCATGTCCCTGGATTTAAGGCAAAGTGCCGCGGAGAGATTCGCCCCTGCACTGTCACCTCCCACACCGAGTTTGCCAGTAATGCCAAATTTATCCTTGTTTTCACATATATAATGGAATGAATCATAAGCATCGTTAATGGCATCTGGAAATTTATTTTCAGGTGCAAGTCTGTACTCTACAGATATGATTTTTACTCCTGACTCATATGCTAGGAATCTGCAGAAATTATCATATGTCTCTATATCACCAAATAGGAAGCCACCACCATGGTAATATACCAGTGCGGATTCTGACCTTACATTGCTATACATCCTTGCCTTTAAAGTCCTTTCTTTAAGCTCTATTCTGTAATCCCTGATCTCTTTGACATCTATTTTTTTGCCCTGCGAGTTTATGGATGTTTCATTTAAAAAATTCCTCAGCGTTGCAGGTTCCATTTCTGTCATGTCCCCTGCATTTCTGGACATCTCAATCAACGTTTTAAAATCTGGGTCCACCATATATATTTAGTATACAATAATATTTTAACCTTGTGAACTGGTTATATTTAAACATCAATTTATAGACTAATTATACAAAAATAACTATATGCCTGTTAGCATTAATCATACATGACAGATACAGTACCTGAAAAGAGAACAAAGCACCCATATTTTATGTACGATATGATGAGGGAAACACCCGCATCTCTGGACATAACAAAGAAAACCATGGAGAATATTGATTACTCCTTTCTTTTGAATCAGCCACTGCTGTTCACAGGCAATGGTACTGCATACCACGCAGCACAGATAGGGTCTGGATTTCTTTACAAAACCAATTTGAAACATTCATTTGTTCAGTCATTTGAATTATTAAATTATTATATGCCGGTGCATGGCACAGTTGTAGGCATCTCGAACAGTGGAAAAACGAAATCAACTATAGACTCACTTGTGTACCAGAAAAAATTTGCATATATAGTTGGCATAACACATTATCATGGAACACCTATGGAATATATTTCAGATAAAAGCATTGTTATTGATTCAGATGATAAATCACTCTGCAATACTAAATCATTTTTTGACAACGCCCTGGCGGCCATGTATATAGGGGTTAAGTACTCACATCTGCCTGTTGATATGAATGCTGTAGTAAATTCCCTAAAGGATCTTATTGTATCAATGGATTCAAGTGTAAAGAAGATCGCACATGATCTTGCTCACATAAATAGAATATTTGTACTTGGTGCCGGGCCCGAGGAGCCAGTTGCAAGGGAAGCTGCACAGAAGATAAAGGAGGCAACCCACATACATGCAGAGGGGATAGAACTTGAAGAGTTCATTCATGGCTGCACATCACTTATAGATGAAAATTCACTGGTTGTAATAATCAACTCTAGAACAGTGGAAAGCCGTTCAATGGATATAGTAAAGGCATGCAGGGTTGTGGGCACAAAAACATTTACAGTTAACGGTGAGGGTGATTACCACGTTGATGTTAACGATTTAGGAGACGAATATCTCAACGCCCTGCTGAATGTAGTTCCACTATACTATCTGGCATATTATCTTGCTGTCGAAAATGACACCAACCCTGATCTGTTGAGATTTGATGAGGAAAATTACAGAAAGTTTGATGATGTAGTTTTTCCTCCAGGGGCACATTAATTCATCCTTTACATCCAGGCATAATATTTTTCCTCTAAAATTTTTTCACTATCATAATATCGCAAATTATGTGGATAGAAATATACGGCCATGGAGGACACTAATATTGCCACAATTATACTAAAAATTACCATTTTATAAGGGAATTCTCACTCATTTGGAAATGCTCTGGTTCATATTCACCTGAGTGACACTACCTGCATTATCTATACATTTTATCAATGAAATTTATTAGTTATTTGTATAATTCAATATAAAAATAGCATAAATGAAACCTCAAAACTTCTGATGGCATTGAAAATGATAATATCAAAATTAATATTATCACAGTAAATTTTACCGGCAATAGTTATATATTGTATTATTATTCCAAACTTATGGAAACAGAGATGTATATAAAACCTAACGCCAGCTTTTCAGTTTTTACTGTTAATGTTAGGCATATACATCATCACGGGAGGACAGGCATTAAAAACGATATGCTATCAAGTTTCCTATTCACCCGTGGTAACATTGAAAATCCTGGACAGAAAGCTAGGTGAAATAGCCCGCAGGGTTCGTGAATCATTCTATGATTCTGCATTCTATGAAGTTTTTCCAGCTTCGTACATCAGGTCCAATAATATTGCAGGATTTAGATTTATTTACCGCAACGAGGTCTTCGTCCTGGAGCCAGACATTACCCTCAGGCTTATGGAAAAACAGTTCCCGCCAGGTTCAAACATATTCTATGTTTCAGTGCAGAGTGACAGGAATCTTGCAGAATCACTGAAAACGGGCGGTGAGATAATAGGTGGAGACCCTACTGATATAACCATAAAAATTTTAAAAACTGCCATAAAAATACTGGACGGGCTTGGTCTGAGTAGCTACAGCATTGATATGGGCATTTCTGGTATTTTTGATAAATACAAATCCAGCAGTCAGTGGGCTGAAATAAAAAAGGCACTAAGAAGCAGGGATTTTCAGGCTTTAAACAAAATTAACAGTGATGACAGATCTGAAATTATTAAAATTATGGGGACAAGGACAAGAAGTAGCAGGATAGAAACACTGGATGCAATTTTAGCAGCTGTAAATGATTCAAGGGTTATTATAGACCTGGGGACAGTGAGGCAGCCTGATTACTACAACGGCCCCGTATTTGAGATATATAATGGCAATGAATTTATTGGCGGTGGGGGAAATTACAGTATTCATGGCATTAATGCCTGTGGATTTACCATGGATCTAATGTCAATATACAGAATGTATAACGAAAATATGGAGGCGGAAAAATGAAATTTGTGATACCAAGAGGGCGTTTGATGAATAATTCAATCAAGCTTTTAAAGGCAGCAGGGGTGGACATTGACATAGACGATGAAAGAAAGCTGATATTCAGAAAAAACGGTGATGAAATAATACTCCCAAGGGCAAGGGATGTGCCAGTTTACACAGAATATGCCGGGGATATTGGAATTTGCGGGACAGATTCTCTGATAGAGAGCGGTGTCGATCTATTTGCTCCCCTGCCTTTAAATTTCGGCATATGCAGATTGAGCATACTTGCACCAGATGGCCTGAGCATAGATGATTTAGAAGGCATGGACATTGCAACAAAACATCCCGTTATAACTGAAAAATACCTTAATTCAGAAGGAATACGTGCAAATGTAATCGGGCTGAACGGGTCCCTGGAGCTGGCACCGGAAACCGGGATAGCTGATGCAATAGTGGATATTGTCCAGACAGGGGAGACAATGAAGAAAAATCACCTTGTTGAAATAAAAAAAATAATGGATATACAGGCCACTTTGGTTGTCAACAGGGTTTCCCAGAAAACTAAATATGATGAGATAAACAAATTTGTAGAAATAGCAGGTGAGGCAGATGGAAATAGAAAATTATGTGAGAAATATACTGGAAGATATTAAAAAACGCGGGATAGATGCTGTTATGGAATATTCCGCGAAATTTGACGGGTATGGTGGCGATATAAAGGTATCTGAGGAAGAATTCAGGGAAGCAGTGGATTCAGTGCCGGATTACGAAAAAGAGGTAATCAAGAGGGCGTATAAACGTATAGCAGATAATCACGAGATACAGCTCAACAGGGACCGCATGCGCATCTTTAACGGGTCTATCTACGGCATAAGGTATACCCCACTGGAACGCATAGGCATGTACATACCTGGGAAAAAACCGCTCCCCTCGACAGTAATGATGATTGGAGCACCAGCAAAGATAGCAGGTGTCAGTGATATAATTATAACAACAGCACCAATGGACAACGGAAAGGTCAATCCATACACCTTATATATTGCAGAGATGCTGGGAATAAAAGAGGTGTACAAAATAGGCGGAATCCAGGCCATAGGCGCCATGGCCTTCGGTACCGGGATGAGGCAGGTGGACAAAATATTTGGGCCCGGAAATTCCTATGTTAACGAGGCAAAGAGGCAGGTTTTCGGCATAACCGGAATAGACGGGCTATACGGCCCTTCTGAAATAATGGTTATAACGGATGAAAATTCGAACAATGACTATATCAGGGCAGACCTGGATTCCCAGCTTGAACACGGGCTGAGTTCCAAGGCATGGCTTCTGACCACAGGAAACGTGCCGGATAATATAGGCAATAGCAGGGTTGATATCATTGTTTGCAGAAATATGGAGGAGGCCATATCAAAGGCAAATGAGATAGCCCCGGAACACCTGGAAATACTTGCTTCGAGCCCAATGGAGATATTCAGCAGAATAAAAAATGCAGGGGCAGTGTATGCTGGCGAATACACACCTGTACCTGCCGGTGATTATTTCCTTGGAGTCAACCATCTTCTTCCAACCGGTGGGACGGCACGCTTTTCATCGGTGCTGACTGTAGACGATTTCATGAAGAAAACCTCCTTTGCAGATGTTTCCAGATATGATTTCATGGGCGATCGGGAACTGGGCATTGCACTGGCAAATATAGAAAACATGCCACTGCACAGAAAATCCATGGAGGTGAGGTCATGATCAGGATTACCAATGAAACAGAAATAGAAGTTTCTATGGGATCAGGGAAAACAACTATAGAAACCGGAGATCCCATTCTTGACCATATGATGAAAACATTATTCTTTTACATGGAGAAAACTGTAACAATAAAATGCAAATACGATCTCAGGCACCATTTATGGGAGGACCTGGGAATAACAGTGGCACAGGAAATATCATCATATACAGGCAAAAAGCACATCAGGAGATTTGGAAACGCAACAATGCCCATGGATGAATCTCTTGTAATGGTTTCACTGGATATTTCAAGGGCTTATATAAACTTCGATGTAAATTTCACAGATTCAGAGGGCTTTGAAATAGGTCTTGTATATGAATTCCTTTGGGCACTTGCAAGAACAGTGCCACTGACCCTCCACGTTGTCATGATGTACGGAAAAAATGCCCATCATATTACCGAAAATATCTTTAAATCACTGGGGACGGCAATGGGAATTGCCATTCAGGAAAATCAGTATTTAAAAAGCACAAAGGGGACAATATGATTGCCATTATAGATACCGGAACAGGAAACCTTTCCACAATAGAAAGGGTTACTGGCGGGAAAATTACATCGAATCAATATGATATTGAACGTGCTGAGAAGATCATATTTCCCGGTGTTGGATCATTCCAGTATGTGGTGGAAACCATAGACCCCCTTAGGGATACACTGATTGACAGGATTATATCGGGAATACCATATCTGGGAATATGCCTCGGCCTGGAAATCTTATTCGATTCCAGTGAGGAAGGCCCCGGAAAAGGTTTTGGAATCATTCCCGGCAGGGTCAGGAAATTTTCAGGGATTAAAACCACACATATGGGATGGAACCAGGTGAGAAATATAATCCATCTTCCAATAATGCAGGGAATACCTGACAATTCATTCTTTTATTTTATGCATTCCTACTATGTGCCTGATATAGAGTACCGGGCAATGGAAACTGATTATATGGGATATTTCACTTCAGGAATAGCATATGAAAATATAATAGGGGTCCAGTTCCACCCGGAAAAGTCAGGCGATACAGGAATCAGACTTCTAAAAAACTTCAGGGTGATTTCATGATAGACATATACCCTGCCATAGACATTTACAGGGGACAGGCAGTGTCTCTTATCCGGGGTGACATATCCACAAGAGAAGAGTATGGAAACCCCCTTCCATTTGCAGAAAAATTCTCGAAAATTTCAGGCAAACTCCATATAATAGACCTTGAAGGTGCATTTACCGGGGTACCTGTAAATATGAATGCGATCAGTGGAATAAGGGCATCAGTGCCGTCCTTCATACAGGCAGGTGGTGGATTCAGAACTCAGGAATCAATAAAAACCGGATATTCTGCTGGTCTCGACAGTGTAATTATAGGAAGTGCAGCACTTGATAGAAAATTTCTGGAAGACATAGCATCAAAATTCAAAAATATCACTGTAAGCATCGACGCGTATAACGGCCTAATCAAATACGGTGGATGGAACAGGGTAACCACCATAGATTACAGGGATTTCTACTCGGAGGTTAGCGGATTGGCAGATCGCTTCATATTTACATCCATTGATAGGGACGGAACAGGGAGCATCAGCAATATACAGAGGTTCTGGGATTCTGGTTATTTTATATATGCCGGGGGTGTGGGTTCTATCCATGACATATACCGGATCGAGAAGGCCGGATTCGATGGCGTAATTATAGGCAAGGCCCTCTATAGAGGGGACATAGATGTTGAGGAATTAATATGCTTGCAAAAAGAATAATTGCTGCACTTGACATAGCTAATGGAAGGGTTGTAAAGGGAGTAAATTTTCAGAACATTCGGGATTCTGGAGATCCTGTTGAACTGGCAAAACGATACGTATATGAGGGCATGGATGAAATCGTGTTCCTTGATATAATGGCAACCAATGACAGAAGGAAAATTTTATCTGATCTTGTAAAAAGTGTGGCTTCTGAGATAAGCATACCCTTCACTGTTGGGGGTGGTTTATCAGACCTGGATGACATGATATCAATTATCAGAAACGGTGCAGATAAGATTTTCATAAATACTTACGCTGTGAAGCATCCTGAGATCATAGGTAATATCTCTGATCGCATAGGGTCAGCCAATACTGTAATAGCAATAGATGCCATGTACAGGAATGGAAAGTACAGTGTATTTATAAATGGCGGTTCTAAAGACACGGGAATGAATGCCCTTGAATGGGGAAAAACTGTGGCATCGCTGGGTGCAGGTGAATTGCTTGTTACATCTATTAACACAGATGGCACAATGAGCGGATTTGATACTAACCTGATAAGGGATATGGCTGCAAATGTGGACATACCCGTAATAGCATCGGGTGGCGCCGGGGGCCCAGAGGATTTCCTTGGTGCATTCAATGCTGGGGCTGATGGCGCGCTGGCAGCCTCAATATTCCACAGAGGAATGTACAGTGCGATGGATATAAAGAAATATTTACGTGAGCATGGTATAAATGTTAGATTATAATTTTAATTTTGATGGGGTAATCCCTGTGATTGTGCAGGATTACAGTACGGGAGAAGTCTTGACATTGGGATATATGAACAGGGAAGCATATCAAAAAAGCATTGAAACAGGATTAATGCATTATTATTCCAGGAGCAAGGGAAGAATAAGAATGAAGGGAGAAGTGAGCGGAAATATCCAGAAAATTCACGATGTTATGGTTGACTGTGACAGCGACTCACTTCTCTTCAGGGTAGATCAGAAGGGAAATGCATGCCATCTTGGAACCAGAAGCTGTTTTAGGAAAATCGGCACCATTGAACAGGGAAAAAATATTGACTACTCCATGGAGGTTCTCCTGGACCTGGAGGAACTTGTAAACCAGACAAAGACCCATCCAAGATCCAATTCATACACAACCGAACTTTTTAACTCTGGCGGTGAGAACATAAGGAAAAAGGTCGGTGAGGAAGCGGTGGAAACTGTGCTGGCACAGGGAAAGGAGAGGATAATTTATGAAACTGCCGACCTGATGTACCATCTTGCTGTATATCTTGCATATGAAGGAATAAAATTTTCTGATATCATGAAGGAACTTTCAAGAAGAAATAAAAAAAGTTTATGATACGGGGTGTCCCTTTCTAGGGGATACTCCTGATTTTTTGACGTGCTTTCCAGATAATGAATCCATGGCCTTCTTCAGGCTATCAAGGAATAGGTCTGCCATATCCCTGCTGAAGCTTTCCCTGACAACCACTCTCATGAGAACTGTTTCAGAAGCATCTGCAGGAAGGGCATATGCAGGAACTATCCATCCATAGCTCCTGATTGCAGAGGACAGTTCAAACAGATCGTACGTATCCCGACTTTTCTGCTTGAATGTAACCACCGGTATGTGATCTGCATTGCTTATAACCTCTAAATTTTTAATTTTCCCCAGATTCTCACCAAGGTATCTTGCATTTGACATCATATTTTCAGCTATGCGCCTGTACCCTGACTTCCCAAGCCTTATAATGTTGTAGTACTGCGGCGCAATATTTGATGAACTTTTAGAGAAATTCAGCGTGTAAGTGGGCATATCATTTCCAAGATAGTTCACATAAAAAACGAGGTCATCAGGCAGATCAGATTTATCCTTGAACAGAAGCCATCCTATTCCGGGGTAGACCAGGCCAAATTTGTGGCCTGATACATTTATGGATTTAACATGGCTCAGCCTGAAATCCCATTTCAGATCAGGTTCAATAAATGGCGTAATAAATCCTGCAGAGGCGGCATCCACGTGTACAGGAACATCTATGCCCTTCTCCTCTTTCAGTTTTTCAAGCAACGCATTGATTTTCCCGACATCGTCAAAGGCACCTGTAAACGTTGTTCCCATAACGGCGCCTACCGCAATAGTATTTTCATCAACCATGGAAACCAGCCTCTCAGGGTCTGCAACCAGTGTCTTAGAGTCAAGTGGAACAACACGGGGCTCCACATCAAAGTACTTTGCAAATTTGTCCCAGACCACGTGCGTGTCGGCACCGAATACTATGTTTGGCCTTGATACATCCTTTTTCTGCTTTTTCATTTTTTCCCTCCAGTTCCATTTATGGGCCAGGAGGGCAAGCATGATTGATTCAGAGGATCCAATAGTAGAAGCTCCTGTAAATTCTGTGTTTTCAGGTGCGTTATAGAGCCGTGAGAGTATATTTACAATTCTAATTTCCTCTTTTTTTATCTGCGGATACTCAAAGCTGTCAATAAAATTTTTGTGTGCATTTTCCATGAATAGTGCCCTTGCCTCCGGTTCCATATAAGTGGTAACAAAAGTGGCAAGATTTAGCTCAGGAATCCCATCAAGATTTAGCTCTTCATGTATCATTTCATATGCGGCCCTGGCAGCCATTCCCTCCTCAGGGAATTCAAATTCTGGAATTGGCCTGTTAAAGTCCCTGTTGCTGTATGTTCCATAAACCTTCCTATCTGGGTTCATTTTTTCAGTTACCATATAAATGGATCGGGGTATACTATAAATAGTCTATTCAACTTCCTCTGGCGCTATTATTTTGTATGTGTTAATTTGAATAGCTGTAATTTTCTGGAAATCTGTATTCCTGGCTTTATGAGAAGCTGTATACTCGCCACTATGAACAGATAAACGCCCAGCATGTAGGTGTTATGGCTTATGAACAGTATGCTTCCTGACAGGAACTCAGATCCTATGGCCATATCATTGGCTATGGCGGCCCAATCATACAGTTTTTTTATTCTCTGCCTGCGAACTTTTCTGTATTCATAACTGGCTATGGCATTGTTTACCATTTTGTCATGCAGAAACTCGTTCATATGAAGCATCATATACTGAATCTTACCGGACTTTATTGATTCCTCCAGTAAATTCAGATAATCAGGATCACCTGTTTCCAGCGGTCCCTGATAAATAACATTATTGTTTTCATTGAGCCTTGCCAGCATAACTATTCTAATAAACCAGTCTTTCTGGAGGTCTATCCGGTAACTGTCCATGGGGATTGAATAAGCATCCAGTGTGGATTTGCAAATATTTTTCAGTGTTTCTGAATAATAAAATTCGGCTGATAGCAGCATTGCCATGGTTATTCTCAGGTTTATATACCTATCTTCAAATCTGTTTACAGTTATATTAAAATTTATGGATTCCATAATCAATATGCCGGTTTTCCGGGATGCGTAAACTGTCTCCATAATTCCCATGGAAAATAAGTCCCGTTTCAGAATATTTACAACACTTCCATATAGTATTTCCCTATCGTATCTTGAAAGGCTAAAACTTATATCATTCAGATTGGTAATTTCTAGAAATTCGTTATCAGAACAGGTTTCAACAATTTCATTTTCAATCAATTTCTGGCAAATTTTATCACCGAATATCCCTGTAAGCAGGCCTTTTATTTCCTTCCATTTGAACTGAATGCCTATCCTGTTGTCCTGCAGCATGTGGAGAAAATAAACCGGAAAACTTAAATTATCAGAATCTGGCATCATGGATTATCAATACAGGTTTAAAATACTTTTTACGGAATATTACAGGGGACTCAGGCATTTATACAGTATCCAAATTGCTGCATTTGTAAAGCCCTGATTATGCATGATAAAAGTAAGCATGGTAACTATATAAAATACGTGCGCAATGTTTATATTTTTTCATAATACAGAAAATGCCCACTGACAGCAGTTCTCACATATGGCATGTGCACAATTTTTAAATAGTACAGTTTTATGAAACTTAAATGAATAGTAATAATTCTGAGAATCAGATGAAAATTCCAGGCAGATCTGTAATTACAACACTCTCTGCCATGGGATATTTTCTGGATGGCTATGATCTGAGTGTGATATCTGTATTCACACTGGTTCTGGTAACCTATAAAATATTTCAGTATAATGCCTTTACTGAATCTTTTGTGACCGGATCTGCCCTTCTGGGTGCATTTGTTGGCGCAGTCCTATTCGGGCATTTTGCTGATAATATTGGGAGAAGATACCTGTATATATTCGATCTTATCTTCTTCGCAGTATTTGCAATACTTTCGGCTGTGTCTACTAATATTTATGAGATGATAATATTCCGGTTCTTTGTTGGATGGGGCGTGGGTGCTGACTATGCCTTGAGCCCTGTATACACAACCGAAATGTATCCTGATAAAAAGAGAGGTGCAGGGTATGGCTGGGTATGGACATTCTGGAGCATAGGGGCTGGAGTTGCATTTGGGATCGGGTACCTGTTCTATCTGATAAATCCGCTGACAGGCTGGAGATGGACACTGGCAATAGGTGCTATACCTGCCATTGTCACCGTTATTCTCAGGACAAGGATGCCTGAATCTGTAAGGTGGGATATTATAGAACCAGGAAAGTCTAAAATATCAGAAAAAAACCTCAATACAGTGGCAGAGAAGATAGGCATAACAAAGGAGGATATAAAAGCAATAATCGCAGAACGGGAGAAGGAGGAGACAATAGCCGCCGGGTCCTTTACTGCCCTATTCAAGGGAGAATACGGAAAGCGTACAGCAATTATATGGTTCCAGTGGATACTCTATGATCTTGCAGGATATGGAATCGGCCTTTATTCTCCTTTAATACTTACAAGCCTTGGAGTTAAGGGTAGCACATCCCTATTATTCTCCCTGATATTCTATATGCCTGTAGGGTTTCTGGGCGCATTCGGGGCGGTTATGCTGAATGACCGTATGGGAAGGAGGCCACTTCAGATTATAGGTTTCGGCGGCATGGGTATTGCCATGGCAATGTTTTTCCTGGCATCCAGTGCTGTTGCCAGCGTAGCAATTGTTGTTGGGATAGCTGCCTTTGTAATAGATTATGGAATAGGAAATCTCGGTCCTGGAGATACAATGGGGCTTTACGCTATTGAGCTTCTTCCAACAAAATTGAGGTCTTCATCCATGGGAGGGGCCACTGGAATAACAAGGATTGCATCCTTCCTCTCTGCATTCCTGTTCCCATTTATAAGTGACACAATAGGAAAACCCTCGTTCTTCTTCATACTCCTGGCTTTAATGGTACTGGCATTCGTGTTTACAATATTCTTCACACCAGAAACCAAGGGATTGACCCTTGAGGAAATTGCAGTGGCTTCCTACAAACACGTTCATGGAATGCCCAGGCTGGTAATGCCAGAGGTGAAAAAGGATTAGTTATATAATAAATCCCATTGATATCCATTTATTAATTTTATTTTTATAACTGTTTATACAGTTAGTTTTTTCAATATCACGGGACCTGTTTTTTATATTATCTATGGAATTTGAAACTTCAATATTCTCTGTTGTTTCCCTGATAATATCCAGTATGGCCACTGCAATGCACTCATATTCTGGCTGTTTGTCAACCCAGTATCCGGGAAATTTGAATTGCAGGATGGTCTTCAATATTCTGGACAGTTTTGGCACTGTAATCTCATTGATTATGGCTGTGTCCCGGCTTTTCATAATAGAATAACGGTCAGGTGGTATAATCAATAAAAAATCCAGAAATCCTATAATGGCATCGGCCAGTTCCCTATCAAGTTTCTTGTAAATAAATCCACTGTTGAATTTTACAGTTATCAGGGCGCCACTTCCAACTAAATTATTAATGTTTTCAACGAAAATTGAATATGCCCCGCTGAGTTTGGGATAGTCCCTGTTTGCCCTGTAATATATTACCTTTCTGTTTATATATAACGTTTTTATTGCCTGTGCAATATTTGATTTCAGAAGGGCAGATGCATTTTCAGTCGGTCGTTTCTTCGTCATTATACGATCTGTGTATCAATAGTCTTTATTAAAACTTTCCAGGTATAAAACCCAAAATTCAATATTATCTGACAAAAACTGTAAAAATCAAGATGTGAAAGTCAGCCATAGATTTAACTATGGCCTTACTGCTTGCTTGCCCTTCTTGCTCTCTTTAATCTTCTTATCTTTTTCTTTCTCCATTTCCAGCGCATGTTTCCTCTTTTCTTCCAGTCTCTTGAACTTCGTTTCACTATGTCACCTCAAGTGTAAATGTATGTTTGGTATTATTTTTTAATATAAATACCTATTTTATAACATGGTTATTATTATAAAGAAATAGAAGCATATTAATTGAAATCCATGGGTATTTTGGAATTTAATGGCAATGCGGTTTATCTTTTAAATTCAGTTATAGTATGGCCGCAGGCAACTGGATACCTGGCATTGCAAAAACTATCTGAAGTAATACTAGATTTAAATAAATTTATATAATCCTTTTGTATCATTTATTATGAAAATTTTGGTTTCATACGATGGATCAGAGGGTGCAAAAGAGGCTCTAAAATATGCTCTCGAACTAAAATGCAATTGTGATGAGTATTATGTATTATACGTTATTCCAACCATAGTTGGTATAAGTGCCAGCTTTGATTCCTATATACCGCAATCCGTGTATGAAGGCCAGGACAAAACAGCCAACGAAATCCTTGAAAAGGCCAAGAAAGTCTTGGAAAAGGAGGACGTAAAATATGAATTAATCAAGGGTAGCTCCAACGGAGAGGAGATCCCGAAAATAATACTTGAAACAGCCACAGAGAAGGGAGTAGATCTGATCGTCACAGGAACAAGGAAACTGCATGGATTCAGCAAGCTCCTCCTGGGTTCTGTGAGCTCTGGAATTATAGCACATGCTGAAATACCTGTAACTGTTGTACCACCTAAATAAAGGTACGTTAAATTTTTATAAACCACGAAAAATGAAATTCTTTATATATCCTTATAAAATAATGTGCCAATGGGAAGCATAAGACCGTCAAATATAAAAAGAATATCAGAAGAATTAGTTGATAATAATAAAGATCTGTTTAATGAGGACTTTAACCATAATAAGGAAATCCTGCACAGTTTCATAGAGAAGACTGTGACCAAGAAAACTGCAAATGCCATAGCAGGTTATATAACAAGGTATATACTGAAGAAAAAATCCAAGGAAAAGAACGAACTTGAACAGCTCGGGCTTGCATAAATAAATATTTTTGCATACAATAAATTATTATAAACTTAGAAATTATTTTTCTTCTGGAAGCTTTTCTGCCCTCCATTTATTCATGCCGCCTTCAAGATGGTATAGCTTTGTATATCCTTTCCTGACAAGCCTGTTGGCCGCAGCACGGCTTCTATGGCCTGTCTTGCATACAAGTATAATCGGTTCCTCCCTGGGGAATTTCTTCTCTATTTCATCTTCATTGCCAAGTTTGTAATGCACTGCCCCCTTAATATGGCCATGCCTGTATTCAAACCCGGTACGCACATCCACCACTGAATACTTCTCCTTCAATTCCAGCAACTGTTCAGGCGAAAGATTTTTCAATTCGTCCGGCTGGTTAAAATAATCAGCACCCCTAAAATAGTCTTTTATCCCCATCTTAAATCACCAGTTCATCTCCATTGTATATGCCTACAAATATTGGTGCTTCATTAATTATCCATTTCCTTGCCATGACCTCTCTCAATTTTTCTGTAACGTGGGACCATGCACTCAGGTCATCAAGCTCGTAGAGCACCACAAATTCCTGGTCCCCCAAACCGAAGGAATATGTTGTATAGGATATTATTCCCGGGCTTTCCTTATCACTTCTTGCTGTGCCTATATGCCCTGCAAGTATCTTTTTTCTTTCCTCATAATTTATGAGATACCATTCGCGATCCTTGCTCATGGGATATGCAACAAAATATTTTTTCGGTTCGGTTTTAAGCGTATCCTCCAGGCTCTTGCTGGCATTTGTATATGGTGAGTGCTCGTAAAGAGAAAACATGCTATATTCTGTTTTCCCATAAATCCCGAAAGCAGAGTTCAGCCCTTCCTTTAATTTTTCCAGTTTAATTGGCTCCTCTGAGGCAGCCCAGAATAATACATCGTTGTCATGCCTTATGGATTTGTAGTACTTTATGCTGATGAGGTTTTTTTTATACCCCTTTATAAAATCTATTATATTGCCGTTGATATTCGCCCTTTCCTCCATGGGAAGTGACCAGAATCTGCCGTTCAGCTTATATGCCAGAACATATGTATATATTGTCATTGATACCGGCTTAATAATCAGTTCACTGGATATAACTTTTATTAATCAAGTGTTTTCTGATTAGTATTTACGACCATATATTTTCTCAGGTCATACTCACTGGCCAGTATATAATTGAGGAGTTTGGTGATGCCTGTCTTGTCGAAGTCTACTGGCTCCAGGAGAACACTGCTTACAGGTATTTTAATATCGGCTTCCCCAAGCTTCTTCACATAATCATTCCTGTACTGGGAATTTATTGTTCTGGTATTTTTAGTGGGGATATTAACGCTGCATCTTTCAAGTTCTCTTGTAAAAATCGGCCTTTCGAATAGATAGTAAAGCACCTGAAGTGCATTATATCCAGCATTTTCTTCATCAAATTTCCTCATGCTGGATCCAACGACGCTGTATATATCGTGCTTGTTCTGCCCTGCTGCAGAAAATATCCTTGCCGGCTTAATCTCCTTCTCCTTCAAAATGCCAAGTTCTACCATGGCATTGAGATATCCGGTGAGCACGAGCCTGTGCATATTTATCCCTTTCTCCTCCAGGGACTTTTGTATGCCGGTTATTGATTTTTCCTCTCCGTTGATTTCGTTCAGTATAAGTTTGTATTTCTGTGTTTCCTCAAAATTTTCAATCATATATTTCACCTAATAGAAATTTTTCAAAATTTTCTGAATTTTTTATTGCATCTTCACAGATTTGCCGAGAACTGCCGGTAAATCCCTTCGGGTCCATGGCATCTTCCAGATCTTTTTCTGAAAGAAACCGGAGTATGCCATTTTTCAACAGCGCCTCTTTGAATGTTAATTTATTTTCGTAGGCAAGCATGGATGATCGCCTTACAAATTCATGGGACTCCTGCCTTGGCATGCCTTTCCTGGTCAGTGCCACGGTTATGCTTTCTGACATTATGAACTGGTCTTCATATGCTCTTTTCCTCATCTCTTCTTTATTAATAAACAGGTGTGAAAATACTCCTGTCATTTTGGTTATTATGTCGTCTAAAAGTATGGAAGCATATGGAATGGTAAACCTTTCAAGGGCACTGTTTGTAAGGTCCCTTTCGTGCCACTGCACACCGGCTTCATATTCAGGTATTATAAAGGACCTGGTCAATCTTGAAAGGCTCACAACGTTCTCTGACACTACCGGATTACGCTTTGATGGCATGGAACTTGAACCTACCTGCTTTTCACTATCAAAATACTCTGAGAGTTCATATATCTCCGGTCTCTGCAGGTTCCTAACCTCAGTTGCAAATTTCTCCATTGACACTGATATATTGTTGATTATTGATAAATATTCTATGTACCTATCCCTGCCTACTATCTGGGTTGATGCAGTTTCATGGGTGATTCCCAGTATATCGCATGCTTTTTCCTGTATTTTAAGTGCCATGGGCCCCAGCGCAGCGCCTGTACCCACCGGGCCAAGAATTTTTCCGGCAATTATTCGCCTTCTGGCCTCCATTATGCGTTCAAGATGCCTGTTGACCTCGGCAAGATAAACCGAAAACTTCAATCCCAGTGTTATGGGTGACGCATGCTGTCCGTGTGTTCTTCCAACCATAATTGTTTCCATGTTCTCCCTTATTATTTTTATCAGGGCCCTGTTGAGGCCTACCAGGTCTGATACAATGATATTTATTGCTCTCTTTATCTGTACTGCTGAAGCAGAGTCATTTATGTCATTTGATGTAACACCGAAGTGGACATAATTCCTCCCCTCTTTGCATTTTTCTGTGAGCGCCTCAACTATGGACATCACATCGTGGTTTATGGAACTCTCAATTTCCTTAACCCTTGAAAGCTGCACTTCATTGGAGTCCACCACTTTTTTAATATCAAGATACGCCTTCTCAGGTATAAGCCCATAATATGATTCTGCCTGTGCAATGGCGCTCTCCACGTTAAGCATTATATTTAATCTTGTTTTCTCTGAAAATATGGATTTTACTTCTTCCCTGCCATATCTGTAATCCAGTGGTGAAACTATCATGTAAGACTATTACATTTAGTTTAAAGTTTTTTTTGTTGCCATGGCGATCTGGTAGAATATACATGTGCCATATCATTAGATAAATAATGAATTCATCTAGGCTTCCGGGAATTTATTTTTCCAAAAAGGATTGTAACCATTGTAATTATAATGCCTGCACCTGTAAGAAGTGCTCCGGCCGCAGCTATATAGCTGGCATCTGTAACATTTCTGATTTCTGAATGCGAAATAAAATTGTAGTCTAATGTGGGCCTGCTGCCAGAAACCACTACATACCTGTAGGATCCATTAAGGTTTTCATACATGGGTTCTCCATCAATCTGCCTTGCGGGCGATACAGTGTAATTATGAATACTGGAAGAGTTAAATTTACCGGCGTCGGCTTTGAAAGCTGTACAGTTGACCAGCCCTGCTGAGGATGTATCAGAAGAAACCATTATGAGAATTTTGTTTTCTGTAAAATTGAATTCAGGCGATGTATAAATATCTCCTGAGTAATGTATTACAGTATTTCCAGATGGCTCTGAAGTAATAACCACAACTCCTGGTATTACCAGTGCTATTCCAGCTATTATTAGAACAATTCCCACCAGGACTTTCCTGCTTACCATTTATTTCACATTTAAGATTGTTATTTAGTCTTTTGTTAGAGCGACAGGTCTATTTTATTCTGATTGATTTCCTCCTCCATCTTCTCCACCCGTTTATTCACTTCATCCTCTGTGAGGCCGCATTCAAGGAGCTCCATGTAGAGTTCATAATTATCCTTTTCCGGATCAATCTCACCGGCGAATATCCTTATTGAGCCACATGCCTTATCCTCATAATTGAGCCTGTAGCTTATTTCCAGAGTCAGGTTTTTTTCCTCCATGAATTTTAATTTATGTATATAATCAGACATAATCCAGTATCGACTAATAGTATTATAAATTTCCATGGATGCTGATGCTACACCATACAACATTCACTTTCATACTTTATGGTCATGGGCATGTGCATCAAATGCAGAAACCAAGCACATAATAGGCATTACAGATTTCTCAGGGCGACAATTATTTTCACGTGGTTCTCATACCTGTGAGATTGAATCTAAAATCAACTTGTTTTGCCTTACCACTGTAATGTACGAAATTTATTTCATAAACGGGTGTTATGCTGAAGCTTAAGTTTATGCTATTATTTCCATACCTGGGCAAATTGAAGCCAATAGGTTGCTGTATGGAATAATTGCAAATATGTGTGGAGCTTATGTAACTGGTTTTATTATTATTTATGTGCATATTTATATTGTTAATAACAATTGATGTATCACTTACAGGAAAATTCAACTTTTGCCCAATTTTATAAGTCGAGATTGTGAGGAATATCTGAACTTTAGGGTGATAGTACCTGCTTGGGATATGTGCTATTATAAGGAATTCAGATTTGATACCGTGCTGCGTAATATTATCATAGAATTTACCCATTATGTATTGATCTACCTCCATAATTTTGGGTATATTATTAGAATTAACCGTCTTTATATTACTTGGTTCTGTGCTTAAATTATATCCTATATAGGTTATAGTAATACTTATTATGATCAATACCGTTAATATTTTCATAAATTTTTTTGTTTTTTTATCAATCAAGCAACCACCTCCAGTTTATAGATTATACACTATCATCTGGAATATTAAATTATTTCTTTATTTAAGTTGGGGAAACATAAGGAAATTGAGGAAATAGATGTAATATATTCATTGCTCTTTCTAGTATACTTTATATTGCCCAAGCTCAAACGCCTCACTTATTTGAATTTCGTACTTACCATTTTCAAATTCTGTCAGCTTTAGGTCACTATCTGTAATTTTGAATGTACTGGAATACTGTATCCAATTGTAAGGGGGATTTTTAATAGTGCCACCCTCATTTTGTTCAAAGTATTGATCAAAGCAGCTTCCAAATTCATGGACATTTTTTAGGTGATATTCCAGTATGAATCCCCATAAAAATGTCCAGTAACCATAAGAGATTGATGGCCGGTATACCCGGGCTTTAGCGCTTGTTACTCTTCCTGCATTTACTGTTATTTCATAGCCATTACTTATTTTATTTGCGGCAGTCTCCTGTGTTGTTGAAAATAACCATGACAGGTTGGGTATTGATATAACTGTTACCGCAAGTATAGTATTAAGGAACAACGTTGTCGCATTAACTGCATTTATCATCTTACTTATACAATTTTTCTGATGATTCTGAAAATAATTTTTATACATTGAATTATAAAATACCTTTCCCTAGGATTAACATCAAACACGTATTCAGTAATATTTACAGTTGCAGCATATGATGGACTTCTAACTACCTGACTACTGCTGCCTGAACCGTTAACAGTAATATTAAATCCTGGTGCTATAAATATTGCTGACATAACTATCCCTAAAATTGCCTTTTTATTTATAATGAAATCATTGCATGACTATATATATTTCGGTAACAATATTAGTGAATATTTTACCGGTTAATTATGTTGATAAGTATTGCACTAATCATCTTTCTCTCAGTATTGTATATTTCATTGGGATACCTGCCATTCCACTCATTCTTATACTAATTGAATTTGGTCATTACCTTTTCTTTCTTGCTAAATTTAAACATTTTACTGTTACACTTATCTATCATTGGCAACTCCTTTTCTTTTATCTTAGTATAAGTTTAAAGTATCTATAACCAATATTACATATTTTATTACCTCCTTGTTGTTCAAAAGAGGTATTTCTACCTGTTATTTAATGATCATTTCATTATTAACAGGGGATTTATATTTACACATAATATAGTACACAACCTTTGTTATGATGGTTTTCAAAAATAACATTATTTTCTACCTATTTATACAAGCTAAAATTGTGAAATTTCTATGTACAATGTAACAATACCCGTTAAAGAAAATTATTTATTATTATAAATCGCTTAATACAATCACAAATATTTATCCAGCCCGGTTTCCCATAACCTCCTCAGTGTTTCAATCTCCTCTGAAAGTATATATCTGCCCTTTTCTTTCAATTTTATTCCATTTTTTGAAGTCCTGCCTATCTTTCTTAATTGTATTCCAGAGAAAGACTTCAGGAATTTTTCCTCCTGTTCTGAGGCCACCTCAATCAGCATTCCTGTGCCCAGTTCTGAAAATAGTTTTTCATTGGTCCTTCCCGGCATTTCGGTAATATCAACATCAATGCCGAATCTACTTCCGAATGCCATTTCCAGCAATGCAACTATTAACCCACCTCCAGATATATCATGCATCGATTTTATATAACCCATTGATTTAATCACACTATCACGCAATGCCATTAGCTCCTTTATATTCGCTTCAGGAAGCATGGTATGTACTGTACCCATTTCATTTGAATACTGGCTTCCGGCAAGGTCCGGTATAACTGTACCTGCAAGATATAGTGGATTTCCTTCCCCTTTAATTTCCACGGTTTTAGAATCCCTGATATCCTTTATTTTACCAAGTAATAGCATATTCGGCGTGGGAAGTATTTCCTTTTCCGCCTCATTGTAAAAACTGACATTGCCTGAAACAAGTGGAATCCCTGTGGCCCTGCAAAAGTCTGATATTGCCCTGAGAGTCTCCATAAATCTGTACATTGTCTCAGGATTTTCAGGATTCCCGAAATTCAGTGCATCAACAATAGAATGTGGAATTCCGCCGCTGCTCAGTATATTTTTATAACCCTCGAAAAGTGTGTGCATTGTTCCGTTGTATGCGTCTATACCCACCATTTCAGGTTTAGACCCTGATGTTATGCACAGTCCCTGGTAGGAGCTTTCCAGTGGCTTGATTATTGTGGCATCGGAATGCGTCTCACTGTTAGGCATGCCAGTAAAGGGTTTAACAATAGTAGACCCCCTGACAGTAAAGTCATACTGCCTGACTATGTTGAATCTGGCACATATATTCGGCTTTGAAAGGAAATCCAGGATAAATTTCCTGTAATTATCGGGCTCCCTATCCATTACGTTTTTTTTCTCTACCTCAGGTTTTTTGAAATTTCTGGCATAAACAGGGCCGCCAGTGAGGAAAGAAAGCTCCATGTCAAGTATTTTTTCATTCCTGTATTTTATTACAAGGTTAGGGCTTTTCACTGTTTTGCCTATTATGGAGTACTCTATTCCCCATTTGTTGAATATAATGTCAAGTTCCTTCAGCCTTGAGGGGTTTATTGCAAGGAACATCCTCTCCTGCGATTCACTTACCCATATCTCCCATGGCTCCATGTTGGTATCCTTAAGAAGTACCCTATCCAGTTCTATAATGCCAGACATTCCACCTGCAAAAAGCATCTCACTTACAGCACTGGATAAGCCACCACCGCCGAGGTCCTTCATTCCGTCTATAATTCCTGCATCGTTAGCCTCCAGTATTGCATGTATAAGTGGCTCCTTTATGATCGGATTCCCCAGCTGCACTGCGTTTCTATTTGATTCGTCACCGGCATTTAGTATTTTAGATGCAAAATTGACACCATGTATCCCATCCCTCCCGGTCCTGCCACCGCAAACAATAAGGAAGTCTCCTTCAATGCCTATCCTGCTCCTGACAACATGGTCTTTCCTTACAATGCCTACACATCCTGCGTTCACCAGCGGAACGCCGTTATATATGCTGTTGAAGTTCACAGAACCTGCAACCGTGGGTATCCCAACCCTGTTTCCATAATCCCTGATGCCGGCTACAACACGGTTGATTATAAAACGTTCAGTAAGCTGCCCTTTCCTGTTATCGGGGTTGCCGAAATAGAGGGAATCTACAAGTGCCACAGGCTGTGCACCCATGCACAGTACATCTCTTATTATGCCCCCAACTCCTGTTGCAGCACCACCGTACGGCTCAATGGCACTTGGGTGGTTATGGCTCTCCATCTTAACCACATATGCATTTTCATCGTCAAAGGATATGACACCTGCATCATCCTCCATGGTTAGTATGGTATAATCGCTTTTCAGCCCGGAAAGATATTTTTTCAGGTAAAGTTTAGATGATTTATAGCATGAATGCTCGCTCCATCCCTGTGCTATTGCCTGAATCTCTATGTCTGTAGGATTTCTGCCAAGGCCTGTAAAATAATTTCTCAGCATAACCATTTCATCGTAGGTTAATCCCAGGCTGGAGGCCATATCCTTAAGTTTTTCCGGTGTACCGTCAATAATACTGTACATTTTATTCACTTATTTCCTCTATCTTATATTCCTGTATCACAGGATTTGTAAGCAGTTTCTCTGTAATTTCCCTTATTTCATCCATGCTATCCTTTTTATCCAGCGTGGTTTCAAATTCATAGGTTTTATATGAATAAACATTCTTTATGCCCCTGTAACCAGTGAGCTCGAGATTTCTCTTAATGCTCAAAGCCTCCGGGTCCTCTACATTTGGAAGGTATCTGATCTGAACCTTGATCCTCATAAAACTGTATTTTAATTATGAAATTAAATTTATTGTTTATCCTCACAAAATATCTTGGGGCAAAGCCTGCACAAAATTTAATATTTCATATCATCTTTAACCTTCATGGCCAGACTGGACAGAAGGGAGGCAGTTAGACTTTTCCGTATAAGGCTTGTTTCGTTCTCGCTTTCACTGGCATTTATAGTAGGATTCTTTATCTTTACATATTTTACCCTTAACACAGGGTATGCGGACAGGCATCTCCATATTTTCATTACGGGATTTACAGTGCTTATAGTGGCAGCACTTGGAACGGGAGTGGAAACTATTATACTTACCAGAACAGCAATATCACTCTTTACCGGGAAAAATATAAATGAGCTGAAGCCGGATGAAGCATCACAGGCCATAGCCAGGCTCAGGATACTCATAAAGAAATAGTTTCATTTCTCCCTGTGGAGTATCAGTATGTGTACCCTTCTTGCTATGTTTATCATGGGTCTTATAAGCAGCTGGGTACTGCCAACAATGAAGAGGTACACCCCAAGAGTGGCGTACTTTGACTCACTGGGAAGGAAAAATATACTTCCTATTACGAATTCGAGACCAACCATTATATCGTTTGCAATTGAAAGCCAGTCATAGAACCGCCTGACCTTTTTCTCCCTCACCGATTTCGAAGCGTAATTAAGAAGAGAATTGTTAACATCCCTGTTGTTCAAAAAAGAATCCAGGTTTACTATGATCTGGGAAAGGTAATCATTTTCCACTATTTCTTTCAGTCCTGATATGAAGGACTCTTCATTATTTTCCATGGCCTTTGAGAAACTGCTGTTGAATGATCCATCCCGCAGTATGATTATCAGGTGGGTAAACCATTCCTTTCCTATATATGGCCTGATTCTATCCATATCCAATTTAAAGTTCTCTATGTATGGTTTGCAGTAGTCAGCAAAAGCGTTTGAGTAATAAAAGTCAGGGGAGTTTATAATAGGGAAATCTGCGTAGAGGGTGAAATCATCCTCAGTTTTTTCTGCATCCTGACTCAATATGTCCATTATGAACTGTGCAATCTTCCTGTCAAGGTACATAACCTTAAGTATGCCTTCAATTAGGCGGTTCTTAACAGCATATCCTATAAATTTATTGAAAAGTGCTTCCTTGTCTGAATCACTTATATTGTACCTCACATCAGGCACATTTATGATCTCCAGAATGTTTTCATCAGAATATGTGCTTATTATCCTGTCATCCAGGAGTTTTTTGTAGATATCATCCCCGAACATGTAGGATACCAGGGGCTTTATGTTTTTCCACTTTAAATTGAATCCATAGGGGCTTCTCTGAATGGCATAAAGAAAATACAGTGGCCTGGCAAGTTCATTATCCATTATTCAGCATTTTCTGCACCCTAATATAATTTAGGTAGAAATGGCAGATGGCAATCTTATAAAATAAAAAATCTATATTGCATTGATAATATCCTTCAGGGCACTATACGGATTTTCATGTTTTTCAACAACTGTGCCTGTAACAATTATGTCTGCACCTGCATCCAGCACAGACCTGGCCTTTTCGTAATCCCTTATGCCTCCGCCTACTATAACCGGGATGTTTACAGCCTCCTTTATTCTGGTTATGACATTACATCCAACAGGTTCTGGAGCCCCTGACCCTGCTTCCAGGTAAAGCAATTTAAAACCAAAAAATTCAGCAGCAACAGCATAGGAAAGTGCAGTGTTCTCATCCTCCCTGCCTATGAGCTTTGCATTTCCAACCCTGCCAACTGTCATGCCCGGCTCAAATACCAGATACCCCATGGGGATTGTCTCTATTCCCAGTTTTTTCAGGACCGATGCTGATCCTATCTGATGGCCTACTATGTAGTCAATATTGGTTGAATTCATCAGCATCATGTAGTATATTGCATCAGCATACCTGCTGATCATGGTCCTTGATCCGGGGAAAATAATAATCTGCTTCTCTGTTTTTGCCCTTATTTTCTCAATGGTTATATCCATTAAATGTGAATTTATGTCTGTTGAACCTCCTATAAGAAAGAAATCGGTGCCAGCCCTGTCTGCTTTCTCCGCCAGGTCTCCTGATTTTTCAGGGGATTGTGCTGCCGGGTCTATCAGCGTCATATGCACTTTTTTGTATTTCAGGATTGACATGATATTCCTGTAAACATTCACTATTATTCACCTTAATTTATCAGTTACAGGTATTGCTATAGTAAACTTACATATAAACTCATCTAAATATTTTTTTAACGTTCAAAACAAAAGGTTTAAAAATTCGTAATTTTGAAAAGAACAATATTTAATAAATTATATGTAATACACCATATAATGTTAGACCCAGCCCGCAAATATTTTCACTGCACAGATAGGGAAAGGGCAATATTCGAGGCGGGCATAAAACTGGGTGGCATATTTCATCAGTATATAGGTGTGCCTGTAAATGAGGGCAATATAAAGGAAATTTCACGGGCAATAGAAAAAAGTGTATCAGTACAGCCCTTTGTTAAGCATGTATCCGTAGAAATTAATTTGGGAGGCCAGAGCACATCGTTCCAGTATACATCTCTCTCAGGAGAAATGATGGATGTAAGGTTGACCGTTGAATATAATGGTCAGGTGGTAAGGGCAGGGATGCATTATGTGCAGGACCTGAATTACCCGCTGATGTATTTGGAGGAATAATAATGGCAATAAAAGTAGGGATAACCGGACCAATCGGTTCTATAAAGACTGAGGCATTGAATAAGATTATGGATATGCTTAGAAACAATGGAAAGTTAATAGAGGGTACGCTTGTATCTGAAAAAATTGAGCACGGAAAGGTTCTTGCCTATTATATTACGGATATTCTTACAAAGAGAAAGGTTGAATTTGCCAGAAGCGATCTTGTATCAAGGGTAAAGGTGGACAAACTTGGTGTGGATACAAAGGCGCTGGAAGAACTCCTGGTTCCTAGCCTCCAGAAATCCAGAGAGGAGGCAGATGTTATAATAATAGATGAGCTTGGGAAAATTGAAAATACAACCAAGCAGATAAAGGCTGAGATAGAGGAAACAATGAAATCTGACAAATCAATAATAGTGACTCTCCATAAAAAATCCAGAAATCCTGTACTGCAGGAATTCCGTGGTTATGAAAGTGTGAGGGTTTTTGATATTACCCCTATTAACAAGAATATACTGCCATTTAAAATTTTAAAGGTATTGAATGGAGAGGAAGAATCAATTTAAGACGTTATCAGAGGGTTCCGTAAGGATAATGGCCCCTGATAATTTTTACATAAAAGGTCCTGGCGCCAGGACTGCAGGTTTTTATAATCTGGACCAGAAACTTAACAGGGATATTACAGTTTCATTTCTAAGGACAGTAAAGCCAAGGGTGGCACTGGATGCTTTCGGCGGTACCGGCATCAGGGGCCTGAGGATTAACAGGGAAGCTGGCATAAAGACCGTTATTTCTGAGATAAATAAAAAATCATTCCAGTATATTAAAATCAACAGGGACCTAAATGGGTCTGATGTTGAGGTATACAACAAAACGTTCCAGGCAGTACTGAACGACTTCCTTTTCGATTACATAGATATAGACCCTTACGGGTCAGTGCTTCCATATATTGATGATGCCATGCTTAATCTCAGGAATAAGGGATACATAGGAATCACCCCCACGGACCTTACTGCCCTTACCGGGTCCATGGAGAGGAAAACATTCAGGCGCTACAGGGCGTCAATAATCAACGATACCTACAGGCACGAATCAGGCATACGCCTGCTAATAGGAGAAATTGTCAGGCGTGCAGCTGCCATGGATAAGGCCGCAGTACCCATGATATCCCTCTGGCACTCCCATTATTACCGGGTCATATTCCAGATAATTTCATCATCTTCCATGGCAGACAGGCAGCTGGAGAAAATAGGCACATTCAACCGGCACACAGGGCTGGCAGCAGAATACCGGGAATCCAGTGAAGGCCCAATATGGCTGGGCAATCTTAATTCGGATGTGGTTAAAAACCTGAATATAATTGAAAATCCTGATAAATTGTTTTTAAAATCACTGGATGCTGTAAAGAACAATGACCTTTCACTGTATTTCGCAGATATGGCAGATTTTGCAAGAATTATACACCGCGATTCCATAGGAGTGGAATCAAGCATGGAAAAACTGGCTGCAAATGGCATACAATGCGGGAGATCCCAGTTTTCAGATACAGGCATAAAAGTTTTAGTCCCGGTAAGCGATGCCCTGCATCTGATTTATTGAGAGTATCCGGAGTTATTTTCCTTCTCTGCCACGAATGAGGATATATCTATTCCTGCATCTGAAAGGACAGTGACCATTGCAGTTTCAAAATCTATAAACTGCATGCCTGATAGCAGATCCCTTGCCTTTATTATAGCCTCCTTTTTTGTCATTTTTCCTGAGGCTGATGCTGCCTCCAGCATTCTGTCTATCAAAGGTTTTTCAGCCGCCTCTGAGAAAAGTTCATCAACATCAACTGAAAAATCCAGCGGCACTATAACCCCTTCAGTGCTGAAATTTGGAACGTACTTTCCATCCTTTTCAACTATGAGTTTCTCATTAAGGGAAGCTTCAATAAAACGTTCCACAACATCTGGGGGAAGCAGAGCACGTTTGAATGACAGTGTATTGATAAAATCTGACCTGCTATAACCTACGGCCTTTTTCATGGCCACCAGGGCTATGAGTTTTCTTGCCATATCCTTATTCATGCCGGTAAATCATTTATTTACTTATAATTATTCTGCATTGCATTTTCCTTTATCTGTTCCAGTATGGAATCAGCCAGTTTTTCTATCTCATCCCTGTTGTTTCCCCATGCAGATACCTCCACCTCAACCCACGGCTCTCCATTCTCATCTACTTTTGGGTGTGTTTTTATGTATGCATTGCTATCATATTTTTTCATAAGGTCGGCTATTAAAGGTGCTATTAGGCTTTCCTTTACACCATACAGGTTTTCAGATCTATCAGTATACTGGAATCCGGGTACTTTTATCCTGTTTCTTATCCCCTCCATGATGGATTTTACCTCCCCGGGAACACCAGGGACTATTATAAATGTCTTACCGGAGATTTCCATGTAAATTCCAGGGGCTGTTCCAGCCCTGTTTTCCAGTGGTTCTGACCCTTCAGGCAGGATGGACATTTTTTCCCTGGCAGGCGTCATATACTCTGTCTTCTTGAGTATCATATCCATAGCTTCCTGATTTTTTACAAGATTCAATCCAAAGCATCTGGAGAATCCCTTCAGTGTCATATCGTCATAGGTGGGTCCCAGGCCACCGGAAGATACAATTATATCGCCTGCCTCAAAAGCCTCCCTGAATGCATTAGATATCTCGTCAAGATTATCCCTGACAATTATCCCTTTTACAACATCGTATCCTGAATACGTGAGCAATTCTCCTATATACGAAAAATTTGTGTTTACAGTCCTGCCCTTCAATATTTCGTTTCCAACTGTAATTATAACGGCTTTCATAATTTAATATAATGCAATAATATAAAAATAATGTGCAATACACCTACTTTCACATGCGAACATATCCGGATATAGATTTAATAATAATCAAACGTTAAAAATGTGATTATATGAAAATTGAAAGCGTACGGGTAATCAGCAGGGAAAAGGTGGAACAGCCAGTTTACAGATATGTCAAACCTACAGATTATTACAAAAGCATACTGGGCGAAGTATCGCCTACTGAGGCCGCCATGATCAACGAGGTTTGCACCCTTGAGATGAGGGCAGGAGATTATGCAGCGTATTATAACACAACATCAGATGTCGCAGATTTCGCAGTTGACCTCTCAAAAAAATTGAATGGGCTAGACGTTTCTGAAATTAATATGGCCTGGGATATGCTTTACAGGCTCTCGCTTCCCCTGGGAAGAGCCGGTGTTATGATGCATGCCCTCAGTGCAATCAACATTCTTATGTATGACCTTTATTCAAGGTATCTCGGCGTTCCGGCTTACCGTATAATGGGTGGACCCACACGGAAAAAAATAAGGGCTTATGCCTCACACCTGCATCCGACAGCCATACCAGAACTGCAGGAAGAGGCCAGGAAGTATGTATCAGAGGGCTATAAAACCATGAAGATGAGATTTATTTCTGGTCCATCCGATATCAATGGGATAGATAAAAACATAGAACTTGTGAGATCCATAAGAGATGCCGTAGGATACGATGTTGAGCTGGCCGGTGACGCCTGGATGTCATGGAATTATAGCTTTGCACTTAAAATGGTAAAGAAGCTTGAAAAATATGATATGGCATGGGTAGAGGAACCATTTATGCCTGATGATTTCGAGTCCATGAAAATGCTAGCACTGAAAACAGATATACCCATATCAGAGGGGGAGCACCATTATCATATATATGATTTTAAAAGATTGCTGGATGCTGGCATAAGGATACTGCAGCCAGATGCTGTCTGGACGGGCGGCATAACACCCATGAAAAAGATAGCCGCGCTTGCCGAAACCTATGGAGCCATAATTGTTCCGCACACGGGAAATGTTTACAACCTCCACTGCATAATATCCGAACCGGAAAGCGTAACTCCTGTTGCAGAGTTTCTGACCAAATACAGGGAGTGGATGGAGCAGGATATGGAAGGCATACCATTCCCTGTAAAGGGTTACATTGAACTTAGTGAAAACCCCGGGTTCGGGATAGAATACAAAAAATCAAATTAATTAAAATATTTCATATTTTTACAGACAAGTAGTAAGTAAACTATGGTGAGACAAATGGCAGAAAATATTTTCAGGGTAAAAATTATTAAAACAGGCGAATCCTGGGTTCCTGGCCCAGAGGTGTACAGAATGACCGGATGGAATTCCTGGGAACTTCTGCATTTCCATATGGTCCTGGCCTACAATGGGGATACCAACTTTTTGATAAATACAGGGCTCCCAGAGGATCTAACGGAGAGAAACAATGCAATGGTGCAATTTGCCGGAGAGCGTGCAAAATTTATCTCACTGGATTCAATTGATATCCTAAAAAAGATGGGATTCCCTCTAGGCAGCATAGAAAATATATCATTTACGCCACTGCAGGACTATACAACCGGAAGAGCAGATATGTTTCCACAGGCAACATACCATATACTGAAAAAAGGCTGGATAGATGATATCGTTGTACCGGGAGAACATAATAAAGAGAGGAATCTCTTTGTGCCTGAAAGGATTCTCCGGTATTTTGAATTTGCGGCCCGCAGTAGGATAAAGTATTTTGATGCAGAATTAATCACCGAACTGGTACCGGGAATAGGTGCATTATGGGTAGGATGCCATCACAGAGCATCCCTTGCATTTGTGATAAATACATCAGCTGGAAAGGTTATATTCACGGATGCAGCATTCAAGGTAGGCAATATCACTAATAAAATTCCCATGGGCATTGCAGAAAATATATTCGAATGCTACCGGGCTTACAGGTTTATGGAACATTATGGAAGGATACTTCCGGCCTATGATCCGGAAATAACAGGTATGGAATTCTGATTCTGTTCCCTTTATATTCAGAGAATTTAAGTTATTTATATTAATAATTATATAATAGATTCACAAAAAATTATTGAGTAAGTACTGGTTAATTATATGGTAATATTCATGCCAGATAGGTTAAGAGAATGGTACGTACCAAGATCGGGGCCACTTCATATACGGGCGGTAATTGGCCTTACATTCTATCCATATACACTTATGGTAAGCTCTCTGGTATTTTTCGGCAGCTTCTTTTCCCATAACATCCATATAATGAGGACTATATATCTGTTCATAACATTTGCCATATGCCTCGGGATTTCTGCCCATTGCTTTGATTCTTCCCTTAAGAAATCTCCCGGCCCATGGGCGAATTATATCCCGCGTAACATATTGATAATTGCAGGGATTGTATCCCTTATTGGGGGGCTTTCCTTTTCCTTTTATTTTGCATTTTTTGTGGTCCATTTTCTAATACTGGCCGGGCTGGTGGAGATTTTCTTTGTATTTGCTTATAACCTCGAACTCTTTGGGGGATTTTTCCATAATAATATATTTCTTGCTTTCTCAACAGGTTCAATGCCAATTGCATCCGGTTATATTGTTCAGGGAGGAAATAATTTCTTAATAATATTGATAATGTTAGCAACAGGATATTCTCTGCTCCAAATACAGATTCAGGCATCAAGGCCCTACAGATCACTGATCCGTGGTGAGCTTATTGATGCCAGCAAACTGGTAAAGTACTATGAGAAGATATTAAAATCTGTAGTGATTTTTTCTTTATTGCTGGCATTGCTGGTAGTGATAACAAATACCGGGCTTTAAATATCCATAATATTTTTATATATTACGCTGGTATGAATTGTTTAAATAGTCCATATACAATATCTACAGCTAAATCTATCATAGAACGTTAAATATTATTAAAATTTTTTTGTACATTTAGATGTGATATATGGAATAGTCTGGAAATTACTATATATACAATAGTAAAGATATATTCAAAGGTGAATTTATGGTTGAAAGCAGGACTTATGATGATGCGGCTCTTTCAGGTACACATTTTAAATGGACGCTGATAGCTTCCCTTGGGGATTTTCTTGATGCAGGCATGCTTGCGGGAACTGGTATTACGCTCCTGGCAATAGGAACCCTTCTAAATTTTACGACACTGGAAGATGGACTTCCCGCACTGATAACACTTCTTGGTGCCGCTTTTGGGGCACTAACTTTCGGAAGGCTTGGTGATAAATTTGGAAGGAAGTTCATTTATCAATTGGATATGCTAATATACGGGGCTTCATCAATACTTTTAGCAATTACCGGGGTCTTTCCATCAAGGATATTCAATATCGTTTGGGCAATGGTTTTCTATGCCATGGTAGGGATCGCTGTTGGAGCTGATGTTCCGACCTCATGGAGTTTAATAACTGAATTCTCGCCTAAAAATTATCGTGGAAGATTGATGAGTATAACTACAATAATGTGGTATGTTGGAGTTTTGGTAGAGCTGGGGATAGCAATTGCCCTATACAATACGGGAATGATACTGTTCAGAACCATATGGATATTCTTGGGTTTACTTGCATTTGTCAGCTGGATATTAAGAAGGGACCTTACGGAATCTCCAAGATTCGATATGATGCGCGGTAATAAAACTGACCTTGAAAAGTCTGCAAAGAAACTGCATATAAACATCAGTGAAGAGGAAAATAAAAAATTTACCATAAAAAAATATAAGGAACTTTTCAGGAATTATGGCTGGTTCATGTTACTTGCCTGGTTTCTTTACCTTATGTGGGGAATTCCTGCATCCACATACGGTGAATTTTTCCCTTATATATTCAGCTCACTCCATCTTGTCAGCCTGAGGGATACTTATGCCTTTGAGGCAGTATATTTTGGAAGTGCCATAGTACCAGGACTTGTTATTTTCTATTACCTATCAGACCGTGTAGGCAGGGTGCCGTTATATCTAACAAGTGCAGTTATGGCAGCAATATCGTTTTTCCTCCTAATATACCCCCCGTTTCTCAAAAACGTTTACGTACTTCTGATTTCATTCCTCCTCTTTGGAATAGGCCAGGGGCTTGGTATATGGCCCACAACAAGATTACTGTCCCTAGAGCATTTTCCCACAAGCCTAAGAAATTCTGGGCAGGGTTTTGTCTGGTTTACTATGAGATTCGAGGCAGGGATATTCGGGCTTTTTACGCCAATGATTGTCGCCTTCGGCATTGGATATATAGGATGGATAGCCGGTATTTTCTTCGTAATGGCATTTGTAGTGGTACTGTTCCTGTATATGTTTAAACCTGAATATGTGAGAACTGAGAGAAAATCTCTTGAGGAAACTTCCCGGGATGAGGTTTTATGAAATTATAAATTTTAATTGTATAGGTACCTTAAATTTCATTTTTTGTTATAGATTATTTTAAATTCTCTGCTCTTAGGTATTGACATTATCAAATCCTGTTATAGCAGGTCGAATTAATGTTTTTGCAAATCATTGCAGATTGACCAGCATTCCACCATCTACAAGGAGTTCAGATCCATTTACATATGTATTTTCATCTGAAACCAGAAACAGTGCAGGTGTGGCAATGTCAGAAGGTGTACCGAGCCTTCCCAGCGGTATCCTCTTTTCCATGTAACTTTTCTTTTCCAGATTAGATAAATCCTCACGGTTTATATCAGTAACAATGGTTCCAGGTTCAAGAGAATTTACCATTATTCCATGCTCCCCTAATACGATTGCCAATGAATGCATTAATCCATTCATTGCAGATTTTGTCGTTGTATAATGTGCCTGGTATTTCCCGCCCACTATGGCACTTATAGAACTGATAAAAAGTATTCTCCCTCTGGTACCTGCCTCAATCATCATTTTCGAAATTTCCTGGGTTATAAAGAAGTGGCTTTCCACATTAACCTTCCATACCATATCGAAGAGTTTCATATCAATATCAAAAAAATCCCTAAATGGGCATATGCCTGCATTGTTAACAAGTATGTCTACTGTGCTGAATTTAGTTTTTATATATTTAATCAATCCATCCAGTTCTTCCATATTGGACTGATCTATTTTGTATTTTTCTCCGGTAACACCCTTACCCCTTATATAATTTAATGTTTCTTCAGCCGCTATATCATTGCTTGCGTATGTAATTATCACATTCGCACCCCGGTCTGCAAGGGCAGTGGCAATAGCACTTCCTATTCCCCTTGACCCGCCTGTTACTACAGCATTTTTATTTCTAAAATCCATCAAAATCACCCATTATACTGTCTAATTCCTGATTTAATAATAACGTTAAAAATATAAGTATTACTCAGGACATGTTTTAATTATAATGTTATTTCTTGAATTTTTTGGATAAAAAGAACCTGTTCTTTTCCGCCCATTCTCTTATAATTTTTCCTGTGGCTTTTCTCATATATTCTTCAAGGGCTGATTTTGAAAGTCCTGTTACAGCAGATAGCTCTGTTAAATACTTCTCACGAGGAATATTGAAGTAACCATTCTGATAGGCCATGTATAGTGCAAAAGCCTCCTGTTCCGTTAGGTTAAACGCACCGTCTATACGCTCTGTCCTCATGGTGTTCTTCATATAGAAATATGGCATCTCCCCAATATCAGAAAGTCTTGTTCTTAGATCCCTCACATTTTCTCCCGGTACTATGGCCATAATATATTCGAAGTTTTCAGAAATAAGGTCATTGTGGTATATAGCACCGTTTTCATAGAGAACTGATGCAATCATACTTTCATATTTTTCCCGGAATGTAACATCATACAGATTTCTTCTGTAAGGGCTAACTGAAACCCTTAGCAGCTCTTTCACTGCCGCAGAATGTTTGAAATTTCTTATAAAATTCTTAAATTCATTCTCGGATTCAGACTTAACCTCTATGGTTCCAAAAATATAGTTTCTATCCCTGTACACACTGCTACTTACAGTATGTATATTCACCTTCAAGTTTTCTGTGACCTCTGTCCAGCATTGTGGATGGTGCATCTGGAAATTCACCTCCACGTATTGTTCACTGCCGTCCTCCATGAGAACCATAATTTATTATGGACAATACTATATTTAAACTTTTCCTATATCTATTAACTCTTATTAAAAGTATATTTCCTAAAAATTACATGTTTTTGAATATGGAATCATATATGTTTTTTATCTCATCCTCTTTCTTTTCCGTATTTGCCAGTTTCTTTATCTTAGCCTTATCAAGATACCACTGGTTAACGCGCCATGTTTTTCCATGCACTATATTTATTTCCTCCCTGAAAGTTGTCACTATGCCGTATTCCTCAAGGTTATAAAACACGTCCCGCTCAGAGGCCGACAGTACATTATCAAGCACATAATCCTCGTACCCGAAAAATGATAGAATAAAATCGCAGAGATCTTCAGAATCCTTAGATGACATACCCTTATTGCCGTATATGTTTGATATGGCCTTCAACAATTCCTCCCTGCTTACAGTCATGCGCTTATTATTAATAACCTGTTATTAAATATTATCACTATATTTTAAATAGTATTATAGTTTTTAGTATTATTCAGCCTATATAACCATTTCTTCTATACTTGAATTCTCGTAGGCTGAAATCCTGCTTCCTGGAGATATATCCATAACAGAACCTGGCTTGTACTTTACCGGTATTTTTCCATCAATGTAACCTGTGCCGGCATCAACCTTGATTATGCTTCCTGATTCTACTTCTATGCTTTCACCCGCCCTTACATAATGCTCTTTTACTAACTTTCCATCTGCACTGTATAGTGTTTTAGAATAACCATATGCAGTATCTTCCCTCCCACTGTAAAGTTCCCTGATGGTTTTCAGGTCCTTCTCACTATCAACGCCCATCCAGAAAGCGTCTTCACAGTATACACCCATCTGGTTATTGCTCACCAGGTATGGAAATGCAGATTTCTCGACGTCTTTTTCCATATATTTCATGAAAAATACAGGAAATGCAGATTTTTTAATGTAATACATGCCCGCATTTATATAGTGATCCAGCAATGGCTTTTCCCTGAAGTTATCCACCTTGTCACCGGAAAACTCAACTATGCCGTAGGGACTCTGCATTTTTGTTACGTACATAATCATGCTGTAATCCCTGGACTGGGAAAAGCTCACAAAGTTTTTGAAATTTATATCTGTCACAGTATCTCCGTTCCTGACAATTACATCCTGATCAATATGGTTCATGAGATTTGAAAGAGAAAAGAGTGTTCCCATGGGTTTTTCCTCTTTGAGGTAATGAATGTTAATATCTTTATAATCTTTATACCGGTCCTCTATTATCTCACTCAGATAACCGGAAAGTATGTAAACATCCGTAATGCCAATGTTTTTAAAATCAAAAAGCTGCCTGTCCATTATTGTATAGTTGTCTTTTATTTCCACAAGGGCCTTCGGTATATGGTCGGTTATTGGTTTCAAGCGTTTGCCGTATCCACCGGCAAGAATAGCACCTATCATAGGAATGTGATTAAAACCTTTTATAATTAATTTTGCGGTATGATTTCATTATAATGTTGTACTTCTAATCGCTTGAATATATTATTCCAGGCATTAAGATTACCACCTTATACATTTATACATTATTCGTTATATATCTATTTAGATGTGTATAAGTTTAAACTATACACAATCATATGTGCCATTTATGTGTATCCGTTCAGTTCGAATTGCCTTCGTATGCCATCTCCATTGAGTGGTTTTTTCTCTTTGAATACATTTTCATGGGAATAATAAAGCATGCCTGCAATATCATTAAATATCTTCTTCTAATATAACTCAGTACTGCCTATTTCAGATGTAAAGCTATTTGAGTTCTGAACTTTGCAAAGAGTTTTTAATTAATTAAATTTTATTCTGCTTAATCGATCCTTATATTTTGCTATTACAATTCCTACCTCATATGCCTTTATTGTTAATATTATAATATGAAGTTATTATTTTTATGTCAATATAAAATTCATTTTAATTCCCAGTTTTCTATTTGAAAGCCTTCCAATGCAGCAATTTCATTGAAATCACTATCGTGTGTAATTAATATTCCTTTGACACCTATTGTATAAGAGGCAGTCAAGATATCTACATCATCTGGACCGTGTTTACTTTTAGGTCTGGATTTCAATTCCTTATATATTTTGGAGCCTATCTCCGATATTTCATAATTTATTGGTCCAATTTTAATACTTTTTCTAAAATATTGTTTTATTTTACTAACAGCAGGGTTGCTAATAACTGAAAGACCTCTTGCAAATTCATAATAGTTTAAGACGGTTGTAATAATAGGATCATCATTAAGGACATGGTTATTGAATCGACGCATAAAATTTTCATTATTTTTTGACAAAGCTATTAAAGCATTGGTATCAAGAATGTATTTTACCAAACTTTGAACCTCTTAATGCTTCATCTTCAATTTTACGCTTTTCCTTTGCATCAATTTTGCTGTACGCATCCTGGATTATTAATATAGAAATCAGTTTAACTAAACGCTTAGAAATTTCCTTATCTGTGAGTCTTGATGCACTATTTATGAATTCTTTATTGTTTGATATATTTTCCATTAGCATCTCAAAGATATTATTTATATTAGAAACGTCGTTGTATTTAGAAATGACGTTCTTTCCTATATTTTTTATGCGTTTAATAATTTCATTATCCTCTAATTTAGAATGGATCTTTGATACCGTATTTATGTTTTGAACAAGGCTAGTTAGATTATCGGTTCTATTCAATGTATTGATTTCATTGTGTGTTTTGAATTGGTAGGTATCATTTCTACCTGTGAACTTTAAATCCTCTACAAATTTATTCGCAATTCGAGGACGTTCATTTATGGATGTAAATGTATTGGTGCGTATTTTATACATTTTTATCACACAGATTTACTTATATTTATATCCCCATTCTTATTTATAGTTATTTTCCATTTAGAGCTGACTTGATATAGTTTTCCATTTTCATATGAAGTTGAAATCGAGACTATGTTTGAGTAGATTTCAGGCGACTCTTTCTGTTCTTCAGTTAGCCTGGCACTTATCTTCTCCGTAATTTCATTGGGGACACCAAAAGTTACCTGACATCTTGGTTTACCCGTAACTAAATCTATAACTCTTTGTACAGATAAAACTTCCACTTCATATTCCATAATGGTTAATGGTTAATTATAGTATAAATATTTACAGTTTGGCATACACTATTGCCATGTCATGATAATAATGGTAACCATACTTAAGAAACTTCGTTGTTGCTGTTTATACACACATGAAATGTTGGTATTACTTCATTTTTTCGGGATACCACAAAAATAAAATAGCACTGCCATATAGTAACATATGGAAATCACCACATTCAACCCCTATACAGGATCAGAGCTCGGGAAATATAAGGTTACAGCTATAGACGGAGTAAAATCTGCCATATCTGAATTGAAGAAGGTCCAGCTGATATGGAGAGATAATTTTGATAACCGGATAGATATGCTAGGGGAATCCAGAAAAAATTTTGAGAAAAATGCAGAAAATCTTGCCAACCTAATGTCTTCAGAAATGGGAAAGCCTCTGAGCCAGAGCCTGGCAGAGGTGAAGAAAACACTCTGGCTCTTTGATTATTACCTTGAAAATGGGAAAAAATTCCTCTCAAATGAATATGTGCAGACAGAGGCAAGAAAATCGTATATTAGATTTGACCCGCTTGGCGTTATTATCATTATCATGCCGTGGAATTTCCCCCTATGGCAGGTGGCAAGGGCAGCCATACCTGCACTTCTGGCCGGGAATTCAGTATTGCTTAAGCATGCGTCAATTGTGAGTGGCACATCACTGAAAATACAGGAGCTGTTTAACCTTGGTGCATTTAAATCAGTTATAACTACAGGAAAAATAATAGATGAGGCAATAAAATACTCGGATGGTGTTTCGTTTACGGGGTCTACTGCTGCGGGGTCAATAATAGCAGCAGAGGCAGCCAGGAATATCAAGAAGTTTGTTATGGAATTAGGTGGTTCAGACCCATACATAGTACTGGATTCTACCAATCTCGATGAGGCAGTTAAGAACAGTGTGTACGCCAGGCTTCAGAATAATGGCCAGAGCTGCATAGCATCCAAGAGATTCCTTGTAAACCAGGATATTTACGATGAGTTTACAAAACGCATGTTCGAGGAATATAGCTCAGTAAAGGTAGGCGATCAGCTGAATAAGGATACGTACATAGGCCCGCTTTCATCAACGTCACAGAAAGAAATTATAGATAAACAGATGGATGATCTCAAAACCATGGGGACAGTGATGGCAACAGGAGAAAATTACGGAAATGTTGTCAGGCCCACCATAATAAAAATGAATAGGGACTATGGCGAGGAGGTTTTTGGGCCTATTGCCATGGTCAGGAGCTTTAAAACCATTGAGGAGGCTATAAAACTTGCAAACGATACACCATACGGACTTGGATGCTCCATCTGGGGCGACTCTGAAAAGGGGGAATACATGGCCCCATACATAGACAGTGGTACGGTATCCATAAACAAAATCGTTGCATCAGATCCCAGGCTTCCATTCGGGGGAACCAAGAAAAGTGGAATAGGGAGGGAACTTTCCCGATACGGAATACTTGAATTCACAAACGTAAAGACTGTATGGGTTAACTGAATTCAGGATTAAAATGAAGGTTCAGAGCTATTTCATTTCGTTTTCAAAAGCATCGAGATCGTTTATACTCTCCATGCTGGCAGTTATAACGCCGTTTTACCTTGCAAAGTTTGTAGATGTATTCGACGTTGGAGTAATAGTGCTATTCAGCATAGCATTCTCAACATTTATCATATACCTGTTTCCGGCCATGAATATTAAAAACAGCTATAAGATGTATATAATCTCTGCTGCTCTGGCCATAGCATTGCTTCTGAATTTTATCTTCTATGACTTTTATGTCTTCATAATATCGCTCATGCTCGGGTCAATATCACTTTCAGGAAGGGATATAAGCCCTAACCAGCCCATAGAACAGTATGCCATGAGCTATTATGAAACGGACCAGAAGAGCAAGGGAAGGGCATTCTCTGTATACAATTTCTTTTCATACGGCGCAACAATAATCGCATCCATATTCCTGTTTCTTTACACCAATATAAATTATCGAATAGTATTCCTCATACTTACAGTTGTGGCACTGTGCCAGTTTATTCTGTATATGTTTATCAGGTTTCCTCAGCATAAAAAAATACCGGCAAAAGACCTCAATCCGGAAACTAGGAAGCATGTCTTTTCATTATCATATCTTTTTTCCATGGATGCCCTGGCCGGCGGATTCGTTACGGTCTCTATGATATCACTGTACTTCAAGTACGTTTATCATATTTCCCTGAGCACCGCCGGGCTTATATTCGTAGGGGTGAACGTCATAACCACCATATCAATACTGATCTCTCCCTTGATATCAGAGAAAATAGGCCTTATCAGGACAATGGTGTACACACATTCCGTTAGCAATATATTCCTTATGCTGGTCCCTGTTATTCATATACTGGCAATAAGCGAAATCTTCCTGTTCCTAAGGCAGACCACAAGCCAGATGGATGTTCCAGCAAGGGATACACTGATAAACACAATAATAGAGCCTGATTACAGGGTAAAAAGCAATTCTATATTCTCGGCTGTGAGGAACGGTTCTATGATACCCGGCCCAGGTATTGTAGGCGCACTTATGTCAATTTTTCCCCCTTTCATGTTCCTGGCCGGAGGCGGATTGAAACTTTCCTACGACATAATATTCTTTATAAAATACAGGAAGATCAGGATCTGACAGTATATTAAAGGCCATCATAACAGATAAATGCCTGTTTAGGTGCAGAAATTGCACATTTCTGGAATTTATTATACGATCCAACCATTTTCATTTATGGGCAGAAAGGATGAAATAAACGGAATCAAATTATCCAGTTTAATGCTTTTATCGCTTTTCATTGATGAATGGAATATATTCTCTGTACCCATGATCAGTATATTCATGGAGCGTAGTTTAAATTTTGGCACCGACTACCTTGGAATAATAACCGGGGCGACAGTTGGGGGAGCAGCATTTGGATCAATTCTTGGTGGGGTTCTCACGGATAGGGCAGGGCGAAGGAAAGTTTTCCTTTTTAACGTTATTTTATTTGCAGTTTCCTCTGTTATGTCTGCACTTTCTCCCAATGTTTTATACCTTTCCATTTTCAGGTTTCTTGCTGGTATTCCGGCAGGTTCAGATATAGCAAACGTGTATTCATATATAATGGAGTCTGTTGAACCCGGAAAGAGGGAGGTTACTGGATCATATAATACACTAATGGCCACCCTGGCAATTCTGGGAATCAATACAGCTGTTATTCTCCTTGCCATATCCGGGTCCACATCATATTACATATGGAAAATAATATTGCTCCTGCCAGTTTTCCCTTCAATAGCATTGCTCTCATATTACAGGCATATTCCGGAATCCACTGCCTGGAAGAGGAGGAAACATACGTATACCGATTTCTTCAGAAAACTGAGAGGAAGCACTGTAACATGGCATACATCCCTGTATTCATGGCTCTCAGGAATAGCAAGTGGCATAGAGGTGGGGACATTTGCATTTTTCATACCATATATTATACTCAGGTTTGGTGTGCCCGGTCTTCTGTATGAAAGATTAGTTATAATAGGAATATACATGATAGGCGTCCCGGCGGGTTATCTAGGGCCCAGGCTTTTGCCCATGCTGGGTATGAGGCGTGTGGGTTATACAGGATTTTCCATGTCCTTAAGCGGTTTAATTCTCTCAGGCATATCCCTCATAATGCATTTTTTCATTTTGCTGCCTGCCGCCATGATGATATTTGTATGGGGCAACCACTGGAACAACCAGCCTATTATTACATCCCAGGCCCTCACTGCAGGCACTGAATTCCGTGGAAAGGCTACAGGGTTCTCAAACTTCCTTTACATGCTTCCATCGTTCCTAACAATCACCGTGTTTCCCCTAATGTTTTCACGGATAGGCATAGGATACTCTACCCTGGTCATTGCACTGGCATCTCTATTCGGGATTGTTATAACACTTAAGTTATTTCATGAAGTATACGGTTATACTGGAGACATGCTGCCTGAAATCTGAACCGCTGAAGCATGATAACTTTAAATGTTTTACTGCAATTATATACAAGGAAAAGCCCGAGGGCAACTGACGCCGAAAGGTGAGGAAAGTCCCCCCTCCACAGCTGGCTGCAACCGGTGAAAGCCGGTATGCCGAGAGGCATGGTAAAGAGACAAGAAATAAACGGCTCCGTGCCAAGGATGATTTGAAAAGATGACGTTTCACGGAGGGCCGATGAGAACTCTCCCTGCAGGGAGCAAGTCTAAATTGAATCGTTGAATACAGCTGCCAGATTCAGGTAAGACGCATAGTCGAATGTTGCCAACCGAAAGGCTAACAGAAGGAGGCTTACTCCGGGCATTTCCACCATTTCAATATAATTATATACAATCTAAAAATCCAATTTTATGGACTGCATGGCTGCTGTGGCACTTATATGGAACAGTAATGAATTTCTTCTGATAAAAAGGGCAGATCAGAAGGGTGATCCCTGGTCAGGCCAGATGGCCCTCCCCGGTGGACACAGGGAGCCAGGTGAGAGCTGCATGGATACTGCAGTCAGGGAAACAATGGAGGAAACCGGCTTACCAATATCAGTTAAAAAATCCCTTGGAATATACCATACCCTGAACGGCCATGTGAGCGTGGCTGCATTTGAATGTACCACCGATCGCAGGGACGTCTCGCCTGACAGTGAGGTTGCAAAGTTTTTCTGGGTATCCCAGAATAGCCTCTCACATGGAGAAGAAAGTTATACATACTCAGGATACGTCATATTTGGATTGACATACAGAATTTTAAAGGATTATTTCCATTGAAATGCATAATTTTCAAGGGCCTTTTCCAGATACTGCCCAGTAGAATTGCCCCAAAAATTCTCATAGACTAGGTTTGAAACTGGTATCCGCTTCTCCCAGCCCTTCTCCTCCAGTTCGGGTATATCATGGTCTTCATTCAGGTAACCCACTGCAAGATATGCAATTATCTTTATATTCTCCGGAATTTTCAGCACGGGTTTGATATCCTCTGGATCGAAAAAACTTATCCATCCCATACCTATCCCCTCTGCCCGGGCAGCCAGCCACATATTCTCTATGGAAAGCACAACACTGTACTCAGATGTTTCCGGAATGGTAGCCCTGCCAAGGATATCGGGCCCCTTCCTGGTGCTGTCACAGGTAACGCATATGTTCAGATCAGACTCCAGTACGCCCTCAATCTTGATATTCCTGAACTTCTCTCTCTTACCATCAGGCAGGGACTCGTAAAATTCTCCCCTTTTGGCTTCCACTATGCTTTTTATTTTCTTCCTCGTTTCTACATCCCTGATTATTATAAAGTTCCATGGCTGTGAAAGGCCTACTGAAGGTGCACGGTTTCCCGCATCAAGAATTCTTGAAAGAACCTCGTTTTCTATATGTTTCCCTGAAAACCATGATCTGACATCTCTCCTCTTTCTTATAGCCTCGTAAACATCCATGGCGACCATAATATCTCTATGGTTAATAATGTTTCATCGTAGCCTGTTAACTGTTATCAATTTTTATTAGTATTTTCGTTATATTTAAATACAAATTACAGTTTTATTCCCATGGAAGATATAAATTCAAAATCAGGGCTTGCCACGAATACCCTGAGTATGTGGCAGGCGCTTGCACAGGGTCTTGGGACGAATGGCCCGGCTGCGGTGACAGCACTGTTTTTTGTTGGAATAGCGGGTGCAGTGGGCGGGTCAATGACGCTTGTAATAGTTCTTGCATTTGTCATTTACTGTGGAATGACACTTATTACCTACGAATGGTCCAAGGAGGTTGCATCGGCATATTCATGGGCAGCGTTTCATAGAAAGGCCTACAAAAAAGCCGGGAGGTTTCTCTCATTTTACGGCGGGATTTCTTATTATTATTACTACCTTCTCGGGTACACAGGATTTGCAATGCTGGGCCTGACTGCATTCCTTTACGCTCTTGACCCTGCACTGGCAGTTGCATATCCATGGATTTGGATTCCACTTACAGTCATAGTTATTGGTGAAACAACTGCACTGAGTTATTTCGGGGTTAAACTGTCATTGAAATACGTCCTGTATACTGGAATGGCTGAGTTTATATTTCTCATGGGAACATCAATAGCACTTATAATAATTGCAGGTCCAAACAACTCTGTTCTGCCGTTTACAGCCTCTGCAGTCCATTTCAACTATACGGACATTGCAGTGGAAATGATTCTGGGAATTGCCACCTTTGGCGGACTCAACTCTGTAGTTCCAGTAGCCGAGGAAACTAAAAATCCAAAGAAGAATATACCCTTAGCACTGGGAATACTTGCAGCAATGATAGGGGCGGTTATAATAATAAGCTCCTATGCACAATCTGTAGTGTATGGATTTGGCAACATGTTCAATTACGCAAATCTTTCGGACCCGGGAATATATGTTTATACAAAATACCTTGGCCTTGCAGTGGCTGCAATCTTTGCATTGTTTATAGTTAACAGTTTCAATTCTTCCGGAGTGGGATTTATGAACAGCACAGTGAGAACTTCATATGCCTATTCCAGGGACAAGCTTCTGTTTCCCGAGGTATTTACAAGGATAAACAAGCATAAAGTTCCGGGAAATCTTGTTATATTCACCGGATTATTCAGCATAACCATTGCAATTGTTTCCGGGCTGATCCTTGGGCCACTCACTGCCAGCCTGTTTCTTATTATAAGCAATTCTATCTTCAGCTTTTCGAACCACGCCATAGCAGGCATTGGCCTTGGATTTTACCATAAACGCAAGGGAACCCTGAAAATAATAAGGCATCTGGTGATTCCATGGGCTGTGGCCATAGCCCTTGTTGTTGCCATAGTTTATGTGGTTTATCCGGCTCCTGCGCCTCCACTTAATTACGCATCATACATATCGGGTCTGTACTTTGTGTTCATAGTTGCATCGTATTTCTACTACAGAGCCAGGAAACCGAAAGTACTGGATGATGTGGGGCAGTTCACACTTTAATTTTTTATGTATATAATTATATACAAATTATTTTCTAATCACATTAAAGAAATCCTGCCTGTAGAAATTTTATGATTTATCTATCAAAGCACGAACAGCTGCTTATCTTTTCCTCTATTTGCTCCTTCGTGACGTTGCCTGTTATGTTTATAACAGTCCTGCCATTGAGCTCATACACACCAACTCTGTTTTCACTGAGAAAAATCAGTAGAACAGCATGAATTTTTACCTGAAGCACATGACCTTATAACATCATTAACTTCTTTAATATCTGTATTTTCGGGCATTATAACTTCCACTCCATTATCTCTCTGTATTACTTCCTTTTCATTCATTTCCCATCAGTTAATGTATGCATCCATCTTATTTATTGACTAATTTGTTCATGTGTACAGCAAGCGCTGGCACTGCCTTCTGCGCACTTATAGCCATTACTGGATTTTGATATGCCACAATCATCATTTATTCTTATCAATACCCTTGAAAGGATTTCCTGATGGAGGCCACTTATTTTCTTGATATCAGAAAATCTAATTTTTTCAGAATCACAGATTATTCTGCAAACAGTTTTTTCTCGTTCAGTGAATTCCATAACTCATATATATTGTTGGAATATTTATTGATTTACATTCCAATATCATACTTTGGTGGTGTGCAATATTTTTTGTAAATATTAGCAATATTAACAATAAAATTATCAGTAAATTCAAAATTATTTTTTATCCAGGTTTTTCACAGCTCCCTCCAGCACCTCCAATCCTCTTTCAACATCTTCAAAATCAGTCCATTCGAGAGGCGCATGGCTCAACCCCTTTATACTGGGCACAAATATCATGCCAGCTTTCGATATTTTTGAAATTGGTATTGTATCGTGGCCGGCACCACTGGGCATGTCCATATAGCTGAATCCAAGTGATTTCACTGATGACCTTATTGCATCCATGACCTCTGTGGACATGATAGATGGCTCTACCTCAGCAACAATAGTATACTTAATATTTATACCGTTATTCGTGGTTTCCAGCTCAGAGATAACATTCTTTTTCATATACGCAAGGCTATTGCTATGCTCACTTCTTAGGTCTATCTTCATTGAAACGTGCCCAGGTATTACATTAAATCTGCCTGGGTCAACAGAAAGCTCACCCACAGTTCCTACACTGTGGTTTTTATATTTAGCCGATGCTTCCCTGGCAGTTCTGTCAACCAATTCAATAATTTCTGCAGCCCTCACAAGAGCATCGCTTCTCATCTCCATTGGAGTTGTGCCGGAATGCCCCTGTATGCCATTTATCTCGACAGATAATACACACTGCCCTGTTATTGATGTAACTATGCCAATCTGTTTTTTCTTTTCCTCAAGCACCGGACCCTGCTCTATATGGTACTCCAGATAATATTCCGGTTTCCCGGGAAATTCAGAATCTCCCAGGTATTCTATCCTCTGCATTGCCGATTTGAAGTCAACCCCATCCCTGTTTTTTATTGCCCATAATTTTTCCCTGGAAATGTTTCCGGTAAAACCATTGCTGCCCAGCATGGGCTGGTGAAATGCAGATCCCTCCTCTCCGGTAAAGGCTGCAACAACAAGTGTTTTCTTATTTTTGTATCCAGATTCCTTTAATCTCAGCAGGACTTCAAGTGAACTGAATACGCCCATGGCCCCATCGAACATTCCTCCATGGACCACAGAATCCAGATGTGATCCCATCATTATAATTCCCGGATCTGTACCCTGAAGTGTCACAAATATATTGCCGAAAACATCCACGAAGGGGTCGAATCCATTTTTTCTGCAGAGTTCAGTGAAATAATCCCTGGTCTTTTTGTCAGGGTCAGTACCGGCAGGCCTTGTAACGCCATCATCTGCCGTCAGGTCAATATATCTGGATATTTTTTTGCCATTTTCCCGACCTATGGAACCCTGTTCTATAAGAATTTCCCTGATTCTTTCTCTGTTTTCCATTCATATCGCCTCCTTGCCAAGAAATTTTCCTCTCCTTCCAGTACCGGTGAAGGTGTCATCCCGGGCAACTATTTCGCCTCCTGCCACTGTTAGGACAGGCCATCCCTGTGTTTTCATATGGCTGTATATAGCTATGTCGGTGCCCATATGGAGGTCTTCAGCCCTTAATCCATGTTCCATATTCTGGTCTATTACTGTTATGTCTGCATCACTGCCAATGGAAATGATTCCCTTTCTGGGATAAAGATTGAATATTCTGGCAGGTGATGTGCTTATTACATTAACGAACTGATCCAGTGTAATTCTTCCTTTCTGGACTCCTTCAGAAAACAGGAGTGGCAATCGTGTTTCAATACCCGGAATTCCATTTGGCACCTTATTAAATGGCAGGTCTTTCTTCTGATCTGAAAGGAAAGGAACATGGTCAGACCCGACTGCCTGTATTTTCCCGGAAGATATAGCCTTCCACATCAATTCATTGTCCTCTTTCTTTCTCAGAGGCGGGCTGCATATGTATTCATTTCCATTCTTCCCCTTTAGGAAACTGTCGTCCAGTATGAGGTACTGTGGGCATGTCTCTCCGTATATGTTAATTCCGTGCTTTCTGGCGTTGTCGATAATTTCCGGGGAATTTCTGGTAGAAAGATGTACACAGTATATCTTTACGCCTGAATCCCCTGCCATTACTGCAGAGTCCGCAACGGCAACATCCTCGCTAACCGGGGGCTTGCTCAGAGCATGATATTCTGGATCTGTCTTCCCCTCTTTCAGCAGCGCCTCCATGTTTCCCTCTAGGAAATCGTTGTTTTCCGCGTGTATCTGCACCATTATACCATGTTTTTTTGCTGTATTCATCCCCTGAAGTATCTGGTAATTATTGGCATACCTACCAAGATTCTTATATGTTGTGAATATTTTTACAGCCATAACTCCAAGCTTCGATAATTCAGAGAAAATGGTTTCCAGCCTCTCAGGGGAACTGAAATCCTCTGTTACCATCATGGGTTTTATTGTAAAATCCAGCGGGCTGCTATCTGAAAACCTCTTTATCTTGGATGCTGCTGCAGCAACAGTATCCTCATTCTTATTAGCCTGTGAAAAGTCAAGCACACTTGTGGTGCCTCCTATGGCGGCTGATTCTGTCCCATTCTTAATGGTACCAGCCCTTGAATATCCCTCTATATGGGTGTGCGGGTCAACACCTCCAGGTATTACTAATTTGCCGGATAGATTAATCTTTTTATCATGGCCAGAAAATTCTGATATGATTCCAATAGCAGCTATCTTACCATCCTTTATTCCTATGGAAGTCCTCCTCAGTTCACCGTCGAGAAAAACGTTTCCATCCTCCAGCACAAGGTCAAAGCTCATGAAAATAAATATGTTATAATTATATAATACTTATTTATAGGAAGCAGTGCAGGTTAGATTTATGTTGTACAATACCGGATAAAATTATTTTTATGTTAAAGCATAAATATTGATAAAAATTCAAAAATAATTTAAACAACGACTAAATATTAAATTATGGCAACTGTGGCAGATATAATCGTAAAAACACTGGTAAATTTCGGAGTAAAAAGAATCTATGCTATACCCGGGGATTCTTTGAATCCTATTGTGGATTCTATCAGAAGGAATCATGACATTGATTATATCCAGGTACGGCACGAGGAAGGCGGGGCACTCAGTGCATCATTTGAGTCTAAATATTCTGGCAGGCTATCTGCATGCATGGGAACCTCAGGGCCAGGGTCTGTGCATCTTTTAAATGGCCTTTACGACGCAAAGATGCAGCATGTACCGGTTATAGCACTAACCGGCCAGATAGAGACAGACCTCCTGGGGCATGAGTACTTTCAGGAAGTGGACCTTGTGAAGCTATTTGATGATGTATCTGTTTTCAATGCACGGATAGTGAACCCAGATAATGCCCAGTTTCTTGTGTGGAAGGCATGCAGGGAGGCAATTATCAGGGGAGGGGTTGGACATATAGACATGCCCGTTGATATCCTTAAGAAGGAATGCAGGGAGGAAGAATTATCCTACTACATAAATCCTGTTTCATATAGTCCCGATGGCATTGAGGAGGCAGAGAAACTGATTAATTCCAGCAACAGGCCTTTAATATTCATAGGTGGAGGATCCAGGCAGTACTCAGATGAAATCAATAAATTTGCGGAAAAAATCGGTGCCCCTATTGTCTATTCGCTGAATGGCAAGGGAACCCTGCCAGATAATGACGAAAAGGTCATGGGGGGAATCGGGCTGCTTGGCACCAAGCCATCTGTAAAGGCCATAAACAATTCTGATCTGATAATATTCCTAGGAACTGTGTTTCCTTATACTGCTTTCCTGAAAAAGGTGAAAAATATACAGGTTAACAATAGAATAGAGGACCTAAACAGAATTATGAAGGCTGATTACTCTTATCTATGCGATATAAAATATTTCCTTGACAAAATAAATGTCCAGGCTAAAGAAGACAAATATTATTCTAAAATGAAGGATGAAAGAGATAAATGGTCCAGGGAGATGCAGAAAAAGGTATCAGACATGAGAAAGCCTCTACGGGCGGAGGTGGTTGCAGATGCCATATCCCGGCGTTTGAAGGATGACGATATCATAATTGGCGATACAGGCAATGTTACGCTGTGGGTCAACAGGTTTATAGAGGCAAAACATAACAATAAATTCTTCTTCTCATCATGGCTGGGCACCATGGGTGCTGGAATTCCCGGATCAATAGGGTTGGCCCTGGCCTCCGGTAAGACAGTATACGGAATAATAGGTGACGGCAGTTTTGCCATGACCTCCATGGAAATTATAACGGCAATGAAGTATAAACTTCCTGTCAAGCTGGTTGTTTTTGATAATAACATACTCGGTATGATCAAGCTTGAGGAAGAGGTTATGGGATACCCTGAATACGGCGTTGCACTCTACAATCCTGACTTTTCTAAACTGGCAGAAGCGTCAGGGGCTACCGGCATAAGGCTGGAAAACCCTGAGGACCTGGAAAGTAAAATGGATGAATTCTTTGTTTCAAAGGGTCCAACAGTGCTTGATGTTATAACAGAGACAGATGAAACTCCCATGCCACCCAAGCTCGAATTCAATGTAGCAGCAAAATACATAACTTCAATACTCAGGGAGAGGCTCAAGCCAAAAGATGACTAAGTTTTCATTATAATTCTCATTATAATAATGTTATTTTTGAACTGTGGCGTAGTTTAATATATTATCTGGCATTATAATTATCATGATTTACATTGATGGAAACAGCCTTAGCATAGAGGATGTAATTGCAGTTGCTGATAACGGGGAAAAGGCAGGGATAGCAGATTCTGCCATGGAACAGATAAGAAAATCCAAGAGATCCTTAATGAAAATACTGGAATCTGGAAAGCCCGTATATGGTGTGAATACTGGGTTCGGGTCGCTTCTGAATGTAAACGTGGAAAAAAATAATACAGTACAGCTTCAGATAAACCTGATCAGGAGCCATTCCGCAGGAACCGGGGAGCCACTGGATGAAAGAACAGTGAAGTCAATTATGCTTATAAGGGCAAACACACTTGTAAAGGGCTATTCTGGCGTATCAGAGGAGCTAATAAATTTCATACTCTTCATGATAAATGAAAGTATAATCCCGGTTGTTCCCAGATATGGGTCTGTGGGTGCAAGTGGGGACCTTGCGCCACTGGCGCATATAGGCCTTGCAATAATGGGGGAAGGCGATGTATTCTACAATGGGAAAAGAATGAATTCAGGTGAGGTGTTCAGGCAGCTTGGGAAAAAGCCATACAGCTATGGAGAGAAGGAAGGTGTGGCACTGATAAATGGCACTTCCGTCATCTGCGGCATACTGGCACTGGAGGTGAAAAAATCTGAGAGATTAATAGGTGAAGCTCTGGGTTCATTTGCCCTCGCCTTTGAAGGCCTTTCTGGTACTGACAGGGCATTCACGGAATGGGCGCTTGCATCCAGGCCCCATGAGGGTCAGCAGCTTGTTGGAAGGGCCCTTAGAAAACTCTTCAGGGGCAGTGCCATAGTTGAAAATGCAAGGAAAGTAAAGGTTCAGGACGCATATTCCCTAAGGTGCACCCCGCAGGTGTACGGAGCGGTATGGGACACAGTAGAATATGTCAGAAAGGTGTTAACCACAGAAATAAATTCCGCAACCGATAACCCGCTGCTCATGGATGATGAGTATATTTCCACCGGAAATTTTCATGGAGAGCCCGTTGCAATGGCATCTGACTTTCTTGCAATAGCCATGACTGATTTCGGGAATATGGTTGAGCGGCGCCTGGCCCGTATTGTGGACACAAACCTCAGCGGGCTTCCCCCGTTCCTGGTCAGGGATTACGGCCTGAACTCAGGGTATATGATACTCCAGTATACGGCAGCCGCCCTGTGCAATGTCAATAAAACCCTGGCACATCCCAATTCGGCTGATACTATACCCACATCAGCAAATCAGGAGGACCATGTGAGCATGGGTACAAATGCGGCATTGAAGCTTGTGGAGATCAACAGAAATGTGGAAACCATAGTTGCAATAGAATACCTTTTAGGTGCACAGGCACTGGAGTTCAGGAAACTTGAACCCTCAAAGGCCACAATGGATATTTATAGCAAAATAAGGGAAATAGTGAAGCCACTGGATCATGACCGCCCCTCAACAGAGGATATAAATGCAATATGCAGCATCATGGAAGCAGAATCTTTCAGGAATTTTATAATAGAAAAAACAGGATTCCATTGAGGTTTTCCTATAATTTAATATCGAACTTTATTATAAATACGCATGAAGCTTGTGGAAATGGTTCCGAATTTCAGTGATGGAAGAAATAAAGATACTATCACCCTTCTAGAAAATGCAGTGAAGGAAACACAGGATGCCAAACTGCTTGACACAGAAATGGATTACGATCACAACAGAAGTGTCATTACTATAGTTGTGACACTTGAAAGGGCTGCTGGGCTAGCCTACCGGCTTATACAAATCGCATCAGAAAATATTGATATGGGCACCCACACAGGGGCCCATCCGAGGTTCGGTGCAACTGACGTTATGCCATTTATCCCGCTGGAAGACACCACAATGGATGAATGTGTAAAAATATCACATGAAGTTGGAAAGCTTGTTGGGGAGAAACTGGGCATCCCTGTTTTCATGTACGCAAATTCTGCACTATCCCCTGAAAGGACAAGCCTTGAAAATATACGTAATAAAAGTTTCCAGATTGAACAGCTTAGGGAATCCATAGGTTCCGGGAGGTATATACCTGACTACGGCCCTTCCATTGTTGGCAGTGCAGGAGCAACCATTATCGGCGCAAGGGATATCCTTGTGGCGTGGAATATATACCTTAACACAGACAACATTCATGTTGGAAGAAAAATTGCATCGGCCATCAGGGGCAGGGACGGTGGCTTTGCATATGTAAAATCACTGGCTCTCTTCATACAGGAGAAGAAAATGGTCCAGATTTCAATGAATCTGGTGAATTACAGAAAAAATCCCCTGTACCGCATCTTCCAGGCCGTTAAGGCTGAAGCATCCAGATATGGAATATCCATAGCGGGGTCAGAATTCATAGGAATGGTACCCAGAGAGGCTCTTGTTGAATCCTTTAACTATTATATGATGTCTGATCTTAAAAATAATAATGTGCTGGATTTTCATGCTGGAAAAATTTAAATTCATTTATTTTTTATATATTCCCTTACTGCGGATATCAGAATGTTGTTTTCCTCAGCAGTCCCAATTGTAATTCTGGACCTGTCCTTTACAAGTGGCAGCTTCCTTATATGTATTCCTTTACCTGCAAGGTAATCATAAAGATCCTTTTTCAGCATGAGAAAGTTTGTATCACTATTGTAGGCTATTTCACCCAATTCACCATACACCCTCTTTCTCTCCCTGACTATATAATTTATCTTTTCCTCTATAAGGCTGTAGTTCTCCATCATAATCTCGGCAAGTTTTGCAGACAGTATATTCATGTAAAAAGGTGCCTGCAATTTTTTCAACCCTACCATGAGGTCTGGCTTTGCCATTCCATAACCCACACGCATTCCGGCCAGGCTGAAGGCCTTGGAGAACGTTCTTAAAATTATCAGATTGTCATATTTCCTTATCAGGTCTGTGTAATCCTCTCCAGAAAATTCATAATAGGCATTGTCCAGAACTGTTGTTACACCGGACTCCAGGACAGCTTTAATGCTGTCTCTCCCTATAAGGTTTCCAGTTGGATTGTTCGGGGAGCAAATAATAACCAGCTTTGCATCCCTGCGCTTTATAATTTCAGGGGCGTTCAATGAAAAATCATCATTCAATGGAACATCAATTGCACTGTGCCCGTAATTGGTTGCATAGAATGAATACATTTCAAAGGTAGGGGAGCTTATTACAATATCACCGGCTGCTCTTTTTATAAGCATGTCAAGAAGCTCGTCACTGCCATTTGCCGCTATTATCCTTTCTGGCCCCAGACCGGTGAACCTCCCAAGGCCCTCAATGAGTGATGGCAGGCCCTTTTCCGGATACCGGTTGAAATCTGCATTTTTCACATAATCTATGAATTTCTCTTTTATGGCGTCCGGTATGTTGAATGGATTCTCATTTTTATCCAGGTATATCTCTTTCATAAACTGATATTTTAAGATAATTATTAAACTTAATCCAGTGTTTTCAGGTATTCGGCAATATCTCTTATTATGGCATTACCATATACCCTTGATGCACCCTTAAACTCAACCCTGGAATTTACCTCATGGACAGTGATCCCGGATTCTGATTCCATGGCATCTATTCCTATTATTCCCGGTCCGAAAAGGTCAGAAACTTTCATTATAATTTCTGTTTCCTCCTTTCCGAGAACTGCTTTTTCAACCCTGCCGCCCAGGTAAAGGTTGGTCTTCCATCCCTCTCCAGAATACCTGTATATGGACGCTGAAATTTTTCCCCCAACCATTATCACCCTTATGTCCCTCGGAGGCCTTTTGACGAAGCTCTGGATATAATATGAATTCTCCGCCACCATATCATTCATGGAAAATACTGTTTCAGCCATGTTTGCATCCCTTATAAGGGAAATCATCCTCCCCCAGCTTCCTGTAGACGGCTTGAACACCACAGGGTATCCCATATCACCTGCTGCATCCATTGCATTGTCATGGGAAAATGACATTACAGTATCAGGAGTATTGATTCCATTTCTGTAAAGAAATGATGTTGTAAATGCTTTGTTTCCGGCAATATTGAACGTATTGAATGAATTTACCGTTTCTATCCCATGGGACTCCAGAATATATGAGTAATACAGTGACCTTTTTGCACTCATGCATCTTATGACGGCTGGGCCGGTAATATCGATATCTCCTGTTAGGCTCAGTGGATGATCCTTTGCATTTATCAGATTGAGTTTTATACCATCACCCTGGAGTTCCTTAATTATCTGTTTTTCCTCCCAGGCTATGGAATCGTAAATGAAATTGAGCATAAGCCATTAATTTTTTGGGATTATTAAATATTTATCGTATAAAATATAATATTATTCAAAATTCATGCAATATTAATTTAATAAATATTAAAATTAATATTATCTCTTATAAAATACTATTATTAGTTCAGCCTATTAGATATGCAGTTTACTGTTCTCTCGATATTCTGTTTCGATATTTCATCTACTTTGTTTTTTCCCATAATTTTTACTATGAGGCCGAAGTCAAAGGAGCTCTTCCAGTGAAGAACAGTGTTTCCATTATCAGTGGCGTAGGCAATCTCTATTGAAAATTTTACCTTAGACCCTGCGATTCTGCCACTTCCCTGGATGTTAAGACCCTCATCCCCGGGTAGATACGTAAAGGTCATTTTTCCCGTCACAGTATTCATTGCAGAAATACCTGCTGCTGATATATCAAGTTTGAGCTTGCATTTTATTTCGTTTCCTTCTATTTCAAAATCATATATCCCCGGCAGGCACGGTGTGATATTTTCTATCTTTGAAAGAAAGATCCTTACATCATTTAAGGTGCTTTTAACAGGTATTTCCCCACTGTATTCCATTTCAGTCACCTACCCTGATGGCCTCATTGAAAATAAAGGCGCTTTCAATCTGGCTAAGATATCCGTAGTCCATGCTATTTCCGTATGAACTTATGTAATTCATGAATCCCATATTTATCTGGTTTCTGTATCTGTCCATGAACCTATCAAAGGTATCGTTCAGCACAATCTTCGACGTGTCCATAGATTTTGAACCAGTAATTTCACTTATTTTCTGTGAAATGGCCTGGCCCATCAGCCTGGAGGTTGTAAACTTTCCTCCTATTATGCTGAAGACATTGTCCATATTCCTGTATATCTTAAAATCCCTGCTGGACCTTGAGTTTTCTTCCCTAACCAGTGGCCTCATGGAGCTGTACAGTTTCTTATATCTATGGGCAGTAAGGGATGGAACCATCTGGGCCACTTCAGAAAGCATTGTATCCAGGTCCTCCGGATCAATGTCATTGTTCTCAACATCCTCTGATATAATTGCAACCGTGCCGGCAACCGACATACTGCCATAGGGAAGGAGTATGTCACCGTCTGAAGGATCTCTCATCCTGTTAAGTATGGAATTGGAGAAAAGGCGGTCAAATGATGCCATATACCCCAGCGTGGGCATTACCTCAAAATCCTTAATGCCGAAGGATTCTAGAAGGTGCCCGGACCATGGCCCGGTTGTGTTTATTATGTAATCAAATTTCTCGCTGAATGTTTTATTCCTGCTGGTATATTTCAGGGATTCTATGGAATTGCCCCTTCTATCCCCGCCTGTTATCTCAGTTTTGAATTTCAGGTTTACTCCAAGCATCTTTGCCTCAACTGCAACTGCAGCTGCAAATGGATGTGCGTAAATTACCTTATCTGGAACGTGCAATGCCCTGGTAATATTTTTGTTTATTCCGGGCTCCACATCCAGCATCTCATTGACAGTCAATTCATCAGTTGGTATCCCATTTTCCCGGTTTTTTGCTATTAACCTATCGCCGTATTCTGCCTCCTCATCATTCAGTGCAAGGTAATATCCGCCGGTATTTTTAATGAAGCTCGACGCGGTTGCTGATAGAAGTTGATTTTCCTGTATGCATTCTTTTGCTGACTGGCTGTCATTCACAGAATACCTTGATCCGCTATGCAGCATCCCATGGAATTTTCCAGAAGTTCCAGATATAATGTAATCCCTGTCAAATAGGGTCACATTATAGCCATCCAGGGCGAGATTCAGGGCAGAGAACAAGCCGGTTATACCGGCACCTATAATGCCTATTTTTTCCATTGGGAGTTTATTTTACTGTTATATATATTTTTATGTGGCAATTCAAATAACCACAATAAATCAGTTTTTGGGCAAATCCTGCCTCAAGGATAAATTTATATGAACTATATACAAATACATAGATAATTTAATAGGTTCAGTCTGTTTATGGAACTGTGAAAATGGAAAATTCCGTTAATAAAACAACAGTACTATCCTCATTTGGGATGTTTCTTGACGGTTACCAGCTAACCGTTATTGCATTCGCTGTAATTCTGATACAGAATTATATACCATTGAGTTCCCTGGAATATGGCCTTATTATAGCATCAGTAATCATAGGCGCAATAATAGGAACAATAATGGTCGGCTACATAAGCGACCTTTTCGGCAGGAGAAGAATATATCTTTCCACCCTTATATTCTTTATAATATTCGATCTTATTTCCGTATTCTCAGTGAATTTTATAATGCTTTTCATATCAAGGGTTCTTCTGGGAATCGTCCTGGGGGCAGAATACCCGGTAGCCAATTCATACATAGCAGAGGTGACTCCAGATGAAAAAAGGGGATTCTACCTTGCAATGGCAACTGTATTTTTCAGCATAGGATCAATCAGCAGCGCCATTGTGGCCATGTTCATGTTCCCGCTGGGAAACCTGGGGTGGAGGATCATGCTGGGCCTGGCCGTCATTCCTGCAATTATAGTCGAATTCATGAGGTTTTCCCTTCCAGAATCAAAGATGTGGGAGCAGAAGAAGGAGAAGACAAAATTCTTTCAGATGTTTTCAAAAAAATATTACAAAAACATTGTTATAGCCGCACTTATATGGTTCCTTTACGATATCGTTGCCTACGGGCTTTCATTGACCCTTCCAACAATACTGAAACTTGGGCATTTTGTAACCAATGTTGACAATGCCATAGTTACCACATTCTTTCTTATTATCGGCATAATATCTGGAATATTTGTGATGATGAAGGTGGATAAATACGGAAGGAAGGGAATACAGATAACCGGATTTATTTTCATGGGTGCACTGTTCCTTGTACTGCCCCATTTTTACTATCTTGCAGGAATCATTGCCATAGTATCATTCCTTGAGCTATTCAATGCCTTTGACGGGGCAACAGTGGGAATAATACCTGCGGAGGTTACTGTAACAGAATTCAGGGGCACCTCCTACGGCTTCTCATCAATGATGGGGAAAATCGGTGCAGTAATAGGCGTAATTGCAATGTCTCTGCTCATACACGGAAAAAATTATTTCAATGCATACTACTTCCTTGCTGCCATCATGGCTGTTGCCATACTGCTCACTCTTCTACTTCCGGAAACGAAAAAAATAGTTTTAAAATAGGATAAAACTATTTGCTGAAGTATGGACTTTTGAATTTAGGTCCATTCTTTATTATTTCCCTGGATGACTCATATCCTGCATCAGCGTGCCTTATCACACCTATTCCAGGATCAGCATTCAGCACACGCTTAATCCTTTTTGCAGCATCATCGGTTCCGTCAGCAACTATTACAAAACCTGAATGGATTGCATTTCCTATTCCTGTTCCCCCGCCGTGATGCACTGACACCCATGATGCACCGGAGACAGCATTCAAAAGTGCGTTGAGTATGGGCCAGTCTGCTATGGCATCGCTCCCATCCTTCATCGCCTCTGTTTCCCTGTACGGGGATGCTACAGACCCGGTGTCATGGTGATCCCTTCCGATTGCAACAGGTGCCTCCAGCTCACCGCTTCTTACCATATCATTTATCATTAATCCGATTTTTTCCCTCTCGCCATATGAGGCGTAGCATATTCTGGCAGGCAATCCCTGGAAGTGCACATACTCCTTTGCAAGCTTTATCCAGTCAGTGAGATGTTTGTCATCAATATTTTTTATTATAGCATCATCTATTTTTCTTATATCTTCTGGATTGCCCGAAAGGGCCAGCCACCGGAACGGGCCAGACCCAACTGCAAACAGGTCTCTTATGTAGGCAGGGACATATCCAAGTATATCGAATGCATTTTCCAGCCCTCCCTCTTTTGCCCTGGTTCTTATATCATTTCCGTAATCAAATACAGAAGAACCCTTTGACTGGAAGTAGAGCATGCATTTTACCTGTTTTACTATGGTTTCATAAACCTTCTTCTTGAATTCCTCCGGATGTTCTGCACGGAATTTCTGGAAGTTTTCTATGCTATAGCCCTCAGGTACATAGCCAAGATTTATGTCATGGGCTGCAGTCTGATCTGAAACAATATCAGGTATAATGCCCCTATCCTGCAATTCCTGGTAAACTGTTGCAGCATTCCCAAGCACGGCAATAGATACAGGGTTCCCGGATTTCAGTGCCTCATCTTTCATTTTGAGAGCATCATCTAAGCTTTCAGCGTATTTATCCAGATACTTATCCCTCAATCTCCTGTTTATTTTCTCCTTATCCACCTCAACTATTATGCTGGTGGCACCATTCATCTTCGCTGCCAATGGCTGTGCACCTCCCATTTCCCCGAGGCCTGCCGACAGGAACCATTTGCCTTTTAGATTATCGGCATGATATACCTTTCTGGCCAGGGCGTATAGTGTTTCGTATGTCCCCTGTAGAACTCCCTGCGTGCCTATGTAAACCCAGGAACCCGCAGTCATCTGGCCGAACATTGTAAGCCCTCTGGCCTCAAGGTCCCAGAAAACATCATCAGTCGCCCAGTGCGGGACTATCTGGGCATTTACTATGAGAACCCTGGGTGCCTCCTTTGTTGTCCTGAAAATGCCAACCGGTTTTCCAGACTGTACCAGCAATGTTTCGTCGTTTTCCAGCGATTTAAGTGATTCTATGATTTTATCATAGGCCTCCCAGTTTCTTGCTGCTTTTCCTTTTCCTCCATAAACTATTAAGTTGTCAGGGTCCTTGGCAACCATCGGGTCAAGATTATTCATAATCAATCTAAGTGCCCCCTCCTGGGACCAGCCCTTTGTATTCAATTTATTGCCGTGCGGCGCATGTATCTCTCTTTTTACCATATTAATATAAAAACAGAGGAATATTTAAATTTTATTTTATGCCATGCATTTTATTAAAGCATGTGGCATAGAAATTCGCTCATGGTATATATTTAAATTTTTTACTGAAAATTATATAATGTTTGAACTAACTGCCATAAATAATACCGGCGTATCATGTTCGAATTAAGGTGCTTTCTAAGATAAAATTTATTATCTTATACATTATATGTATACGATGCCGATATATGAAAATGATGAGCATGAATTCTTAAGCTCAAAAGCTAAAAAAATTGAGAACAACAACTATATTAAAGGATTGCTCTTCCTTACAGATAAGAGGATTATATTTGAAAAAAAGGGCCAGAAATCCTTTTTCCGGGCTTCTCCTGCAGAACTGGACATTAATCTATTTCTTTATAATGTGGAGAATGCCAATTATGCAAAACCTGCATTTCCAATATTTACAAAACAGGTATTAAGTATAGAGTATTACGGCGAGTCTCAGAAATTAAGCCGTGTAGATTTTGCTGTAAAAAAATCAAAGTCATGGGTGGACCAAATTACTAGGCTGGCAACTGTGGCTAAAAGGGACGAATCAAATAGAAAGGAAAAGGAAATGCTGGAAAATAAGAAGCATGAGCTGGATATGGCTAGGGCAAAGGCGCCCAGGGCTAACATAGGCATGGCTGTATTCGGTGATGACAAGAAAAAAAATCCATATGAAAATATCAGGGAAAATATGGCTGAGGACAGCAATAATGAAAATCTGCCAGACACTGCAAAGAGATGCCCACGATGTGGTTTTCCTGTTACAGATGATATGACCTATTGCCCCAACTGTGGATATAAACTAAAATAAAAACTCATTGTATTTTTATCAGCATCAGGCAGTAAGGTGTATAATTCAATACACAAGTTTAACCACAAAAATTCAGCCAATAATTAGTTTAGCCGTGAAATTACAGCATACAGCTCCCCCTTGATCTCGATTTATCATGATTATGATCCTTTGAGTGGCAATAATTGCCATATTTTATCTTATTGTTAGTGAAACTTATCCCTCAAAATTACTACATCCTTAAATGCATCAATCCAACAACTATTTAAATCGTTAAATTATAGGCATAGATTGGAACATAGTAGTGACTAGTGACTCTTTAATGTTAGGCATGGAGATCTATATATCTGCAATTGCCATGTTTATCTCACCGCTCATCTTTTATTCTCTTTTCCACATATTATGCCTGCAAACTCTGTATAAGCAGCGGTACTTTTCTTTGCCCTCTTCAACCTTATAACGCTTTTTTATTTATTCTGAGTAATAGTTATGAACATTATGCATCTTATTATCTGAATAAAAACACTAAAAATGCCTTAAAAAGCTGGTCTACTGTTCTATTTAAATTTTCAATATAGGTGTGGAATTTAATTCCAGTGAAAATAGGTAAATTTTAACCGTAGTGTACATAGTACTCTGTCTTACTTGAATAGAAATAAATTGCCATGCTAGAGTCTAATACTATTATGATTATTACTGAAATTATTATCTTATATGATTTTTAATATTCATAAGTCATCACTACATATTACATAACGGTAGCTGCTTCCACTGGATATTGTTTTATTTCCAATTGTCCCTATTTGTTTCAATGTACTATTTTTTATTGAGTATATTCTGTATCCTGTATCAGGATGGACAAAATAATAATAGTATCCATTATGTACATCTACTATATTCATATGTGAATTGTTTTCGTTTTCCATAATAAACTCGCCATTTACCCTGTCTATATTGTATGTGCCGGTATAATCAACATGGCCGTATACAGCACTCTGTACCTGTGTTGTTATGTAGTATGTATTTGTCAATTTGCCTGATGATACTGTTATAACAGTTCTTGTATCATTAGGATGGAACCCAAACATAATGCCACTAATATTTACATTTCCTGTATTACCTATTAGAATGGAAACGCCCCTGGGGTAATCATTGAAATATTCTTTATTTTTGTATGTAAGGTCTGCACAGAAGTGGTTGGCAGATATTGACACCCTAATATTGCCACTATTTATATTGTGTGTCTTTATATTCATATTGAATGATATCTGTCCCAGTGTACAGGAGGAATAGGAGCGTTCAATCAGGGCTGTTGAATTGAGGTATGATGGTTTTCCATTCCCTACAGAATATGAGGAGACACTGCAGTTGTATTCCCTGTAATCATGTATAACATCAGTACCAGCATAAAGGAAATGGATGCTGTCTCCATTATTATAGTAATGTGTATTATTATGGGGATAGAAGTAAATTGCCATGCTAGAGACTAATATCACAACAATTATAATCGCAATTATCATCTTGTAATGGGATTTTAGATTCATGTGAAATCACTCGTAAATATTATACTGCATTGATTCTATTTTTAATGGAGTGTTAATCAATGTAATATTTTTACCATCATTGTACTTAAACAATGTTAAATTATTATTGTTTAAATAATACATTTTATATAAATCACCAGGAACTGTAAAGAAATAAAACCTCCCATCCCTTATATTTACAATATTGTATCTTCCTGTACTATTGTTGTAAACAAACATAGTGGAGTTAAGTGATGTATCATAATCGTTATTATTATCCGAACATTCAGGTTTTAATCCTACTGTCCCGTATACAGCACTCTCCTTTAATGTATCAATATAGAATACATTATACAATTTACCTGCAGATACCTTAACAGTGAAATTATAAACACCATTCCTTACATAAGCATTCATATCTGAGATGCTGAATTCATATCCATTCAAGTTCTCAGTTGCATTAATCCTTATTACACTGCTGTCACTGGAGGTTTCATATGACGTTGCATTGGAGCCTGCAAAAACATTTGTTTCAAGGTACTGTGTATTATTATCACCTGTTACAGTAACATAAACATACCTTGCATTTATGCCTTTAATATGCATATTCATGGTGAATGAAAACTCATTACCTCCTGGAACATCCGCATAAAATACATTCATCATTGTGGAATTAAGGTATTCTACTTTATTATTATTTATGGAATATGATGATACATTATAGCTATTATTCCTGCAGTATTCATAACTTTCACAGTTGAAGTATCTTACATCAACACTCTTTCCATTGTTGTAGTACTCTGTATCATTATGTGGATAGAAGTATATACTTAGGGATGATACTAATATCACAACAATTATAATCGCAATTATCATCTTGTAATGGGATTTGATGTTAACCATATAAATCACATAAATATATCGGTAGGAACTGAGTCTCCAGGACTGCGAGATTCTACATACGATATTGTTGAACCGGAACTATTTTTAAAATTTTTAAATCCTTCATTGGATTTATCATAATAAAGTAATTCATATTTAGTATTTGGCTCTGCAAAGAATAAATATTTCCCGTCTTTAATAGGAACTTTATAGAAGTTACCACTTTTAACATCCTTTATGTAAATTGTTGAATTAAGTGATGTATCATAATCGTTATTATTATCCGAACATCCGGGTTTTAGTCCCACTGTTCCGTATATAGCAGATGCTGTTACAGCATTCAAAGTCTGTGTAGTTGATGCTGTTTTAAATGGAGTTATTGTGTTACCATCACACATATACTCATTATAATATTTCACCGTTATGGAAAAATTATGGTTAAGGTCCGAATGTGGCACATCTATCTCATCAACGGTGCCTGCACCAAATAGAACATGATCCCCATTAAGGCAGTATTCTATTCCAGCTATTTTATTATCAGTTGTCCCAGGAGGACTGTTTTTAGATGATACTGTACTTATTAAATTAGCTGTTGTGCTTGCAGCACTTATTGCAGTTGCTGCATATCCTGCTACTGGTATGAGTGATAGGCCATCGAGCATTAATGAGCATACATCATGGTCTATTATGGTTCCCCTATTACCTGAATCTGTTGAAATATTGAAACCATTATTATATGCTGTCTGTATATCATTTGTAATTCCGGGTGCTATACTTGATGGAGCATTTGTATTTACATCAATATATTCCTTCCATAAACCGGAATACTCTCCATTAGTGGGCATATAATAATTGCCCTCGCTTATTGATGTAAGGTTAATATTAATCTGCAAAGAGGAATCATAGCATGAATCTCCGTAAGATGTTATGGCCTCTATGGTGCTATCGTTTGATGTACATAAATTAGATGACCTTTTATATACATCATTAGACTTCCCGACTATTTCTATGTTATAAATTTTATAAAAACTACCTGAACCCGTGCTTAAATATATCTTATTGTTCCCTTCATATCCCATATACCTGTGGCAGTCCTGCAGCCATGTTATGTATATGTCTGAATTCCCGAATGTGGAGTATGAATTCCTGAAGAATACCATGGGCCTTCTTTCAGCATAGTGCATAGATGGTTTTTCCATAAATTCTGAACCGGAAAGGTACTCAGCATGGAAGTTTACTGTTGTGTTTGCATATCCAGGTGACCAGTTATATGTATATACGCCTGTCCCATCAACATCTGTTGAATGTATCCTTTTCCCATTGACAACGAAATACATTACTGTTGGCCCGGCGCCTGATGATTCAGAAAATGATGTTACATCTATTTTCAGTGCAACAGTGATCCCTGGGCTTGCAGATGATGGTGCACATGTTCTCCCTGACAGTGACCATGTATTTACAACCTCACCAAATGCAGGGGACAGTTCCCCGGCTGCATTGCTGCTGGTTCTGTCTGCCGTTCCCCTGCCTGATGCAAGCCCCGTTCCCAAAAACATTGCAACCACCACCATGGATATAAAGATTTTAAATCTATTATGCATAATAATAATAATTATAATAATAATTAATATTTAAATATTTCTATGTATTGTATTTTATCTATGATAATGTTAATAAATGGCAGCTTAAATTTTGCATGCAGGTGCACTCAACCATGAATTCAAGGACTTGAGGGTGTGGATAAGGTACAGGAACCTGGATGTTTCACCACTGCACCTCAAGGAGGCAAGGACGCCCGAGGCATGGTTTCCCACAGAGGATGAGATGGAAAGGATAAAGAACTATTTCGTACACAAAATCACAAATGCAGGTGCGGAGGGATCAACTCAAATCACTCATAGAGAAGATGGTCTATGGATTTAGGAGCAGTGGGGCTTTTGAAGACGAGCATATATTTCAGATGCGGTAATTTGCATATTTATCCATTAATCCACATGAAAGTGTAATAGAGGATGAAAAATTTGGATATTTATTTAGTATCTGAATGGTTAAATTGGAAATGTATCAGACTAAACTGTACTGATATTTCCATTCCTGCTATTTATACATGCCAGGTAGATGCATAATTATTTTGAAAATATATAAAAATTATTCTATTTCAGTTCATGAACATTTCCCTCGTGATGAGGAGATTTATGAGTCGGTAATGTCACTTCCTCTAATTTTCCCTTTATATAGAATTCTAGTGCTTCATTTTCATTCATGTTATTTGAAAAATATATCTTTATCTTATCTTTCAGAAAACGTACTCCAGGGGCTCCAATTTCTGATACTATTATGGCATCAACATTTTTTGCCAATACCGATTTTAGCATATGTATACCCCTAGTTGAGGTTGCTTTCAGGGCTGGATTTTCATAACTTTCTATTAATTTATATTTTGTATTCTCAATTTCGTAAATATGCACTTCTGCTCCTTCTCCCGGTCCACTGACGGTGATCCCATCTACAGGTATTCCAATTCTTGTTGTCATAGCAATATATTGCAATCCTGAATTTAAACTATGACTACATTTGAATGATATTTACTGAAATGCAAGACAACTATGTTATCCCGAATTGAGTTCCTTGTATAATGATTTTAACCATAACTCCATTATGGCCATGATCAGGGAGTACTGTGAGTTCCTTGTGGTTTAATCCACTATAAATAGTCTGTATTTACCCTTTTCATATTCATGTATGCTGATATGATATATTGTGTTTAATACACTGATAATAAGCAAGACTGCTAAGAATATGGAAGGATATAACAGGCCAGGAGAGAATATATGATATATATTGGAATAGACATAGCCAAGAGAAAGTTTGATTACTGCATTATAGACAGTGATTTAAACAGGATAAGGTCTGGCATTATATCAAACAACAGTAATGGCTTTAATGAGATGTTAAACATTATAGGAAACTATGGCAATGCAAGGATAGGAATGGAATCAACTAACATATACCATTTAAATTTATACAGCTTTTTAATTGGCCATAACTTTAATCCTTTGCTGTTAAACTCAATAGAGACAAAAATAATAAAGAAATCAAGAATAAGGAAGAACAAGACCGATAAAATAGATTCAGAAGCTATAGCAAGGTATCCTATAATATCAGGGAATAATACTGTTAATATGTTTAATTATCCTGAATTAAAGGAATATGCAAATACATATTTCAGGATAAATAAGAAGATAACAGCAGTTAAGAATGCCTTAATCAGGGATTTAGATTTACTGTATCCGGGAATGCCATCAATAATAGATATAAATGCAAAGTACCTTAATGAAATAATAAGCAATATTGATAATATAAAGAATGGCAATTATAAAATAAAGTACATAGATACAGGAAAGAATGCAATACTGAGCATATCAGGCAATAACAGCAATGCAGTAAAAATATGATATAAAAATAAATATTGATGCAATTGCATTATTGAACAAACAGTTGAATGAAACATTAGCAATAATGGAAGGTATATACAATAATATAGATTCAAAGATAAAGACAATGTCTGGAATAGGAATAATAACAGGTTCAGTTATTTTATCAAATATAGGTGATATAAACGTTTGATAGTGTGGTAAAATTAAGGGCATATACAGGAGTGGTCCCTGTAACTAAACAATCAGGCAGATATAATACATCATCACACATATCTAAGAGTGGCAATTCTATAATAAGGCATACATTATACCTTTCAACTATATCAGCAATAAGGTTTAATCCTGTTGTCAAGAGGTATTATTGCCGTAAAAAGGAAGCAGGAATGAGTGGAAACGAACTAATAATATCCTGTTCCAATAAATTATTGAATATCATATATTCCGTATTGAAGAACAATCAGGAATTTAAGGATCCTGAAGCAAGAAATTAAAACTTCTATAATAATCTATTCGTGATTTGCAATAGCATTAGCTTAAGCTATGGCAATAAAGTAAAATAAATAGAAAATAGTAAAATTAATATGATATACTCTTTAAATACTACTTAAATATAGATAGAAATGCTAGACAACCTTAAAATATAAATATAAAAAATTTATATAATCATATATGGGTGTTTAATATAAAACAGTCAATATTTATTGTATTGATTATAATTATTGCGATAATAATGATAGCCCCTCCATTTCAATTCATTGCAACTCCTGGCATTTATAATGAGAACATTTCGACTTCAAGTACCATGCACGATGAATATAAAATATATGGTACCGCCAATAATAAAAATAACAGTGAGTATGTTAAGTCAACACTTGAAGTGAATAATAATACTTTAATGCCCGGGAATTTTAATGGCCCAAACGCGAAGTGTCCGATTGGCATTGCATATGACAGTTCTAATAACTATCTTTATGTTTCAAGTGAACTTTCAAAAAGTGTTTACATTATGAATGTTAGTAGTGGCACTATTGTAAAATCTATATCTCTTAATATAAGTACATGTCCGATTTTATATGATAATTCTAATAAATATATATATATATAGCCACTGGTTCAAACTCCATATCGGTTATAAATACCACAACCAATAAAATAATAAAGAATATAGGTGTAGGCTTAGATCCAGTTAGCATTGCATACAGTAATTCATCAAATTTTATTTTTGTAGTAAACTATGGTTCCAATAATATCTCCATTATAAACGGAAATACCAATGAAGTTGTTAAGAGCATAAAAGTTAATTATACACCTGTAAGTGTTTCATACACATATGCAAATAATCATGTTTACATTTCTGGCCTGACATCTTGTTCCTCTCACTATGGATGGCTCACAATAATCAATGCCACAACACTTAATGTGATTACTACAATGTCCGTAGAATGTGCTAATGGCCCTGCAGTATATGACCCATCAAACAATTATACTTATGCAATTGGAATGCTTATGGGAGTAGTTGGAGTATACGGTGTAAAGAATCCGTCATTTTGTTTTATACCGATTGACACACCGGTCAGGCAGATTTTCTATGATCCTATAAACCAATATGTTTATATCTCCAGTATTGGAAATAACAATGTCTATATGTTAAAGAATAATGAAATAAAAAATAAGCTCATGGTAGGCGACTGTCCAACTGCTTTTACATATGATCCTCATAATGATCATATATTTGTTGACAATTCCTGGTCCGATAATATCACAGTTTTAAATGGCACAACAAATACAATAATAAAAAGTATAAAGGTTGGGACAGATCCATACAGTATTTCATATAATCCGGAAAACAGAGAAGTTGGTTTTGTAAACGGCACCAATTGTCAGTATTATTTGTTAAACAGTTCAAACGGGGCAATAAGATCCGGAAATATGAACAATCCTTATTCCGCATATGACCCGTCAAATGGATACGTTTATCTTCCTAGGATACATAATAGCTATGTCTCTGTTAGGGAAAAATCTACTAATAAACTGATTAAACACATAACCGTGGAAAATTGCCCTGCAGATGTGGCATATAATCCAATAAACAACTATCTGTATGTTACCCATATGAATTCGGGCAATATCACTGTTATAAATGGTACGACAAATACAATAATAAAGGAAATTCCGGTAGGATCGGCCACTGATGACATAGTTTATGATTCTTTTAACAACTATATCTATGCTCTGGAATTATTTTGTAGGCATGTTGTAGTAATTAATACCACAACTAATAGTGTGGCTAAAAATATATACATGCAATCTATTCCAGATGGAATTGCATATGACCCATTAAACAATTATATATACGTTGGAGAGTCTTCTACAGCGAATGTATCAATAATAGATAGTGCAACAAATAAAATTATAGAAAATATAGGCGTTGGCGAGTCTCCTAATTCAATAGCATATGACCCATTAAACAATTATATATATGTTGCAAATGGTGTTTCTGGTACGATATCCATAATCTATACAGGAACTCCAGCCACGGAAAATTATTCTTTGACGTTTACGGCTACCGGAATTTCTCCTGGAACAGGATGGTTTGTGAATTTAACTTATGGATCAATCTATATCAATTCAGGGGAGACCAAAAACACATCTTATACTTTTCCAGTTTTAAATGGAACGTATGATTTTAATATAGAGGTTGAGAATAATAAGTATTTAGGTTCTCCAGCATCTGGTATAATTGTTGTTCATGGTTCCGATATATCAAAATCTATAAACTTTTTAAAAACATATAAGGTTAATTTCGTAGAATCAGGATTATCATCCAATATAACATGGTATGTTACTGGCAATGGCATATCTAAACATACAGCATCGCCTGAAAACATTACGTTTATTGTTTTAAATGGAACATACACATTTACTGTTACTAATATAAGCAATTATAGAATAATAAAAACTCATTATAAAGTCGTGGTGAATGGTCACAATGTAACTGTTAAATTGAACTACCAGAAAATAAGCAAACCTATATCAATTTCTAGAATTGATTTGTATTCTATAGTGAGTGGCGCAGTTATAGCTTTGTTGACAGCACTGTATTTAATAAGAAGACGTAAAAATAGGTAATATAGCTGTAACTATTATCGCTTTTTTCTCGCTATAGTTTTCATGAATTTAATCATATGGCAAACTATCAGCAATCGCTCTTGATTGGTTTAAAATACTATAAAGCAGTGCAGTTCTTTCAGGAATAGAATAGTTTAGGACATACTCATTAACCGAATGTGCATTACCACCAACTGCGCCAAGCCCATTTACTGGTGATTTCATTGAAACGGGTCCTCACACTAATCAGGTTATAACTTGGAATAGGGCAATCTTACTTTTTTATACATTAATTCTGGAAACTGCATTTCTTTCACACCACAGAATCATCAATCTCATATTCATTTTGAGTGCACGGGATATCCTTGCAAATAACAAAAATAAATCATCAAGTCTGAAATGGCCTCAAGATTAATTATGTATCTGTGAATGGGTCTCAAAATAGCGGGAGTTAGAGATTAATGAAACATGTAGATTCTTGATGCTACAATATTTAGATATTTATATTAGGTTTTTGAATTTTTTGGAAGTTTCCTATAATCGCTAGAATTAATATAATGAATAGTTTATAACTATCTTCCCGGAAATGTCACTAAATTGAAATTTTTAGCAAAATGAATAGTGCAACCTTGCTTGTTTCAATATATTATACGAAATTCTTTAAAATATATAGATTCAATCTAGGCGGTAAAATAGAGTTAAGTCTTCTAGCATAGTGCTAAGTACGGTAATGGTATTACTTCTTTCAACCCTTTCTATTGCTGAAATACTATTAATTATTCTCTCTAAATCCTTTCTTCCTCTAGCTTTTATTACAGCCATAAAATCATAATCTCCGAGGATATAATACAGAGAACATATCCCAGTAATCTGTGAAATTTGCTTACCTATCTCCTCGGCATAACCCGGCCCATATTTTGCCTTTATCATAGATATGGCAGTTGATGTTTCAGGCAATAGATCCTCATTTAATTCTGGAATAAAACCCTTTATTATATGGTCCTCCTCCATTTTTTTTATCCTCTTCTGTACTGAAGATTTTGATATGCCTACCGTATCGGCAATAGTCTGGAGATTATTCGTTTTCAAGGCCATCATGCTTTTTATGATCTCAATATCTTTCATATCCATGGATGAGGATAATTAATGTAAATATATTAATTCTGGCTAATTTTAAATTTTTATATTTTTAAAGATAAATAATATCATAAAATACATAAAATATAATATAATAAATTCATTATACACTATATATTGATATATTATTTACGTATAATAACAAATATTTATATATAAGTTACAATTATAATATTGATCATTGTGAAATCAAGTATAGAAGATATTAAAAGTACAACAGAAAATACCTTTGTGACTTGGAGCAGGCAGAGGGATTGGCATCCGCTAAAAATAGTATCGGCTGAGGGATGTTATTTTAAAGATTCAGGTGGAAATAAATATCTGGATATGTCCTCCCAGTTGATGTGCTCCAATCTGGGCCATGGAAATAAGAGAGTCATAGAAGCAATTAAAAAACAGGCAGATAAACTTGCTTACATTGCGCCATCCTTTGATACTGATATCCGTGAAGAAGTTTCACAGAAACTAAAATCTATAATTCCTGATAATTTGACCAAATTTTTCTATGGAACTTCAGGAACCGAGGCAAATGAAGCCGCAATCAAAATTGCCAGGATGTATAATTCCAAGAAAAATAAGAACAAAATAATATCATTTTATAATTCTTATCATGGGTCAACACTGGGAAGCCTACAACTCACAGGAGATTTCAGACGCAAACTCGTAGATAATTATGAAACTGCTCCAGGATTTGTCAGGGTTGCACCTCAATTCTGCTACCACTGCCCATTCGGACTCAAGTACCCAGAATGCAATCTAGCCTGTGCAGAGAATTTGGAATATATAATAAAGCAGGAAGGCAACATCGCTGCCGTAATTTTTGAACCAGTAACCGGAACTAACGGTGTGGTTGTGCCACCAGACGGATTTGTCAAAAGAATCAGGGAAATAACAGAGGAAAATGATGTCCTGCTAATTGCAGATGAGGTCATGACAGGTTTCTGCCGCACTGGGGAATGGTTTGCTGTTAACCACTGGAATGTAAAACCTGATATTCTTACAGCGGCAAAGGGAATAACTGCAGCATATGCTCCACTGTCGCTGACAGCGGTGGACAGAAAAATATCCGATTACTTTGAGGATAATATTTTCGCCCATGGGCATACATATGAGGCACATCCCTTGATGCTTGCCGCCGCATCAGCGGCCATAGATGAATACAGGGATTATGTTCTAGACAATGTTAAAAAACAGGAATCTTTCTTTGCAAAGAAATTACAGGAACTGAAAGAAAAGCATCCATCTGTTGGAGATGTACGTAGTATAGGTCTTTTCGGGGCTGTAGAACTTAATAAGGATCGTGAAAAACGGATACCATTTACCACTGCAGATGACAAAATTGCAGGAAGGCCACAAATTGTTGCAAAAATTGCGAAATATGCTATGGATCATGGTGTTTACCTAAGTACGTGGATTTCCCATTTTATTGTTGCCCCACCGCTGATTATAAGCAGGGAAGAATTAGAACAAGGTTTCAGTGTTATAGATGAGGCACTGGAAATATCTGATAAGGAGGTTATCAAATGAAAGCAGAAAATATGGAATATGATGTATTTAACTACATCAACGGAAAAAGAGAAGGAAATAGTGGAGATAGCGAATTCGATGTATATAATCCGGCATTTGGCAAGAAGATAGCCACGGTTTATGATACTGAAAAGGAGAACGTTGATAAAGCGGTTGATCAGGCGTATAGTGCATTCTTAAAATGGTCTAAAATACCAATTACAGATAGGATAAAGTTCCTTTTTAGGCTTGAAAATCTTATGCGGGAAAATGCAGATGAACTGGCCAGAATGGTTACAATTGAACATGGAAAAACGTTCAAGGAATCTCAGGGAGAGGTTATGCGGGCGATTGAAAATGTTGAGGCAGCATGTTCTTCAACATACAATATCATGGGAAGAAACAGTAAAAACATTGCCGGAGGGATTGATGAGGAACTTTTCAGGGTGCCCATGGGAGTCTTTGCTGCAATTGCACCATTTAATTTTCCCATAATGGTAGCTTTCTGGTTTATACCATATGCTGTTGGCCTAGGAAATACTATAATTGTCAAGCCCTCAGAGAAAACGCCCCTGACACTTCAAAAAACCATAGATCTTCTCAACCAGGCCGGTTTTCCACCTGGAGTAATTAACATAGTCAATGGGTCTGTTAACACAGTAAATGCAATTCTGAATAATAGAAAGATATCTGGGGTGAGCTTCGTTGGTTCTACAGGAGCTGCCAAGTACATAGTTTCCACCGCTGCGGCAAATCATAAACGTGCACAGGCCGGTGCTTCCGCTAAAAACTATGAGCTGGTCATGCCAGATGCTGATCTGGATAAAGTTGTTCCCCACCTTATCTCATCTTTTTACGGAAATGCAGGTGAACGATGCCTAGCCGGGTCAGTTTTAGTAACCTTGCCGGAAAACCATAAAAAACTAGTAGATAAATTCAAAATGGAAGCAGAAAAGCTTAAGTTAGGTTACGGGTTGGATGATAATGTAACATTGGGCCCATTGATAAGATCGGAACATAGAGACAGAGTTCTGAAATATATTGATTCAGGTGAGAATGAAGGCGCAAATTTAATACTTGATGGGAGAAAGTTTAGCCCGGGAAAATACTCTTCAGGATATTTCCTTGGTCCTTCTATATTCGATAATGCCAATTCTGATATGAAACTTGTCCGGGAAGAAATATTTGGACCGGTGGCGAGCGTAATAGAAGCTAAAAACATAGATGATGCAATTGAGATCATTAATAAAAGCCAGTATGGGAATGCCTCTACAATATTTACAAAATCCGGGGAATACGCGGAAAAATATATAGAAGGAGTACAGGCAGGAAATATAGGGGTGAATATAGGAGTGGCAGCACCTATAGCTTTTTATCCGTTTGCAGGTTACAAAGATTCGTTCTTCGGGGATCTACACGCCCAGGGTGGGCCTGACCATGTAATGTTCTACACGGACAGCAAGGTAGTAATAAAGAGATGGTAACATGTATGAATCCAGCGCAATTAATGATGATATCTTGGAAGGGCGAGGGCTTAAAAAAAAGGCAGTTGGGTTTTGGCATGATGTTTTTCAGGCCGAATCCCACGTAGCTCCGGCGGCAGATGTTGCATTGCTTGTCACTGGTACGGCTGCTATTGCTTTGGGCGCCACTCCGCTTGTAATTTTATTAACTTGGGTGGGTTATTTCGTATTATTAAATACAAATTATCAATTTTCAAAATATCTATCTAGCTCTGCAGGATATTATGGTTTTGCGGCCAATTCCCTTGGAAAAAAATGGGGGATATTAACGGGTTGGCTTTTCATGGGGGATGAACTTCTTGCTTATCCTGCTTTTGGTTTTCTGGGTGCAGCTTCTTTGATTTATTTATTAAGCCCAGATATTTCAACAATTCCATACCTCTGGATAATCCTGATCTTACCATATATGCTATTTGTGTTTCTATTTGAATATAAAGGAATAAAATTATCTTTAAACTATGCCTTAATAGCTGGAATAATCGAAGTTTCATTTTTGATGGTAACAAGTATAATACTTATAATCATGGCAGGATCATCCAACACATTTAATACGTTTACGTTAAAGTTTACAAACGGTAGCATAGCTCCAATATTTTTAGGTTTTATTATAGGAATAACGACCTTATCCGGTTCTGGCTCTGTAGTTGCGCTTGGAGAAGAATCTAAAGAACCGAAGAAATTTATTCCGCGATCAATGGTATGGGTAATGCTCCTAAATTTAAGTATTATCATGATAACTTATGCGCTCACGGTATCATGGGGTGCTTCTAATATGGCTTCTTTTGCAACATCACCTGACCCAGGGATTATAGTGTTTCACCAAAAATTTGGATTTATAGTAGCTATGATTTTCGTTGCGATTATATACAATAGTTATCTAATGTTTGGTCTTGCAATAAATAATTCAGTTTCTAGAACTATGTATGCAATGGCAAGAGACGGAATATTGCCAAAATGGCTTCATGCGACCCATAAAAAGTATAAATCACCACACAGGGTGTTAATACTTATTACAATTGCAGGATTTGCTTTCGCCATCATAAACGGTATATTTTTTGGACCTTTTAATGGAGGAGTATATCCATTCGTGATGATAGGTATAATGCTATTACTGGTTCATTTTATTAATAATATTGGTCTTGGCATATTTATTAGGAAAAATCATCACCATTTCTCTATAGTATATCACTTCTTAATTCCTCTTATCGCGTCAATTTTGATAGCTGTTGCTATATATTATACTGTTATACCATTCCCAGGATTTCCATATGGTGTGTATGCTGTAGTAGCTGCAATATGGATAGTTCTAGGAATCATATACACTGAAATAAGAGCAAAGAAAGTAGGGGATATCGCAACGGTGAATATAGATAAAGATAAAATGTAAACCTGAAATACTTAATATGCTCTTCCCATAAACTCGGGAGGGAGCATTATTCCGAGCATGTACTCGTAAAATGTTTCCTTATAGATCTCTTCATCCTATATACCATCATATCAGAAAATTCATCTATATGTTAAGTCAGTTCAGCTACACAAACTGTTGGAGTCATATTAATATCTTTTCACTTTAATTGTAATTTTGCAGAAGTATTGTTATTGTATATTTTTATTTATAATCCTTAAATCAAGCCTTTTTATTTAATATGTCCATGTCTATGTTCATGTCAGAAATGATCCCATTCGCCTTTCTAGGTATCTCCCCAATGATTTCTCTATTCTGTAAGACACGCCTTTATTCTTGACAATAAATGCAGAACACCCCTTACGCTATATTGCCCATTCATTATCTTGGGTACCTAAAAGTACAGGTATAGTGAAAGAAGGTTTAGGAACACGTATGTGAATATTATATGTTCATCTCATCAGGTATATGGCTTCTCATATAGGTAGTGCATAGGCTTCATTAGCAGTGGCTGTTTATTTCTCAGTGTTGCCATATGATATTATCCTCTCCCACATTGCAGGATATATTTCCTTTAAAGTCGTTATAACGGTCTTACTGGCTAATCCATACAGCATTGCTATATTTCCATAATCCTAGTCCGATCTGACCAGCCCCATTGACCTTGCCTTTACTATTCAACCTGCTTGTCATCTCATATGCATAGTAATTGTTCTCTGCAACCCTTATTTTAACACCCTTTGCCTTGTATTCGCTCACTCAGTCAGGAAGATAAAACAGGAGAATGTGAGTTCATATTACACAAAATACGAAGAGTTAAGGTTATAATGATATAATATCCTATAATATAGAGATAATACGATACATTATTTATGTTTAATACAAAATTATTATATATAATATACAGTTATAAATATTAACATAATCGAAGTAAGATTATGTGAGGAAATTGATAGCTAATGAAAACATTTAATAATATGACATTGGGGGCAAGTCCTGATATAGTGTCTAGTTCTAGAACACAAGAAGAAAATCTTGCCGGGATATATGTTTATAATGCTGTATGGTTATATGCCCAAAATTCGGCAGAAGATAATATTGAAAAAATGAAAACAATGAGACTTGTTAGAATTGGAGGTATATTGAATGTCACAGCTTGAAGTACTTCCGGAACCCATAAAGGCAATGAATGAGGCAAGGTATTCCAGATTCCATGTTACGTTAATCTTTATTATTTCTATAGGAGCTTTCGTGGACCTTTATGTTATAGGAGAACTAGGAGCAAGCACATTCAGTATAATCCCATATTTTCTTTATACGACCTCGGCTTTCTCATATACTGCGGCAATGCTATTTGCCGGTTCCGCCCTAGGTGTTATATTCATCGGTCCTCTTGTAGATAAGTTCGGGAGACGTGCTATGATTATTATACCTCTATTACTAATGACAATTTTTAGCATATCCTCCATTATATCTGCAACGCCACTGGAGCTGAATGTATCCAGATTCATGTTAGGATTCGCCACCGGTACATATTATCCATCAGCCATGGCCATGATAGGCGAATTTATGCCTACAAAATACAGGGGACGTGGAATCTCATATATCTGGGTATCATTTACGATCGGAGGTACAGTAGCATATCTTTTCGGATACTTTGCATATATATTGATCGGGCCAGTACCATATGAGTGGAGGATAGTTCTGGGTTCTGTCCTGGTTCCATCAGTAGTCGGTCTAGCGCTCTCTTTCAAACTCCCAGAATCCACCAGATGGGCAATTGAAAAGAAAAAGTATTCCATAGCAGCAAAGAGCGTAAAACTTGCCACCGGTAGAATGTTCACAGACAAGGATATGGAGACCGCACGGAATGATCTTTTCCAGCCTAAAATGGAAAAAAACATAAGGAAAAATTATTTAACATACGCCTTGATAATTATACCTATTACATTTGCTGTTTTCAGTTTTAATCTAATAACCGGGGCACTCGCTACATTAAATCCTACAATTTTATCTGCACTGGGGATTCAGAAAGCAAGTACATATCTCTTCAGTGCATTATTTCTGTTCGTCCAGGTTATTTCGACATTGGTAATAGCGAGAACCATAGATACTGTGGGTAGACTCAGATGGGGAGTTATAGGCGGTGGATTGGAAACAATATTTTCTTTTGCTGTTATACTGATATACCACAATCCTGTTGCTCTTATTGGCATATTCTCTGGAATATTCTTCTTCTCATACATTGCAATACCGGTAATGAATAATGCCGGTTCGGAGCTGTTTCCCACTGAATTTCGAGGAACTTCTAGTGGAGTTGTTATGTTCGGTAACAGAATTGCCAGCGTTGTTGGCCTCCTCATAACTCCTATTTTATTCCTCGGGCATGATGTATTCAGGCTCTTTGCTGTATATGGTATTATAGGACTATTCGGCACAGTAATGGTACTATTAGGACTGAGAGGAAGGAAGATTGATAAACGTAGTCTTGAAGAGATTCAGTTTGAAATGATGAATAAAAAAAATAATGAGTAGAGAAGGTTTAAAATGTATTATTTATAGAAATCATGGAATACCTTATTTAGCCTTCATTACCTGACCTTATAAACTTTGAGAATTGAGGGTAGCTGTCAACTTACTTGTCCTTCGAGGTCGTTCTAAAGGATATTCACCCTTAGTCTCAATCTCTAACCTTATTTAATGTGTTGAATAGAACTTTGTAGTGTCTTCTATTCTAAATCTCACAGAATTGCTACGAGGCGATTAAACGGTTATAAGCTTGTATGTTTATAAATGCTCAGTATATGCTACGGGTATGGAGGATAATGAAGATATTATTTGCCTAGAGGAATATGGAGAAGGGGGAGAAGCCCAGGACTGTAGGCCTCCCTGACATGGCAATGGATGCCCTGAACAATTATGTAAAAAATTACAGGTATGCAACAAATCCCAAGGCGCTATTCACAACCAAGTCAGGAAGGATATCCTACCCCTATGCAAGAAAGAGGATAAAGGAAATTGGGGCGAAGGCAGGGGTGCCCAGGTTACATGCCCATGCTGCCAGGCATAAGTGCGCAACAATGCTTCTTTTAGGCTATCGCGGAAGCATTCCGGTGGACATCAGGCAGGTGCAAATCCATTTGGGGCATTCGAGCCTGGCGACCACCCAGAGGTACACCCACATCACCAGCGAGGAAGTGGCGCATTCCATAAAAGACGTATACAACAGTGTTTTCAAGCGATGGCAAAAAACGGAAAACGGCCCAGGGGGTTCAAAAATGTTTGTACCCGCACCTGCACCCGATGGGGCTGACCGGATTTGAACCGGTGACCTCCCGGTTATCAGCCGGGTGCTCCAACCAAGCTAAGCTACAACCCCGTAAGACCCCTATTGTTAGAAATTTAATAAATATTTCTATGTTGCCCGTTCAAGATTTCTTATGCTTTCCAGGTCTTCACATACCTCACATACCTCACCGGGGGTAGGTGCGCCACATATTTTGCACTTATTAAGAATCACACTTTCAGTGCTGATATTCTTCTTTATTGCCGGTCTCGTCTCATCAAAAAATTTTACAATGGCAAATTTTGTTCCAGGGGTCTCCCTTTCCAGTTTATCTATAACTTCCCTGAATGTATTCCTCTGCGCCATGCTGTAATAAGGGCACCAGCTGGAATCAAAGTCTATGCCACTGAGCAGGGCATAAAGAACAACCTCCTTTTCTGGTATCTTTCTCAGTGGTAATATTCTGGGAACAAGTCCATCCCGTGTATAAGAATGTGGGGCCATTCTTGCATACCTGGAAACATCTCCCTTTGAAACGTTCATTAATATTGACTGTGAATAATCATCCAGGTTAATCCCAAGCGCAACGTAATCGGAATTTGAATATTCGGATATCTTATTCATGAGCTGTCTCCTCATTGGCCCGCAGTGGGAACAGGATATTGTTTTTTTGTCTATTTTCATTATTTCATCTAAAGTATAGCCATAATTTTCTTTATAAGATATCACATCATGCTTTATTCCCAGATTTTTGCAAAGTTTTTCCGCCTTTTGCAGCCCGGTGCTTCTGTAACCCTCTATCCCCTCATCAACAGTAAAGGCTGTTATCTCAAGGTTTCTCCTGTTAGATAAAATCTTGTTAATCAGGTATAACGTCACAGAGCTATCCTTTCCTCCAGATATTGCAACGGAAATTTTCATGTTTTTTCTGGAAAAATCTACCTGGTTCCTTATTTCACGCTTAACTCTTTTTTCCACATATTCCATGAAGTGCTTTTTGCATAGGGATGAGCCATTGTATTTCACCTCATAAACCGCCTGGGCACCACATATAGAGCATTCCATTGTTTTATAATCGCTTATAAGTATTAATAGTATATTAATGACATTTCTCAAAAATAGGCGGTACTATTTAATAAAACAATTGTAATAACCCTGCATGGATGCACTTATTACTGCTGCTGGACTCGGAACCCGGGCAAATCTCCCCAGGGGCATGAGAAAGGAAATGCTTCCACTGTACGCAGTTAGAAATGGGAAAATTGTGCTCAGGCCTGTTCTGGACTGCATAATGCACAATCTTTCAGATTCTGGTGTTAGAAAATTTTTCGTTGTACTAGACCATAGGGATCACCATACAGCCGATTATCTGTCAACGCTGAGAATGAAGACTGAGTTTATATACCAGAAAAAGCCGGAGGGCTATGGGAAGGCTGTATCGCTTGCCAGGGACTATATTAAGGGTGATTTCATCCTGAATGCCGGGGATGGCATAATAATTGATACCTCGAAAATCAAAAAAATTATAAAACTTTATAAGAAAACCGGTAACAGTGTCCTAACTGTAATGTCTGTTCTGAATCCTGAAAAGTACGGTGTGGCGTACATTACCAGCAGGAACGTTACCAGCGTGGTTGAAAAGCCGGCGAATCCTGAATCAAATTATGCAATGGCTGCATTCTATGTTTTCAGGCGGGATGTCCTTGATCTGGTACGTGGGCCTGAACTTACCCCTGCAATAAACAGATTCATATTAAAGGGCAATACTGTTGAATATTTCAAAATCAGAAAGGATGACTGGATAAGTATAGGGAACAGCGATAATTATTATAGGTTACTGGAGAGGACATACAAATTCTGCAAAAAATCTATCTCCAGTTAGTTGCAGGTTTTATGACATTTTTAAGGCTGTATACTGTATTCATATTTCTCCTGACATCCTTTATCATTACCGGGACCTCATCATCAAGGGATCTCTGGCGTTTATAACCTATTTTTCTGAGATTCTCATTGACCGGGTTATAATAATGATCCTCCAGCTCAACCCTCGGGTTCGGCACATGATCTATGCTGATATCACGGTTGTAAAGGGATTTGTACTGATTTTTTACAGTTTCTGCAAGATAATTAAGTGGATAATATTCATCGAACTGGTTATAAACCCTGTATTCTCTTTCAGGTGGATGGTCAATAATCAAATTGAGGCATTCAACGCTATCCTCCAGGGACAGGAATGCACGTTTCTGGTTGCCTTTCCCGTACACTGTAAGAGGGTATCCTATAACTGCCTGGGAAATGAACCTATTCAATACTGTACCGTAAACCTGGTCTATATCAAATCTTGTAAATAGCTTATACTTTGAAATTTCAGGAGTTCTGGTTCCGTATACCACGCCCTGCATTACATCACTGACATTCATATTCCATATCCTTTCTGCAAGCATCAGGCCGTACGTATCGAATATCTTTGACAGATGGTACCATGACTGCCCCATCCTGGGAAACGGGAGGTTGTCGGATCTTCCATTGTAGCTTACATTGAGAAATCCTTCCGGTATGTCTATGTTCGGAGTGCCATACTCACCCATGGAGCCGAGTTTAACAATGTGTATATCCTTATTTAGGTCCTTTACGGCATATATAATGTTCATGGTACTTTCAATATTCTTATCCAGGGTTTCAATTGCAGTTTTCAGTGAGATCATGGAATAGGGGGCGGATCTCTGCTCTGCAAGATGGACAATTGCATCCGGTTTTGCATCCCTGATAATATCATAAACAAATTTGGAATTGCTTACATCTCCTCTGTAGAATTGAATGGCATTATTCAGTTTTTTATTTCTAGTTGAAAATGAATTAATTTTAATAGCCGATTTTGAACCTACCTTCCGTACCCTGTTTCTGGTATAGAAGTTGTCCGCACCGGAGACTTCATATCCCCTATCCAGCAGGCGCAGCGCCAGTGGAAAACCTATGTATCCATCTATTCCCAGAATAAGTACCTTCATTGTGGTGCCATACAAAAATAATATATGATTTTTTCCATTATTTTAATAGTTTGCACGTTGAATAAAAAATTCAATTTATATACATAATTGCCATACCGTAGCATGACGTTTATTACCGATTTCCTGAAGGTTTTCATGCCACTGCTTGTGGTCATCGACCCATTTGGGAGTTTGGCAATATTCGTTGGAATGGCAGGTTCATTTAACAGGGATACCAGAAGGACCATATCCAAGGATGCCGTGCTTTATGCTGGCATTATAATAATCCTGTTCGCACTTGTTGGTGATATTATAATCGGATTCTTCGGAATATCCATAGAAGCCCTTGAGATAGCAGGCGGCATTATATTGCTTTTAATGGGAATAGAAATGGTCAGGCAGGGTGCCAAGCCAGATACATCAGTGGAGAACACAAAAAATATGGGCATAGTTCCATTCGCCACACCACTCCTAGCGGGTCCCGGCGCAATATCCCTTGTAATCATATTGATGAAGGGTAGCTTTGAAACAAGAGTTCTTACAATAGTATCTGTACTGCTTGTACTGGCAATTGTTTACATATTTTTCATATACTCATCAAAAATTCTGACACTCCTTGGGGACAAAGTCATGACAGCAATTACCAGGATTTTCGGGCTTCTGGTTGCAGGTTTTGCAATACAGTACTTCCTTGATGCACTGGTTGCCTTAAGTGTGATAAAATAAAGGGAATTTATATCAAGCCATATTAAATTTGATAAATATATTTTTTAAGGATTTATATATACAATAACAATGTTCAAGAATCTTTACAACAACCTTTTCAGCCATTACGGGGACCTCAGATGGTGGCCCTCCGAATCTGATGATGAAACGGTAATAGGATGTATATTAACGCAGAACACATCATGGAAAAATGTGGAAAAGGCAATAGCAAAGATGAAGGAATCCGGTATAATTACACTGGACGATATAAGAAACTTGCCCGTTGATAAATTGAGGGAATTGATTCGCAGTTCAGGTTTTTTTAACCAGAAAAGCATATATTTAAAGGAAATTTCAAATGGAATTATCAATAATTACGGTTCAATAGAGTGCATGAAGGGAAGGAATATAAAAGAGATTGAGAATTTTATATCTGGTCTCAAAGGTGTTGGAAATGAGACGAAGGAATCCATTATGCTCTATGCACTTGACTATCCAGTATTTGTGGTGGATGCATATACATTCAGGTTTCTTGAAAGGTATTATGGCAAAAAATTCACCAGAAAGGAAATAAGAAAAATTGCAGAAGAAGAATTTCCTGATGTGAATTTGTTGAAAAATTTCCATGGCATGCTTGTCAATCTTGGAAAAGACTTCTGCAGGAAAAAGCCCTTATGCGATTCCTGCTTTCTGAGAGATTCTTGCAAGACGGGAAAAAAATTATAAAATACCAGTATTATTATCTGTATATTCCTTATATTTTTCATAAGTTTTTATGGATTCACCTATAATTAAACCCAGAGTTATTGCAAGAAGTGCATCCACAGTAAATAATGCTAGAGTATTATTAGGATATATAAACTCCAGAAGGATTCTTATCATGAATGCAACAGCCCAGAATATGGTAATGTATGGGGACCTCTTATAAAATACCATCCCGCTTTTATCAAAGAATGTTACCTGCTGCCCGTATATAATCCCCGGAATCGTACCGGCGAAAATCAATAAAAGGATAATTAGAATATATTCCATGTTCCCCTCAAATTCCGCCATGAAGAATATAAGAAGAAATGAATAGATAATAGGCGTGGTAAACAATCTGTATGTTTTAAACTGTCTTCCCTGGAGCCCGAATTTTAATCTACGGTATATGACCCGGAACAATATAAGTAAAATGACGATAAAAATGAATATATTTGATGTGTTTAAGCCTATCACGGGGAGTTATAATTTTTGGATATATAAAGATAATTCAGCCAAAGCAAATATATAGTAGCTGAGAATAATTTATGATTAATGGATATTGAATGGAAAATAGCCTATGGGTACATAATATTCGGCTCCATCATGCTTGTAATATATCTTTTCACTCATAATTATGAACTTTCTGTTGCAGCCGAAATAGTTTTTATACCGGTTTATTTTTTCCATTCTATAAGGCTTAAAGGCACAAAATATACTGCCATTTTTTTCTCTGTATCATATTCCTTATCATTTATTGTAGAAATTATTGGAGTTCATACAGGAATACCATTTGGGAAATATTCATATTCTACTATTCTGGGCCCTGAGCTGTTGTCGGTCCCTTTCGCGATACCATTTCTATGGTCCTCCCTGCTTTATTTTTCTTCATTGGCCACCAGGGGGCGCATCATGATTCCTGCGATACTGCTCACAGCTCTGGATATATCCTTTGATCCAAGATTTTCCAGGCATCTATGGCACTGGGCAATTCCTGGAATCTATTTCGGAGTCCCTGTGACAAATTTTATCGGCTGGTTAATTACTTCCACTTTTATCTATTCCATACTTTATTTTTTGATAAGAGATGAAAATAAAGCTGATATTAACGGTTTAATATTTTATGTTTTGCTTGGATTCTTTCAGTGCATAGAGGATGCTGTTGTAGGCCTATTTCTTCCTGCGATAATCTCCTCCATTATTTTCGCCTCCATATTTGTTTCCGGATACCTGACGTGGAATAATAAAAACACATACTCATCTCTGAATTTTCCTGACAACAAATAGTTATATAATAATATAATATAATGAATTTGAATGTTCAAGGTTAAACTTACCCTGAAAAAAGCAGAGTATTTGAAGTATCTGGAGGCAATAAAGCCGGAGGTTACTGAAACCTTTGGGAGGTCAACTGTGAGCCTGGATGAGGATGAGTTAAATATCTATATAGTTATAGAAGCGCCAGATCCCTCATCCCTGAGGGCCAGTATTTCTTCAATTACCAGGGTATTGAACGTAACAAAAAAAATAATGGAGGAAGATGTATGGTAGAACCTAATTTAAATGCGTATTTGCAGAACCAGATAAAGCAGGCACAGGATATGCAGGCACAGATTGAGCAGATAGCCAGCCAGAGATACCAGCTGGACATGAAGGTAAAGGAACTTGAAAAAACATTGAAGGAACTTAATGGCATAGGAAAGGATGTGCCTGTATACAAAAATGTCGGCCCGGTTATTTATAAAATTGATGATAAGGAAAAATTGATCTCTGACCTGGATGAGCAGCGTGAGTTGAGCCAGATGAGACTTAAAACACTGGAGAACCAGCAGAAGTCACTTGAGGAGAAATACAAGGAACTGGAACAGGCAATACAGAAAAGATACGAAGAATCAACAAGGTCCCAGAATAACCAGGGAATAAACTAATTTCTCACATAGTTTCTAAAATTTTCTTTCTTATCTTTGATGAGCTGTTGATTATACCATTGTAAGGAGATACCCTTTTTACCTTCGTGTTGAGCCCAAGCTTCCGGCATTCACTTTCTATATATGAATCGTCGAATTTCTGGTCGTAGCCAAGTGTAATTATATCAGGTTTCTGCTCGGCAACTGTCTGGAATATGTTATCATTGCTATGGCCTACAACAGCCTCATCAACAACCCTGAGTTCTGAAACCATCTGTGCCCTTTCCTTTTCGTTGAAAATAAGCTCTTTTCCATGTTTTTCAGCGTAATAATCTGATGCTATGATAACCACCAGATAGTCACCAAAGGATTTTGACTCCTTTAAATAATGTATATGACCTAAATGCAAAATATCAAAAACTCCGGATGCCATCACCTTTATCATTGATAAGTTAAATACTTTGACTTTTATAAATAATTCGATAGTTAATCATGATATTAATCATTGTATGATTTATATTTTTATAGATTTATCTCTTATTTATAATCTCCGCATTCAGAAGCCACATATTTTTCAATAAAATCTTTTGCCCTGCCGGTAAAGTCATCTCTTATCAAATCCATATATTCGCAGTTTAGATATTCCTTTCTTTCCAGCTCCTTCACAGCTTGTTCATAACCTGAATATATGCCGATTGCCACTGATTTTAACAGTGAAAATACATCATTAAGCTCCTCCTCATGCTCAAAATCCAGAAATTTATAAACCTTTGCTTTCTCTGAATTTTCAACAAGCTGGCAGAATAAGGATATTACAATGGACTTATTTCCAGAATCTACTACCATTTTTGCATGTTTCATAGTTTTTTCATAATCTTTTCTGTATAGATAGGACCTGAAATACTGGTAATTCCCTGTGTCCTGTAGTTTTTACTTGAGTTGCCAGTTGCTATAACCTTAAGTTTAAATAATCAATAAGAATAATAAAACATATGCAGAATATAGTTGAAGATGTTTATGAAGAGCTAAAGGCGGCAGTTGAGAAAACTGCAAATCTGCCGTGCGCCATTGCGTATTCAGGCGGTTTAGACAGCTCTCTTCTTCTTGGACTTTCGGGTTACAAATACATACCATATACCCTAGGCTTTTCAGATTCAAGGGATATAGAAAATGCCGATGAGGCATCAATGATTCTAAATATCCATGTAAAGAAAATAATACTGGATGATATTGATATCCAGAGCTATGCAGCACAGCTGAAGCAAATAGATCCAAAAATTACAAGGATGGAAATGGGATATGAGCTTGTCCTTTTCATACTCATGGATTTCATACCTGAGAAATACGTTGTAACAGGCCAGGGAGCGGATGAAATATTCTATGGGTATCGTAGATTTATAGATAATCCCAGGCTGAAAAACGATACATACATGAACAGGCTTTTCAATGTAACTATTCCCAGGGAAAAGAAAATGGCAGAATATTACGGAAAGGAACTTATTACACCTTACCTTTCCCCGGGAATTCTTAGAATGAGGCACAATATAACCAGGGATGACAATATAAGTGATACGAGGAATAAGATAATCCTCCGCGAAATAGCAAAGAAAATTAATATGCCGGACGAAATATATTCCAGGAACAAAACAGCAGCCCAGTATGGATCAGGCATTAATAAATTTCTTTTAAGGCAGGATGATAAAATATTTAGAAATGAATAAATATTATTGTGAGATATAGTAACATATAATTAATGGGATAAACAATGACATACATAGGAATAATAGGAGGCAGTGGCCTTTACAGTATAATGGAAAGCAAGAAAACAATTGATGTTGAAACACCATATGGGAAACCATCAGCTCCCGTTGAAATAGGGGAAATAAACGGGGTAGAAGTTGCATTTTTGCCCAGGCACGGGAAGAAACACACTTTTCCACCACACATGGTAAATTATAAGGCAAATATATACGCAATGCATAAACTAGGCGTTGAGCGTATTATAGGCCTGAATGCTGTTGGGTCCCTCAATGAGGAATACCATCCTGGAGATATAGTTATACCTGATCAGTTTATAGATTTTACAAAACGCAGGGAATTAACATATTACAATGGCCCTGATGTTTACCATATATCAATGGCAGACCCATTCTGCAGCGATATAAGTGCAAAAGCATATGAAACCGGCAAAAAATTATCTTACCCGGTTCACAGAAGCGGTTCTTATCTGTGTATAGAGGGACCCAGATTTTCAACAAGGTCCGAATCAAAGATGTTTAAAAATTTCGCGGATATAATAGGAATGACTCTTGTACCGGAAATTAACCTGGCAGCTGAAATGTCCATGTGTTATGGCATGCTTGCAACAGTTACAGATTACGATGCATGGAAGGATGAGGCAGTGGAAGCCTCAGATGTAATGCAGATTATGAAGGAAAGCGAAGAAAAGGTATCAAAAATGTTATATAATCTAGTTCCACAAATTAACGGTCAAAGGAATTGCAAATGTTCTTTGAGATTAGAAAATGCAAAAGCGTGATATAAAATGAAAATAAAATTTCTCGGCGGAGCCGAAGAAGTCGGAAGACTGGCAATAAAGATAGAGGATAAGCAGAGCAAGATAATGATAGATTACGGCATAGAGCCGGAAAAGCCACCGGAATATCCAATGCCACCTGAAAAGGTGAACGACATATTCCTGACACATGCGCATCTGGACCACACAGGTGCACTCCCAGTGTATTACCATAGTTTCGAGGCAAATTTCCATGCCACGGCGATGACAGCCAACAGCATAAAGCCAATACTTATGGATTCACTGAAAATCATGAGGCTGGAGAACTATACAAAGATGTTCAATGAGGAGGATGTTGACAACCTCTTCAAGTCTATGGTCACTGCAAAGTATGAGCAGCCATTCCAGGTGGACAATCTCACGGCAGTGGCACACAGTGCAGGGCACATTCCAGGTTCATCAATGTGGTGGTTCCAGGATTCTAAATCTTTCATGATCACAGGGGACCTTTACACAAGGGACACAAATCTTTTATACGGGGCAAAGCCTGTGAAAACAGATATACTGATCATGGAAAGCACCTATGCCGGCAGGGATCATGAAGATCGTGATGAGGTTATCCAGAGGCTCAAGGACAGCATAAGGGAAACCATCGAAAACGGCGGAAGAGTAATTTTACCCACATTTGCCATAGGAAGAACCCAGGAAATGATCATGACACTCAGGGATATGGACTACAGAATATATGTGGACGGCATGGGAAACAGGATATCAGGAATATACATGGATACCCCTGGATTCCTAAAGGATCCTAAACTGTTCAGAAAATCAATGGGACGTGTAATACAGGTAAGGAACAACAGAATGAGAAAGGAGGCAATAGAGGAAGCTGATATAATTATAACAACATCCGGAATGCTTGATGGCGGGCCGGTGCTTGGATATATAGACGCCTTCGCTGAAGATCCCAAATCGGCAATATTCCTTACGGGATATCAGGTTGATGGCACAAATGGAAGGAGCCTTATAGAAAACGGGACCATCCAGATTGCCGGTGCAACAATAAAACCTGCAATGAAAGTAGATTTCTTCGATCTTTCTGCACATGCGGGACATTCTGACCTTGTAAAATTCATAAAGGGAGTGGATCCTGAAACCGTTGTATTATGCCACGGCGACCAGAGGGAAAAACTTCAGGAATCATTGCCGGAATACAAATTCATATTACCGTTCAACGGGCATGAATTTGAGGTTCAGTAAATTATCTATAATATTTTTTATATAATTTTTCATAGGCATAATTTATATTTTTCATTTTTTCTGAATATTCCTCCTCATTTTCAGGTGTGGTTAGATCGGGATGGTATAACTTCGCCATTCTCCTGTATGCGTTTTTTATCAATTCTGGATTATCTGTAGGATCAATTTCCAGGATGCTGAACAGGTCCTCATCATTACTGTGTTCTTCCACGGTGTTTGAATCCCTGTAATTCTCGCTGTCTATATATTCATAGAATACATATCCCTCTCTTATGGCCATCCCGTATTTCATGGCCGCATTTACAAGTGTTTCCTGCACTGCTTTCGCAGCTTTTCTCTTCAATCCCGGGTCAATGAATATGTGTGCATATGATTTGTGCCCTTCCCTGTTATGGTAATAACACAGTATCATACCATTATTTATTGAATTTCCAACGCTGAATGACCATCTGGTGTCCCCGAATCTGTCGAAAACGTTCTGCCTGTAAAGGACCTTTCGCTGCAGCAGATTTCCATTTACTGATATTTTAACAGTCTTTTTGCCGCTGTTTACTATGGAATCGTCTGAAATCCAGTAAAGGAATATATACTGATAGACCTTCTTCCCCTGAAATCCGTACAGGTCATTGTCAAAGGAAAGGCGCCCGTTGATTTTTTTAATTTTTTCCGGTTTGCCGAATTCAGAAAATGGTATGTCATCTGGTACAGCCATGGTAACCGGTCATTTGAATAAAGTATAAAAATCTGCACCACAGGGTGACACCATAGAAATACTTATATTATATCCTAAAATATTGGAAGCGGGCTCGTGGCCTAGTATGGATAAGGCACCGTCCTTCTAAGTCGGTGATCGTGGGTCCAAATCCCACCGAGCCCGTATTGAAAAATGTATTTACCTTGCAAATCCCATAGGCTTCCCGGGAGAACAATGCCTCAATCAGTTCCGGTTATGTTGAAATTTTTATATATTCCGGGATACAAAAATACTAAAATAAGCCCGGAAATTCCCAGGATATACCAGGAATATGAGTAATTTGCATTCAATGCTATATATACAAATAATGCCGGCGAAGCCACTGCTATAATCTTCTGCATGAAATTATTGAATCCCAGGGAAAATGACATGCTTCTGCTGTTACGATCTATGGACATAACTGTATAATAGAGCATAGTGAGAAGAGCAACTGTCAATGCACCGATAATCCATACAACGCCCGTCAAAATATACAGATTACTGACAGCTGGAATGGATATAAATAGCAATGATGTAACAATAGCCGTAAATACATAAATAAACGTCTTATGATGGGACATTCCGAAGTGTCTTCCGTATAGGTATCCTCCGAATATTCCCATTATAAAGTAAATGGATACTGTAATACCTGAATCCAGCGGACTCATGATTTTTGTTTTTTCAGAATAATAAACGAACATCTGACCTATAACTGTTTCTGACAGTGCACCGATACCGGCTGAAAATCCCAGCATCCACCTGTATTTATTCATTATAATTTTTTTGAAAGTGACTGGTACGTCCCTGGATTTATACACTGTACCGTTACTTTCTGTGAACCGAAACATAAATGGTATTACAGCAAGTGCCAGAATTCCGGAAATAAACATGGAAATTCTCCATCCTGTGATAGAGTCAATAATGATCCAGCCTGTAATACCAATTCCAGATCCGATCCCGAATAATGCATTATATATCCCAGTTCGCCTTGATACAGTTCTGCTATCCTGGCCATCCGATAAAAGTGCCAGTGCAGGGGATGAAAACAGGGCGCTCCCAATTCCAACAGACATATGTGACATAAAGATTTCCAGGAAGTTTTCCGATTCGCCTGTCAGGATTGAGAATAAACCGATCAGGAACAATCCTATTATTACTATAAACCTAGGAGAAATCCTGGAGGCAAGAATGCCGCCGATAAATTGAAATGGCATGAGTCCGGCAAAGAAACTTGTTGCAACAAATCCTATTTCCAGCTCCGATAGATGGAGCTGGCTTTCTATAAGGATAAATGCCGGGGTTATTGCAAACCAGTTAATTCCATAAATCAATCTTGAGGCGTAAACCGGCAATGCAAAAAAATATTCCTTAACCATATTTCTTTATGAGATTATTTTTTATTATATATTAAATTCCTTATTTATATAAGATTAAGGCAACAAAAACAGTATTTACTCTATCACTTCACGTGTACTTTCTATGGAGTGTAGGTATGGAAGTTATGGTTAATCATCTACATACTTATATTGTTATTTATGAACTTATGCATCATCTTTTTAAAATGCTCTTTTTCTTGACTGACTATTAAATTTCTCTATGATTATTATTTGAATTTAATAATTAGGTTTATACTAGTTAAAATGTTTAACTTATAAACTATTTATTAATATTGTTATATATATTCATGCATTGATATCATTATGAATAAAAGGAGGATAATAATAGGTGTTTTTGTGGCTGTTATGTTTATCATGCTGGCACTGGTTCCAGCAGCAGATAATATGCACGTTTCAAATAAGGCACAGATAGGAGACTTAACTACCGGTCAAAACCAATCGTTGATAAAGACTGAAAATTATACATATCATTTCGGTAGGCAAGAAATTAATATGAACCTCACATTCATCTACAGTGGTAATTACATGCAAAGCCAGCACATAGTTAAAACCGGCAACTATGGTATTGTTTCCGTATATTCAAACGGAAATCGCATATATTTGAATTTGACTGTTAAGCGTACAAAGGATTTCAAGGAAGTTTCTGGGGATTGCATAGGAACCTATTATAAATTCCCTAAAAATCATGAAGCAGTACTTTCGGTGATAAAGATTCCTGCATTATCTCCTGGAACTTCACCTGCTGATATAGTTGCTGTATTCGGGGAAGCAGTAATTGCTGGAAGTAGCAACTTGCTAGGAGCAATTTCTGATTTTCTTGCCGCACTGGCGGATTCAGCACTCGTACCAGTTATTGCAGTTCTTGCTGCAGATTATGTAGCACTTAACATATATGCAGATACACAGCATGACCCCACTGTATATTTTGATCTGGGGGTAAGCTGGGATACACAATGGTGGCATTTTTATGATATAGGTGCATATGGGGAAGAAGGTGCATTTACCGGTTCTCCAGATTCGCATAGTAGCGGGGTCTATGTTCCTCTTGCCATAGGCGGAGGTAAATTCGGTAAAAATCCCTTATTTGCCATGGCACCTCACAAAAGTGTATGGAATCCATTCGAAGAACCTCCATGGTGAGATTTATGGAATTCGGACTGAATGTTATTTTTATAGTATTTCTCGCTGTAATTTTTTTCATTACTTTCGGGGTATTTTATAAATGGTTTCATGATCTTTATCATATAAAATTTATTATATATCCCGGCAAACCACTGCAATTAGACATGAAAAGATCTAAAAGCCTTTTAATCAGGATATCAATATTTTATATAGCAAATAATATAGTGAGTTTTTTCCTTTGGGACAGGACACCATTTATATACGTATTTTTTTATTTGACAACAATATACGAATTTATTGCCATAAATATATATAATAGTTTTAACAAAATAGATGGCAAAATATTAGATAATAAGAGCGATATAAAAAAATATACCAAAAAATATAACAGAATTTTTGAATTATTGTTGGTGCTTTTTTCTATTCTGTTCTTGCCATTCACCTTTTATATGATATATATTTTTATAACCAGATAGGATATAAATAACTACGTTCAGGTTTTTATTTAATAGAGTTTTCAGTCACTTTTTTATAATCACAAAGCCAATCATGTTGGAATCGAATCTGGATATGGAAGAGAATCGTTTTTCAACTATAAAAGGAATTATTCTAAAAAATATATCAGTGCAATGAATGAATCCTGGATAATATCCCATTAAATAGATGGAGGGAACTGTTAGGATAAACACAATTATTATACGAGGTCGATGCTCAATGTCTCATGAAGTGGAAATATTTTTATTTAAGAATCTCTATCCAACATCAGAAGTATGAAATCAACTTTAACTCAAGAGATAAAAAGATCATTCGATGTAATAGCAGTATCCCTGGTTTTTATGAACCGATTGCCATAGCAATTTTTAACTTTTTTCTGGAAAAGAGATTAGACAATGCATCGTATCAGCACCTGTTCATCTATTGGATAATATATCCGCTCTTCTTAGGCCTTTTATTCTTATTTATAAGATTTATTTTTATTATGGCCCATAACAAAATGGATTCATAGCAAAAGCATTCTTCCTGAGATAGAATCGGGATTAACCAATTCATTATTGATTGGCTATGTTCTGCAGCTCATCCAGAAGCTCCTTCTCCACATGGTCTGACCATGCAATTTCTGGAATATCCACAACTATGAATATCTCAGAAATCAGGATAACCTCTATGGCTGTAACAGCCAGATCCCCAAGGAGCCTCCCGACTCCAACCTCTACCTTAATCTGCCCCGAATCCTGTGTAAATACGAACGTAAGTGCCCTGTCAGCAGCAACCAATCCCCTTAGAATGCCAAATTTCTGTGCCTGAAGTATAGCCTTGTCCTGCTGTATGTTGCTCTGCACTCTCCATTTGTTATCGGTAAGATAGGTTGAAAAAGCCCTGACAAGATCATCCATACTTTTAGTGGTTGTTATCATCCTTTCCTTTTTGAAAATTTCCATAGTACAGCAATTGTTATATTCTATTATAGTTTTCTGTGCCTTTCATAATATGGCAAGTATGGTTGCATACCATGGATGCACCATCAAATTATGTCAGTATAACCATGTTGCAATCCTAATAATATACAAATTTATTAAGGGCAGTTTTATCACTATCCATGAAAGCTTACATATTCATCAGGCATGGTGAAAGCGATATTAATGTTGCAAAACTACTGTCTGACGATACTGAAAACAATTCTCTTACAGATCAGGGTAAAAAGCAGGTTGAAAGGACAGCAATGCAACTGCGTGGCCTTAAATTCGACGGTATAGTAAGCAGTCCTATAAAGAGGGCCTATGATACTGCCACCATAATATCCAATTATACCGGCTTGAGCATAAAGATAGACGACCGCCTGAGAGAGGTATATCTGGGAAAGGCAAACGGCCACCGCATTACCGAATTTCAGGATGAGCTGTACCCGAATTCCCATATAACCGGTAAGATGAGGGACAATCTGGAAATGGAGCCCTGGGAACACCTGTGGAAACGTGTGAAGGGATGCATGGATGATAACCGTGGAAGGTACATATTTGTGTCACATTCCGATCCTATCCGGGCAATAGCCTCATACTATCTTGGATTTTCAGAGGCGGATAGTTTCGGCATGGCAATAAAAAATGCGTCAATGACAGTAATAGGGAAGGAACCACTAAGGGTTCTATGCCTGGGTGCAATAAATCTTGATGACAAAATAAAATCTATATTCTCCTGATTATAATTTATATATTTCTTATACAATATTATTTTGCAGCGGTTTTTCTTAATGGCTTCTTTGCTGCCTGAATGTTCATTCTCTTCAGAAATGATCCATTAATGGCAAAATAAAGTATGCCCACCACAAAGCTGCCCAGTGCAATTATGAGCCAGAATATGGCGGTCTGGTTTTCATAGTAGGATAACATATAAAGCCCTACTATGGACCCGGAGAATGACCCGGCACTAATGAATAGATTGTAAATTCCTATGTATGTTCCTTTCATATTCCCCGGGGCTATGGACGTGATTATGGTCTGTGTTGTGGGAGCAACAAAATCCTCTCCGATTGTCATGATTCCCATGGAAATCAGGAAATACAATATGTCCTTTGAAAACATCAATACAATAAAGCCGAGGAAGTAAAATATCATCCCGAATGACCTGAACAGGACAGGATTTGATGACTTATTCATTACCTTGAATATGGGATACTGCAGCAGCACAACAAGTATTCCATTCAGGGAGTATATATAAGCTAAATAGAGAATGGGAAGCCCCTCAAAATCAAATGCGTATAATGTCAGTGATGCACCTCTCTGCCTGAGCATGAATGCCATAAGTATGCCTATAACAATGAAAACTATGAAGAATCTATCTTTATAGGCAAGTTTTATGTCTGATTTTGTAAGGTAAAGTGCCTTAGATGGAAAGTATGTTTCCCTTACATTGAAATAAAGTATGCCTATTTCTATGAAAGTGCTGATTCCGGCCAGCAGGAATATGTACTGGAATCCGTAAACAGATAGAATGGCTCCCAGTATAGGCCCAATGGCTGCACCGGCATTTGCAAGAACCCTTATAATGGTATATCCTGATAGCCTCTGGCTCAGGGATGTAACATCAGCTATGGATGCCTGTATTGCTGGATATTGCAATGCATTTACTATGATGGTAGAATAAAATAGCAGAATCAACAGGATTGCCGGCATTCTGTAGAGTACGGTGAAATACATGGCTATGTATAGCAATCCTGCCGGTATTGGTATAAGTATTAAGAATACGCGCCTGCCTACCCTGTCGGTTAGTATGCCTGAATAATACTGGACTATGGACATTACCAGTATTGCAATGCCCAGCACTATACCAGTTTCCAGGAATGATATATGGTAGATGAACACAAAAATCAGTGGCAGAAATATAAATGTGGATACCCTTCCAGATGCCCTTATAAGACGCGTAAATCCCAGGTACCAGACTCTCCTATCTATGCTATCCATTTCACGCCTTTGCTTTTCCAGCATTATTATACTTATCGGGGCGCCATGATTTTATCATGGTGTAATAAAGTACCCCACCTATAGCCTGCAACGACCCTCCAATCAATAGTGGGAAGGCGAAATTTAAATCCATCAGATAACCGGATGCACCACTTGTGAGCTGCGATGCCCTGCCTGATACCCCCTGTACGGCAGTTGAAGTGCCATAATCCTCCTTGTCAATTCCACGAACATTGATCGCACCCCTCATTGGCGACCCAATGCCGGCAATACCCATCCTTCCCACGTAAATTATTCCAGCAAGGAAGAATAATGGTGTAAATGCAATGACAATGAAAAGTGCTCCCTGCAATATATGTGCTATGGATGCTATTTTCAGGGAATCAAACCTGCCGTTTATGTATTTTCCCGATACATAAGACCCTATTGCGGTCACAGCATACCCTACCGTATATACATACCCGATCATGCTGGGGTCCACATGGTATTTAAGCTCAAACAGCAGTGGAAGCAGTGGCATTGATATCCCGATTGCAGCCGCGTTGATGCTGTTTGGTAAAATAATCCTCATAAGGAACCAGAAACTCTGTTTTTTCATAACCCTTGTTGTTTTTTTCGGCCTTCTGTATTCTTTGAGCCTTGATAATGACACAAGGGATGCGAGTACAAGTATAAAAGAAACAAAGAAAAATGTGCGGTAGAACATAATAACGCCTATTATGTTCTCTATGTATTCATACGAGCTCAGGAATATGCCTCCGAATATTGAAAATGCCGAGGCCGTCGCCAGTAAAAGGGAAAGCCTGCCTACCCTGTTCTTTTCAGCACCGTAATTATTTGCCACGAATGCTGTCATCCCCGGTGAAAAGGCACCACGCATACCGCCTGCCCCTCCGGTTATCCCGGCTATTACTGCACCTGTTCCAATAAAGTATATATTTGTGGATACTGTAATCAACAGCATGCCTACAACAGGAAATATCTCTCCAAGGAATAATATTCTTGAATAGCCTATTTTGTCTCCAAGTCTCCCAAGAATAAGTGTAAGGAAGACGTTGAACAGTGTTATAGGTATATAAAGAAGCCCAATGAATATGGCAGAAAAGTGGAGAAAATGAAGGTAAAGAGGTAATGCCAGTGTAACGAATATCAGGGCTGAACTCCTGGTGGCTCTTGAAATAATGAGGTATTTAAACGATTTGTTTACTTCTTCAGGAGAATCAGAAAACATAATTAACTATATTCTTTATTAGTATATTATTTATTTGTTTAAAGGTATATTACGTTTTTTTCTGGAGTTCATTACCTTTACAACCAGGTATACTATAACAACAACAAAGGCAGCTATGCCTACATAGGAGTATTCATCAAAATACTTAAGGAGCAGTTCCCAGTGAGACCCGAAAAGTATGCCCAGATAAATCAGTACAGCGTTGTAAATCAAATCACCTGTAAGAGTGTAAATGGAAAATTTTTTGAAATCCATTGTGGCTATTCCAGCAGGAATAGAAATAAACGTCCTGAATACTGGCAGGAACCTGGTTGTAAATACAGAAAGGTCTCCATATCTGCTGAACCATGCCTTTGTCCTCTCTATTGTATCGCTCTTCAGGAAGAAGTATTTTCCATAGTGTATTATGAAGGGGTCACCTCCGTACTTGCCTATAGCATAGGCAATCCAGGCACCCACAAGATCTCCCACAGACCCGGCAAGCAGCAGGATTAATACTGATGGATATGGACCCAGAGGATCCATGAGGCCATAAAATGCAAGATAACCGGAAAAGGTCATTACAACCTCAGAAGGAATGGGCAGGAGCATACCCTCCAGCAGCATCAGGAAAAATACACCGGCAAAGCCAAGTTTAATAATAAGGACCTCTACGAATTTTATTAAACTAACTGTAATGGAAGTAATTACGCTCATGTCAATTAACCCCATGAAATATATATAATTAATACTTACGGTCAATGGGAAAAATTCTTTAGCCAAATTATAATAATTATCCATGATGAAGATTCTTGTTACCAGGCAGCTTCCAGGAAATTACCTTGATGGCCATGAAAATTTCGATATACATATTTTTCCTGGCAAGGGGGATATGAGGCAGTGGATCCTATCAAACATAGTGGATGCAGATGGCATCCTGGTAACGCTTAATGAGAAAATCGACAGGGAGATAATTGACTGTGCATCCAGATTAAAGGTAATAAGCACCTACAGCGTTGGATATGACCATATAGATGTTGAATACGCTAAATCCAGAGGAATCACTGTAACATACACCCCGGAAGTACTCACCGAGGCAACTGCTGACCTGATATTTGGAATAATGCTGGCAGCTGCCAGGAACATTGTCGCAGGGGATAGCCTGATACGCCATGATGGGTGGAAATCTGGATGGAAGCCAGGATTCATGCTGGGATCCGAGGTTCACGGGAAAACCCTGGGGATAATAGGCATGGGCCGCATAGGAAATGCCGTGCTGAAAAGATCTAAGGGATTTGATATGAAAGCCATCTATTACAGCAGGTCTATACATAACGTAGATGCAGAATATGTTGATCTCGATTACCTCCTTTCTGAATCAGATTTTGTGGTGATTGCCCTGGACCTCAACGGTGAAACCTTCCATTTCATGAACTACGAAAGAATATCAAAAATGAAGAAATCAGCATTTCTGGTAAACGGCACAAGGGGCAAAGTAGTCAATGAGGATGACCTTGTAAGGGCCCTGGAAAACCATATTATCAGGGGTGCTGCACTGGATGTATTCGAGAATGAGCCGGTTGACAGCGGGAATCCCCTGGCATCAATGGAAAATGTTGTGATGACCCCGCATCTGGGCAGTGCAACATATGAAACCAGGGAGAAAATGGCAGAAACAGCTGTAACAAACCTCTTTAATGTGCTGAATGGAAAAAAGCCTCTCTATAAATTATAATATTACATAAACATAGGGTACCATGGAAGATAAAAGAGCAGTGGTTTTAATATCAGGAGGGCTTGATTCGCCCACGGTTCTTGCCTATGCATTAGATCATGGCTACAGAGTTTTTCCATTGAGCTTTGATTATGGCCAGAGGCATGCCAGGGAAGTGCAGAGCTCTGAAAAAATCTGCAGCTATTACGGCCTTGAACTAAAGAAGGTCAATATAAACCTCAGGCAGATCGGTGGGTCGGCCCTCACAGACGATATTGAAGTCCCGGAGCGTGGCATCGATTCAATAGATGGCAGCATACCCGTTACATATGTGCCTGCAAGGAATACAATATTCATTTCACTTGCAGCGGCCTATGGGGAGGTGATAGGGGCAGGCACCATATTCATAGGCGCAAACGCCATAGATTACTCAGGATACCCCGATTGCAGGCCAGATTTTTATAATGCAATGGAAAGGACGCTGAATTTGGGAACAGAATATGGCATTGAAAAGGGATTTAAGATCAATGTGCCATTGCAGTACCTCACAAAGGCAGATATAGTAAAACTTGGGAGAAAACTGGGAGTGCCCTATAAACTGACATGGTCATGCTATAATGGGAGGGAGAAAGCCTGTGGCAGATGTGATTCATGCATTCTCAGGCTGAAGGGATTCATGGAAGCAGGCGATTTTGATGATATAGAATATGAAGAATACCCGGATTTTTATTTCAAGTATCTGAAATCCCATGGAAAACTTTGAATTGAAAATATTTAATTAGCCTGAAATAATAATTGGGATATGTTCCCTGTTGAAAGATTAAGAAGATACAGATTAAACGGCAATATCAGAAATATGTTCCGGGAGACCAGCATAAATCCTGATAAGCTCATAATGCCGGTCTTTGTTGATGAAACCGAGAAAAGTAAAACGGCTATTAAATCCATGCCAGGCATTTACCGGTACTCCATTTCTGAATATGAAAAATATATAATGCATCTTGAGGAAATTGGCGTCAAGAATATTATAATTTTCGGCATACCGGCGAAAAAAGACTCATGCGGCACATCATCATACGATAGGAACGGCATAGTTCAGAGGGCAATAGCATCCGCAAAGAAAAATACATCCCTGAATACCATTGCAGACCTCTGCCTCTGCGAGTATACAGATACGGGCCACTGCGGTGTAATAGAAAACGGCTATGTAAATAACGATAAGACTCTTGAAATTTATGGCAGGGAGGCTCTAAGCTATGCTGAAGCCGGTGTTGATATGGTTGCACCCTCGGGTATGATGGACGGCCAGGTTGGTGCCATTAGGGATGCCCTGGATAGGGAAGGTTTCGTAAATACACTGATCATGGCATACAGCTCTAAATTTGCATCCAATCTCTACGGGCCATTCAGGGATGCGGCTGATTCAACCCCGCAATTCGGGGACAGGAAGAGCTACCAGATGGATTACCATAACGGAAATGAGGCCATGAGGGAAATAGACCTTGATATACAGGAGGGCGCCGATGTTATAATGGTAAAGCCTGCATTATTCTATCTTGATATGATTTACCGTGCAAAGGAATACTATAACATGCCACTTGCAACATACATGGTAAGCGGAGAATACAGCATGATCAAGAATGCCATAGCCTCTGGCCTTCTCGCACCTGATACCGCAATGGAGGCACTTACATCCCTGTTCAGGGCAGGCTCTGACTTAGTGATAACCTATTTTGCGGAGGATTATATAGCAAATCATGGTAAGCTGTGACATTCCAGTTCGTTACCCTATATGCAGCTGAACCCTGTATAGTGCCATTATAGGCAATTAAATCCAGGGTTGTATTATCCGGTATAACCTCACCTCGGACAGGATAAAGCATTATTGTTGATTTTCCATTATTAATAACATTCCCAGAGTAATTGAACAGCAGGCCATTGTAATTTGTTTCGTTGATTATCCCCCTGAAATACAGGGCCTCCGGTGCACTACCGGTATATGTTACGTTAACCATGATCCCGCTGGCATTTCCATGGTTTAAAACCATATGCACCGAATCTATCCTTACAGGATCATGTGCTGTGGAATTATAATAGGCGCCTATAACCATGACAGCTATCAAAACTGCTACTGCATACACTGCATAACGCTTCAACGCCCTTTTATCGATCCTAAGCTTTCTCTTATAGTCAATATCCTCTATGGAGATCACCGATATTATGGGCCAGAATGCCACATATGTTATAAGTAGCCTGTAGTTGAATATCATAATAAATAGAGGAAAAACAAATAATGTGAATTTCAGCGTATCATAATGCACAATGTACATTGAAAGAAGAAACAGAAATGAAGTAATCAGGAGTGCCGTAAAAAAATCAGGTGGTATATGTATAAGGTTCAGGAAAGATAGCTGTGAGGGGCCGAATCCTATACCAATCAATCCCATGGTTTCAGATGACATTATGTCCCTGAAATACAGTACAGGAGACCTTGCAATGAAATAGCCATTTATGGTCATGAAAAGGATAAATGCTGAAACTGTCCACTTTACCGCCTCTTTCAGTCCATTCTCACGGTAAATCATGTAAAACATGAATGGAAACATGAATGCAGGAAACTGCTTTGCCGACAGGGATAGCCCGAAGAACAGTCCGGAGTAAACCGGCTTTTGCCTCAGGTAATATGAAGCCATGAGGAACACAACCCATACAAGCCCTATCAGTGAGAATGCCGCACTGTAAAGGAATATAACATTAAGTAAAATGGAGAGCATGGCATAAAGTGCTATATTTTTATCCCTGAATTTTAGGTATACAAGTATAAATGGTATAAAGGATATTATAGATATTATTATATTTGCAAACTTTCCAATGTAGACATATGGTATGTAGATCAGAAATGCCAGTGCCGGATATCCCTGCAGTGTAATATCCTTTCCCGACATTGTTGGGGTCACGTTCAGGTCAAGGTTAAACGTTTTAAAATATGAAAAAACCCCTTCTGTTACCGCAGGATTATAGGGATTAAATCCATGTAGAAACTTCATGGCAGAATATAGGTCTATAAGGAATTCATCTGTAGGTTCAAATACAAATATTACAGAAATTGCCGATACTGCTATAAGGAATGCTACTGCGATTATGATGTAAACTGGCCTGACGATGGGTGCCCTATCCTTAAGGAAATCATACATTGTAGGGTTCTTGTAAAATTCATACGACACGAACAGTAATGATGCTGTGGCCAGAGCTTCAAGTATTATTTTCATGGCTGTGCCAGGAATGGCCATGGCGATGGCAAGGTCGACGAGGATCATTACAGAGTAAAGGAATGCTTGCTGGTACAGGATCCGTGATTTTATATGTCCGTTCAAATTTGATACAGCCAGAATTAGCACAGAAACCAGCAGCAGAAATGTTTCAAGGATTATAGCGTATATGTTCAAATAACCGAAAAGCCCGAAAGAAACAAATGCGCAGAGAATAAGGATAGTGGCAGTTTCGTTTAATATTATCCGCTGAAGCCTCTCCTCCCCATATTTTTCCATGTTACCACACTATAAGAGTAGCCGTTGTATAAGTAATTATAAATGCAACCAGTATGCCAAGAAAATCAGCAACATATATATTAGTTTTATAGAACAGTGCAGAATAGTAAACTCCCAGGTTTGCACCGAAGCCTATAAGGTTAAATGCATTGTATTTTGCCAGCCTCATATAGAAATGTCCCCTCCCGCCGAATGTAAACTTATTGTTGAGAATAAAGTTCCAGATAATGGATATCTCAATGGCCGGCAGAATACTCAAATCCCTTCCAATGATGCCGTGGAGCATTAGAAGTATGGCCTCATTCACTATAACGCCTGATATGCCCACAAGGACATATTTGAACATGTTTCCCCTTCTTATGGTTAGGTCAAGGAAATCCCCGAATGTTATGGTGTCCCTGCATATAATGCCGGTATTCACAATATTATACTGAAAACTTCTGTTTTTTAGAAGCATGGCATTTCCAAGAACCATATTCTTCCCGGGCTCCGGGGTCAGATTTTTAGATATAAGATAATCGTAGGCATTTCTGGAATAAACTGTACCGAAAGGAAGCATTTTCCCTCTTTTAACTGACAGTGACAGTTTTATCAGAATTCCATATATGAATGTGAGCAGCCCCTGTTTTCCAAAAAGTAATACAATATCGTCATTCGCTGAATAGGCAGAATTAACAATGGCATCACGCCTATCACCCTCTATCTTGACGTTTGATACCAATATATAATCAAAATCATCATTGTAGGTTGGCTTACCATTGCTATATTTCTGGATCATCTAGGGAGTTAATAATACAATCCTTTTTATTTTTATGGATTGAAAAAATATGCCGGTAATTTTTCTGATGTAACATTGATAAGTGTAATATACACCCTGAGTATTTTAAAATATGTACATACCAGATTACACCGAGGAGCCATTTGAATGGTATAAAAGGATGAGGAACGAATTGCCTGTCGCCAGATCCGGAAATACAATTCATGTTTTCAGATATAAGGATATCACATCGGTACTATCCAATTACCGGATTTTCTCTTCCCAGTTCAGGGACCTGCTTGGAGGGGAAATGGCCGAGATGATGAACCAGAAGACAACTCCAAGCATACTTATACTGGACCCACCCTTACACACAACCCTCAGAAATCTCGTAAGCGATGCGTTCACACCCGCAACAATAGAATCGTACCGGGGTCGTGTAAGAAAAATAGCCTCCGGGCTCATTAAAAATATGAAGAACAATGAATGGCAGGATGCTGTAACAGGGCTTTCCTACCTACTTCCTATTACTGTTATATCAGAGATGCTCGGCGTGCCTCAATCCGATTCTGATCTTTTCAGGAACTGGTCAGATAAGCTTGCCACATCCCTTGGGAGGGGGCCTGATATAGAGACACAGTTTGAGATGGCGGATTACTTTTACGGGAAAATTGATAGGGAGGGAAAGAAGGATAACCTTATAAGCAGGCTTTCACGGGTTGAGATAGATGGCAGGAAGCTCACTGACAGGGAAATAGCTGGATTCGCAATCCTGCTATTAGTTGCAGGAAATGAAACTACCACGAATCTAATCACAAACGCGCTTTTATCAATATATGAATCAGGAGGGGTTTACAGTGAGATGGTAGCCAATCCGGATATCATACCATCTGTGGTTGAGGAAACCCTTAGATACCGGTCTCCTGTGCAGTCAACCAGGCGTTATGCAAAGGTTGATACCGAATTAAGCGGTATAGAAATCCTGAAGGATGACATACTATGCCTGTATATAGGATCAGCCAACAGGGATGAAAGCATATTCCCAGATGGAGAAATATTTAACCCTCACAGGGAGGCAAAACGGCATATAGCCTTTGGCCAGGGGATACACTTCTGCCTCGGCGCACCCCTTGCCAGAATGGAGGCACAGATTGCACTGGAAGAGTTCTCCAGGGAGATAATATCATATGATGTAAAAATTCCCTCACCCCAGGACCGGCTGGACAGCGATATAATGTATGGGTTCAGAAAAATGCTTATAAAACCGGAATTCAGGAATATGTGAGGCATTTTATATTATATAAATTCCAGCACAGGCTTTTAAATTTTGCGCTACAGCCCAATGACTTTATAAAATTGTGTACTGGACTTTCATGAACAAACAGGTTCCGGGCAGAAAGCTCTTTATCCTTTATTCTGTAATATTGATTCTTATGGCCATATCAATGAGAAGCACAAATAATATGGTGGTTACCACTGTGCCACTATATTCAAAATACATACTGGATTTTTCATATATAGGTACAGCACTGGTTACCGCTATAATATATCTCGGAACAGTCCTGGCCACTCTATTTATCAATCCACTCATGGGGTCTGTCCTGAGAAAGAGGATGTTCATAGTTGCAAATTTTGTTTTAACAGCACTTATGATTTCATATTATTTTTCTGGAGATATCAGCGTGTTCATAATCTCATTTGTCATCGGGCTTGCATATGGAATAATTCTGCCCAATATTGTGACATCCGCTACACTGTATCCGGACAAAACAGGCAGGGAGAGGCTTCTTGCAATATACTCAGTAGGATTGAGCTTCAGTCTGGTTTTCGGCCCGAGCCTTGAGACCTACTTACTTACAATAATAAGTTACAGAACATTATTTTTATTTTTTGCACCCCTGGGCCTTATCGGCATATTCACATCATTTTTCATGGAATTCCCTGAGAATAAAAAGGAAACCCATGGCACATTTATAAGAAAGAATAAGGGATTTATTTCCTCCATACTAACAATTACAACTTATAATGTTCCATTTGCAGCACTTACAGTTTTCCTTGCAATATTTGCCCAGACAAGGTTCCACGTCAGCAGCTACATGGCTTATCTGCCATTTGTTTTCTTTTTTGCGGTGTCAATGTTCACAAGGATATATATCAGCATCAGGCCATTCAAAAACCTAAGGCATCCACTTATCTTCGCACCAGCTATCACTGTTTTTGCCCTTATATTATTTCCTTTCCTTCCAGATTATACAGCGTTTGTGGCTGTAATGATGTTACTGGGCATACCCCACGGGTCTATATTCCCTGTATCCACCGTGGAGATTTCAAGGGGTTCATCAATTGAGGAGAGAAACGCTGTTAATTCATATTATTATGCTTATAATATGAGCCTTTTCATGGTAATACCGTTAATATTTGCAGCGATAATACCGTATATAGGTTTTGAAAAAACATTTGCACTGCTGATACTTCCTGTCGTGATCTCTATAATTATTATATACATAAAGTACTGGAAGGATAACGACCTTCTGGGCGTGCCAAAAATAAATACACAGGTATGAATTTTAAAATATCTCGTGGTTTTTGGAGTTAATATAATTATTTTTCTCCAAATTCCATGGTTTTATTGCATCATAAATAAAGTGTTTAAAATCATAACCTCAGTATGATATCCTGAATTGAGTTCCTGTGAAGGTATATATAATATTAAAATTAATATATTAAGAACAAATTAAAAAGCCGGAAGATAAAATACATCATAAAACAAGAAGAAGAGCACCTACTGAACTGTCATTGATAAACCATTGTCAGTAAAGGCCAGGGGAATAAAATATGCTAAAATTGCCATCAGTATGGAGGGAATTGATTATGCAGGAAATGGAAAGAAATATAATAGAATGTAGGAAATTCTTTTAAAAATCAGAAGTGACAAAAACATTATCAGCTTCACTGGCCATAAAGAAATTCCTGTTAAAATACAGGATAAAAATATCAGATAACATTATATCCATAATTGCTTCAAAATATAATATGACAAACGTGGGTTAAATGGAAGGAAGAGGTAAAAATGTAAAGCATGTTAATTAAAATTTTATATATTAAGGTCATAGAATCTTGCCAGATAAAAATTTTTCAGATTTTTTAAAATAACAAGGTTTTCATCATTAAAGTATTTTTCAAATCTCTTGTCCTTTGAAATTTTAACAAAATAATTCAATGCAATCCTTGCCTCCGAGTATGCCTTATAAAGCATTATTGAAGCCTCACCACATTTCTTCAAAATCTCAGGAGTTTCCTTTCTATAATCCTTATATTTTTCAATATCTATTTCACTTAGTATTTTTAAGTTTTTATAATGGTCGTCCGGGAGTATCCATGCTATATCCAGTATGTCATCGTAATGTTCATATTTAGGGTCTAAATTTTTAATTTCGGCGGTCAAAGCAGTAAGGTAATCCATCATTGAAAAATATAAAAACACATCTTGATCGAATCCCATTTCGCTCTTTGTTATCTCGCAAAAGAAATTTTCATTCTTCATTTAATATAATCAGCAATATGGATATAAATGATTTGTTTTATTTATTCTAAGCATAGTTCCAATAAATAGCATTTGATATTCGGAATGGAGTTCTTTTTTGAATTTTCTCTAAATATAGATAAAAATATAGAACAGATGCTAAAGTTTTTCAGGGAATCAAACTTTCCTGGACCTTATAACAGTGAATTTATCATTCAGGTATTTTAAACTATTTTTTCCTATTTCGCTATCAAAATCATGAATAATAGACTTTAAGTCATGTTTTTCCCCAGAAGAAAGACTTCTGTATTCATAATCAGGTATTTGATGTCCTGAATAATATTTTCTGGCATAGATCTGTGCATCTTCCGGCAGCTCTCTAATTATATCGATAAAATTTTCTTTCATCATTTTATTATACTGGGCGTTTTCAATTATGCCGGCAATTTTCAGTGCTTTTAACATCCCTGATTTGATCAGATTCGATGGCTGCACTCCTATATTCTGGCTTTTGACCCTCCCTCTGATAAATATTTTGCCACCAAGCATACCAGATCCGATATACTTTCCAAAATTTCTACTGCTATTAGATAGGACTATAATTGTACCCCCTGCCATATATTCCCCGAGATAATCATCGAATTTTCCATTTATAACAACACAGGGTATAGAACTTCCATATTCTCTCATCTGGATGCATGCTCTATTTCCAACATTCCCCTCCACATATATTCTTCCTCCACTGAGCGCCTGTCCAAGTACATCGCCAGCCTCCCCAAATATTTTTAGCATGCCTCCGCTCATGGAATCACAGCAATCATCAGCCACATTGCCCCTCACGGTTACGTTATTATTCTCATTAAGGTTCATGAGGCAATTTCCTGCATTACCGTACAATGTAATATTGCGGTGTTTATCAGGAAACGTTATGCCTATATGCCTGTGACCTGCCACATTATTTATATGCACACTGTTATCCATAAACCTAATTATCTCACTATCAAGTCTATTATACTCTATATTTCTAGCATCAATTCCCTTTTTCTTTATTTTATGTACTTTCCCTCTAGTTTTCAAATTTTTCCTTCCATATTTTATTATCCCATTTCTCATTGAAGATATAAAAAATGATCCGGGTTCGAGAGTCCATATTTTAGCCTCTGGGCTTATAATTCTTATCTGGCTTTCCTCACTGGCTACAAAAACATTGTTTTCATCCTCGCCGAGTATGGCAGGCCTGAGCTTAGTCCTGTCCGCCATTGCAATCATGTATATATCATGTCCATCATCGTAACCTATTATAAGTGTATAGGGCCCATCCAGCACACATCCCCGTGTTTTATACCTAATCTCCGGGTCATCCATATTTCCTGACATTATTTTTAATGCAGTAATGAGATCATATTCTCCTATCAGCTCCCTAAAAATATGGGCTATCACCTCACTGTCAGTACCAACAAAGCTTGTTACTCCCCTTGATTTCAGGTACTCCCTGTTGGCTCCGAATGAACTTATATCGCCATTGTGCACTATTGCAATATTAAATGTGGAAAATGGATGTGACCAGTAGGGTAAATATCCCGGAGAATTTGTGGGCTGCCTGGTATGGGCCAGCCACATATCTGCATTCTTTTCATTTAAAGCATACTCGTCACCCACCGCATCAGGATATCCGACACCTTTGTACACAAGGAGTGATTTTCCTGCACTGTACAATCTTCCATTACCTTCATTCCACAGTGCTGCATTAACCTCATCCAGGGACCTGCTGTCTTCAAAGGCTATATCATAACAGCAGCTTTTTATTGACCTGCCTTTTTCCATGTATGAACTATTTATCCCTATTCCGTGTTCCTGAAGCAATGTCCGTAGTTTCTCCTCCTCATCATTGTAAAATATTTTAACCGTAAAGCTATTGGTATCGTTTAAGTTAAATGATGCGTATCCAGAACCCTTATCACTACCGCGGTACCTTATATAATCCAGGCATTTCACGGGAATACTCCCGGGAATTTTACCGGATTCTTTTTTTCTCATTATTCCAAAAAGGCCGCAACTTGAAGGTATGTAGTTCATGTTGATCCTGCCTCCGCCACATTTATTTTTTTTGCTATGGTATTATCAAGATTTATGGCTCTAAGTAATTCAGTATTCCCAACAATAGAATACTGTAAATTGGCTATACCCATTGCTCCAGAAATCAGGCTAATTTCTTTTTTCATGCCTAAAAGAAAGTTAACGGCTTTTTCTCTGAGGTTCCTGTAACTGTTATTCAATCCCTCTTCAAATATTTTATATGAAATTATTAAAGAGTCGCAACCAAGAGCAAGATACTTAACTATGTCCCCGGTGTTCCTTAAACGATCAATTTCCGCTATAATATCATAGTTTTCCCGTATACCTCTTCTCTTTAATTCCTGGTCCAGCCCTGCTATACTTATTTCCATATTATCATCCTGCCTGATAACAAAGCCATCAGCCGAATAATAATGTTCATTAACCATGGAGTAACTGTGTTTTTTATATCTGTACACAGTGTTTCCAGTTATGGAAATACTTTTAAATTCTTTCTGGGGCTGATCATCAACAATCATAGTTCCCGTGAACATGGCAGCCCATGAAAGCGCATTTTTTATTTCTACATCCGCGCCACTAACCTTAATAAATACAGGCATCGATATGTTTATTGATCCACCACACAGGGAGAAATTAAGATTTATATCCTCCCTGTAAGGATCTATGGATGGCCTGGTAACCTGTGCGCCATCAAGTCTAAGCCAGTCAATTATCCTGGAGGGCAATTCAACGTCTGGAGGTGCATTGCTTCCCATGCTGCTTATTACCGGTTCTCCCTTAATCATAAGTTCATTAATGTATTTTTTATCCGGATAGAATGCTCCCTGCTTGAAGCCTAAATTTTGAGGTGACGGGGAGCTAATTCCCAGCACCTCTAAGGTGTTTTCAGAAAGTCCTTCACCGTATAAAATATCTGTATTTCCAATCAATTCTTCCATGTTTTTTATTCCGAGACAGGACATCATCTCTGCTATTTCCATTTTAAAGCCATTAACGAAATTAACCAAGTTCTGTATTCCAAAATCCAAATCTATCAAAGTTCTATTATCTGCCTTGTTGGTAAGGGCTGCAGGGCAGTATCCGAGATTGCATTTACGTACCATAACACATCCCATTGCTATCAATGCGGATGTTCCGAGGCTTACCACATCTGCGCCCAGTGCATATAGCTTCATTGCATCTGTGGAATCAGCAACCTGCCCCGCAGCGATTATGCTGAAATTCTTTCTCAGGCCTTCTTTAACAAGAATATTATGGGAGGAGGCCACAGCCATTTCTATAGGTATCCCCAGGCTATCCCGCACTGTTACCGGGGCAGCACCTGTTCCCGCCCCATGTCCATCAATAATAACCCCTGCTGCCCCGGATCTTGCTATTCCTGTTACTATGTAAGGTATATAATTGGTTGCAGCAACCTTCACATAAATGGGTTTATCAGACATTATTTTTAGTGCTTCTATCCGCTGTGCAAGATCCTCTATGGAATATATATCATGATGTGGTGCAGGGGAAATTGCATCAATTCCCTCAGGAATTTTTCTCGCAACTGAAATATCATGGGTTACCTTATTCCCAGGCAAATGCCCACCTATTCCAGGTTTTGCGCCCTGCCCTATCTTGATAACTATGCCTGCACCTGATTTTAACTCATTAGCACTTACCCCGAATCTGGCAGATGCCCACTGGACAAATATTCTCTTTGTATCTGCCACGGATTTATAAAGCCCTCCTTCACCGGTTCCTGCCATGGTTCTGGTTATCTCAGCAGTTTTTGCTATGGCAATATTTGGATTTCCGCTGAGGGCGCCGTATGACATATCACCAAGATAAACAGGAACTGAAAGATTCACTCCAGCCAGCGATGCTTCTGTATTGGCTCCTGATTTTATGGGGCCTTTAGTTATATTATTCCTGAAGCCAATCCTGTCCAGTATTCTTAAACTACCTGGATTTTTCTCAAAAATTTCAGAAGCTTCAGGTGAGTTTGAAAGAGATCTTATATGATTGATTTTTTCTATAGACCAGAAATCTTTAGTGTGTCTCTGTGGTATTTTTATATAATTGGCAATAACTCCACTCATGATGGAATGATAGTTATTGTCTTTCTATATATAATTTTGTAATTGAATTGTATTTATTATTTTTTTAGGTAAAATATGCATTGAGGTAATTTATTTTACTTTTATAGATGAATTGGAATCAGATAATGGAGCTATTCTGATTATGTCAAATATATCAGGATATTTAGATATAAGGCAATGATTATATCTACACGAAAATTTATTTTTCTATTGAAATTTCTAATTAGAGACTATTTGACTTCCATATAATATCTCGTCACATTTAACCTACCAAAGAACTTTTTCCATTATGAATTCGTCATAAAATTTAACATTGACGTTTAATTCCTTAACCAGTGTACCAGAGACCAGAAAACCAAAATTACGGTATAGGTGTATGGCTGTTTCCATAGCACAACAAACACTTAAACTTACTTTTCTTACCTCAGGATTTTTCCTTATCAGGTGAATAGCTTCCTCCATGAGTTTTGACCCAACGCCATTTCCCTGATATTTTTCACTGACATAAAAACTGAATATATCTGCAATGTGTTTTGTTTTTGGTCTAATTCTAATTTTTAAACCCACCATGCCAATAATGGAGTCTCGGTAAATTGCAAATAACATATTTGGCATTCTAGAGCTCCACACTTCTTCCTGGAAAGAATATTCATCCTCATAAGAACTGCCAAATGCTTCTGGAACTGTTTTGAGTGCCTCAAGGCGAAGTGCCTGAAATTCAGACCATCTACAATTATCTATTTTCCTAATTTTGATTTCCTCTAGATTTGTTTTATTATCATTCACCGCAGCGCATCTGAAAAGAATAAATAAGGATTTATAAAACGTTTATTATGGCCTCAACATTTTAATTTATATTATACTTTGAACCAGCTCAGCAAATAGAGTCAAATCAAACGCATCTATTATTTCCGTTTAGAATGCAGTTACCTGCCTGGAGTTATTGGAAATTATGATCAGTCTATTTGTGGGTCTTTGTAACTTTTTACTCATGGTTATTGAATTATCCTTATATCTTCTCATGGTACTAATATTTGAAATCTTCTTATTATCTTAGTTCGTATCAATTGACCAGATCAGAAAAAGGGCAGTTACATTTATCTAACTATTGATATCTTCTTAAAAACCAAACCAGAACATGCAAAGGAAAGAACAAAAATAAATTATATTTCCCATTTTATAACTCAATTTGTAATGTTTGAAAATGAAAGTTGCAATGGGCCCGACCGGATTTGAACCGGTGACCACCGCCTTGTAAGGGCGGTATCATAACCACTAGACTACGAGCCCTTACTGGATAAGTATTTAATAATATAATAACCTTTTTTTCTGCTTTTTCTGTAGGACTAAAATCTACTGCTGCGGTTTAAATATTATTTCAGTATTCATTGAATAGGATGCCTGGCAAAATAATGGTCCCGGCGGACATATTTCTGGACGGGGAAAAAATGGAAAATGCGATTGTATTCATTCATGTAAAGGGTCATGGCAGGGCAAGAGTTACCCATATAGACGTGGAGGACAGAAAATTTAATAGGATATTGCCGCCCAGGCACAGTGATTATCCTGAGGTTGCATGGAATTCAGATAAAGTAAGGATCCCAGTGAAAGGACATGAAATAATTATTGTAAGCAGAGTTCTCGGCAATATTATTAATCTTGAGGGAAAATTATATGTTCGTGGAAAGGGAAAAGGTATATTTTTCGGTCTTCATAAGGAACAGATACAAAAAATTGAGGAATATGCCACACATCTGGGCATACCTCCAAAAAAGCACAAAAAAACTTAGAACAATCCTTTCTTGAATTTCTGGTCAACTTCTATGGCCTGTATTTCCCAGGTTGGCTTCATTGATTTTGCGGTTTCCATCAGATGGTCAAGTGTATCAACGTCCCATCTGCAAACTGCCTCATTTTCTTTCTGCCCAAGGAATAATTCTTCCAGTTTTAGTCCTGCAGGCAACTTCTTTGATTTTGCCATATCCATTATTGTTGTGGCAAATTTCATTACATCGTTTTTCTGCTCATCTTTCCATTTATGTATAACAATTACTTCTGTCATATATAATATATAGTCAAATGGTATATTTAAATATTGCTTAAAATTTTTTTAATTTTCGAATTGTACAAAAGTTAGACACCATTAAAAATATTTATTTAGTATTGTTAATTGTTAGTAGATTACTTTGGTACTCAATTTGATTATTGCAGAGAAGATGGATGCAGGTAGAAGAATTTCCTACATACTTTCTGATAAAACATCCAGGCAGAAGAAGGTCAAAAATATTAGCTACATAGAATTTGAAAGAAATAACGAACAGAATATAATGGTATCACTGAGCGGGCATATACTGGGTGCAGATTTTCCGGAGGAATTCAGGGACTGGGCAAAATCTGACCTGGACCGGCTCATTGACTCCAGTATAATATATAAAGTCACAAATCAGCGTGCCTCCTCGGCCTTAAAATCATTTTCCGGCATAGACAACATTGTAATTGCCACGGATTATGATAGGGAGGGAGAACTAATCGGTGTGGAGGCCCTTAAATTCATAGAACCTGGCTATACCAAAATCAAGAGGGCAAAGTTCAGCGCCCTGACATCGCAGGAGGTAAAGGAGGCATTTGACAACTTACTGGATGTGAATTACGGGTTGGCTGATTCGGCAAAGGCCAGGGAGGAGATTGACCTGCTCTGGGGGGCTGTACTCACCAGATTTTTTTCAGTAACAAGCAATCGCCTGTGGAAGGACTTTATATCAGTAGGCCGTGTGCAGACCCCAACACTTGCCATTCTGGTAAACCGTGAGGAAGAAATCACGAATTTTGTCCCGGAGAAATATTTTGTTATAACTGTAACGTTCAATAAGGGTATAGATTTTCCCGGCACGTATGAAGAAAACATAAAGGATGAGGAAGAAGCAAATAAAATATTCAATTCCATAAATGGTAATAATGGAACAGTAAAATCATATAAGATCGAGAAAAAAGAAGTATACAGGCCACCTCCATTCAGCACAACGGATTTCCTTAGGGAGGCATCCAGAATCGGTGTCACCCCATCAAATGCAATGAAAATTGCTGAAAAGCTATATATGAGTGGGCTCATAAGCTATCCAAGGACAGATAACACTGTTTACCAGCGGTCGATACCATTGAAAAGCATTGTAAAAAAGTTTGAGGGAACCGAATTCGATAATGAGGCAAAGATGGTTCTTTCCCAGGAGAAGATGTACCCATCCAAGGGAAAGGTTGAAACCACGGATCATCCCCCCATATATCCAGTATCATATCCAAAGAAAGCCCTTACCGGGGCATACAAAAATATTTATGAGCTCATAGTCAGGAGATTCCTTGCCACACTCTATAAGAATGCATTGATAAAAAAATCTGATGCAGAGATAGATATCAATGGCTACAATTTCAAATCCTCCGGTGAAAAAATTCTTGATAATGGATGGTTTGACATATACAAATATAGAAAACTCCGGGAAACCAGCCTGCCAGAACTGGTTGTTGGAGAGACTGTTAAGGGAAAGAAATGGGATATGGAGGAAAAATACACGGAACCGCCCCGGAGATATGATGTGGCATCCCTCCTTAAAATTATGGAATCACTGAATCTCGGTACAAAAAGTACCAGGCACGATATTATACAGAAACTTAATGACAGAAATTTTGCAACTGGAAATCCATTGAAACCCACTCCGCTGGGGATCGGATTCATAAAATCCATAACTGTAATAGATTCAGACATAGCGAAGCCGGACATGACTGCAGCCCTGGAAGCAGAAATGGATAAAATAGCAGAAAACAAAAAAAGGATTGATGAAGTGGTAAATGAGTCCAGGCAGATGCTTCATGATGCCTTGAAAGGTTTCAGAATAAACCGTGATGAAATAAAAGAAACCATAACGTCATATGCCAATAAGGGCGATGTAATCGGTAAATGCCCACTGGACGGCGGGGATATATCCCTGATAAAATACAGGAATTTTTCAAAAATTAAATGTTCCAACGAAAATTGCAGGATAAACTTCAATGTAAACGCCACCGGCCTGATACAGATGACCGATAAAAAGTGTGATGTATGCTCACTGCCTATTATAAAGATAATCAGAAAGGGGCAGTCTCCAGAGTACAGATGCATAGACCCAAAATGCGAGTACAACCAGAAAAAGATAACAGTGGGGAAATGCCCCTCTGATGGCGGAGACCTTATCATCAGGCAGTCACGGTACGGCAAAAGATTCCTGGGATGCTCAAATTATCCGAAATGCACTGTTACATATCCACTCCCACAGAAAGGAGTAATAATGAGCACAGGAGAAACCTGCCCCTACTGCAATGCCCCACTGCTTATCATGGTAAATGGAAAACGCAAATGGAAGTTCTGCCCCAATATGAAGTGTGAATACAACGGAAAGGATAAAAGTGAAAAGAGTGAGCAAAAAAATAAACAGTGAGATTTTCGGAATAGTACTTTTCCTTATCTCAACGGCATTTGGACTACTTATATCATCCTATCTTCAGGCAGTTCCGGAGATAGCGAACGAATCCAGTGGCATATCCTTTGTATTCGTTCTTTATTACATTGTCTTTATTGTCATATTCACAGCAGCTGCACTTTACATTGTTAAGAAACATGCAGGCATTATGAAAATTGTGTTTCTTATACTTGTGCTATACATGATATTCCTGGTGGCATCCATAATTGCCAGTATAGTTGCAGTTAACCTAACAGAATATTATCTTATAATAGGCGTAATTACAGTGTTCTTCGCATACATGCTTATATTCAGGAATGAATGGTACGTAACAGATGCAGCAGGCGTAATAATGATATCAGGGGCAGCAGGTATACTGGGGATACTCCTGAGGCCCGAGATAGCAATAACCCTTCTCATTGTTTTTGCTGTTTATGACTATATCTCGGTATATAAAACGAAGCATATGGTAACTCTTGCAAGGGCGGCAGTGGATAACCAGTTCCCGCTTATGTTCATGCTTCCATCCTCAAAAAATCTCAGAATGAAGGATCTTACATTCGAAAATCGTGGGGATCAGGCCATTATAATGCTGGGATTCGGAGATATGGCAATACCTGAAATACTCATAGTGTCATCCTTTATTTATAACCCGGCGCATTCCATATTATTTGCAGTACTGACACTTGCAGGTGCCATCGGGGCTCTCATATTCCTGTTCTTTTTCAGCAGGGGGAAACCCGCACCAGGCCTGCCATTTATCAATACAGGTGCCATACTGGGATTCCTGGTGGCTTTATCAATTATAATGATTTAATGGAGAAACACCCTCTTCCCTGTAAAGTACAGTGGTATCTTATATTCGTTGCAGCGTTTTATGACGTCCTCATCACGGATTGACCCCCCAGGCTGGATAATTCCATCAATTCCATGTTTATAACATTCTATAACAGAATCGTCAAATGGAAGGAATGCATCTGACGCAAGAACAGAGCCCTTAACATTCTCTCCTCCCCTCTCTATGGCAATTCTCAATGATTCTATTCTGGATGTCTGCCCTGCTCCAATACCAACTGTTGTCCTGTTTTTTGCCAGTACCATGGCATTGCTCTTTGTATGTGCAACAACCTTCCAGGCAAATTCCAGATCCCTGTATTTTTCAGGATCCGCCTCTGTGCTGGATTTTAATTCCAGCTTTGGATACTCCCATTTCAGCCTGTCCTGTAAAAGAACCCCGCCGGATACAGATGACACTGCCTTTTCTGGGTCTTTCTCCATGGAACATTTAAGTATCCTCATATTCTTCTTCTTTTTGAACAGTTCCAGAGCCTCGCTGTCGAAATCAGGGGCTATAAGTACCTCAATGAATTTTTTCTGCATTTCCCTGGCAGTTGCCACATCAAGCTTTCTGTTCAGTGCCACAACAAATCCATATGCTGATTCAGGATCTGCATTGTAGGAGTTAACGAAGGCTTCCCTGAGCGTATCCGCGCTTGAAACACCTGACGGGGTTCTGTGCTTTACTATAACTGAGGTTATATCATCGAAATCCTGTACGGTTTCCAGGGCAGCATTTGCATCGAGTATATTATTATATGAAAGTTCCTTTCCACCTATCTGCACAGCGTTGGGTATACCGTATGTTTCACCTGTCTTGAACATGTATGCCTCCTGGTCAGGATTTTCTCCGTATCTCAGGTCAGTTCTTCCATATCCATGTATGAATAGGTCCTCCGGCTGGCTATCATTTAATCTCCTGTAGAGCCTGTTATATATCTGGACATCATAGTCCGCGGATCTTGAAAATGCACGCAAAGCAAGCATTTCCCTGGTTTTCATGTCAATTTCCCCTGATTTTTTCAGGCAATTCTTTACAGTGTCGTAATCAGACGGATCGGATAGGACAGCAACGTTCATGTAATTCTTGGCTGCTGCCCTGATTAGAGAAAGGCCACCTATATCTATATTCTCTATCATTTTAGACAAATCATTTGATTTTGAAGCCTCAACAAATGGGTATAAATTGCAGATCAAAATATCAAAATCCATATAGCCATATTTTTCCAGCTGTTTATTGCTCTCTGTGTCCCTTTTTGAGAGGATCCCGGAAAAAACTGCTGGATGTAGTGTTTTGACCCTGCCTCCCAGCAGGTCATCGAAACCTGTGAGTGTTGATGAGTTTACAGCATCTATGCCATTATCCTTAAGGTATCTGACAGTACCCTCTGTACCGTATATCCCATCCAGCTGGGAGCTGATGGCATTTAAAAAATCTACCAATCCTGTCTTGTTATAAACGCTGATAAAAGCCTTCATGTTACAATATTAAAAAATGTGATAAATATTTATTGCAAATAAATCCCTATGGGATAAAAATTATTAACAGTAATATTTTTGAATAATCAGTAATTTATAGGGTGTAAAGACAAAAGGTTTAAAAACTTATACCCATCTGTGCCTTATGGAATCACAGTTAAAGCAGGAAAGAAATATCCAGGTAGAGGCTATAAAGCAGAGCCCTACCATGAGCAGAGAAGTAGAAATTGTTGAAAGGAAGGGCATTGGCCATCCTGACAGTGTTGCAGATGGAATAGCAGAATCTGTTAGCAGGTCCCTGAGCAAATATTACATTAAGCAGTACGGCAGGATATTGCACCACAATACCGATCAGGTTGAAGTGGTTGGCGGACAGGCAGATCCAAAGTTCAAGGGCGGAAATGTACTGGAGCCCACATATATACTTTTGAGCGGGCGTGCAACAGCAACAGTTGGAGATGAGAGGATACCGGTCAAGTCAATAGCAATAAAATCAGCAAAGGACTATCTTAGAGAGCATTTCCCGGATCTTGATATAGACTCCGATGTAATGATAGATTCAAGGATCGGCAACGGCTCAGTGGATCTGAGAGGACTGTACGACACAAGGAAATTCAAGGCAAACGACACATCTTTTGGTGTTGGTTTTGCGCCATTTACAGACACAGAAAGCATAGTAAAGCTTACTGAAAAATACATCAATGGCGATCTTAAGAAATCCCTTCCCGGGATAGGTTACGATATAAAGGTTATGGGATTTAGGAAGGGCAAGACAATAAACCTAACAGTTGCCGCAGCATATGTAGATAAGTATGTTAAAGACCCCACTGAATACAACTCCATAAAGGAAGAGCTGATTGACAAGATCAAGGACAACGCAATGAAATACACAGATAATGATCTTCAGGTATATGTCAATACAGGGGATGTAAAATCTGATAGTGTGTATTACCTCACCGTTACCGGGCTTTCAATGGAAAACGGGGACGATGGATCGGTTGGAAGGGGCAACAGGGTAAACGGTATTATAACGCCATACAGGCCCATGAGCATGGAAGCAGCTGCGGGCAAGAACCCTGTAACACATGTAGGCAAACTTTACAATGTGCTTTCCAACCAGATCGCCTCAAAGGTTGTAGAGGAAGAAGGAGGAGACATAAAAGAAGTCCTTGTAAGAATAGTATCACAGATAGGCAGGCCTGTGGATGAGCCCCATGTTGCATCACTGCAGCTCATATATGAGGACAATGTTGACCCATCAAAACACAAAAACAACATCAGGGCAATAGCCGATGACAAGCTGGCACATATAGATCAGCTTACGCAGATGTTTGTTGACGGGAAGGCAGAGGTCTTCTGATTTTTATAATTTTTCTAAAATTCCATATTGTACTTTAAATTATTTTCCACATTAAGTATGCATCTGACAGGTCAGAATAATAATTTTTCAGCGTGGATATTATTGAAAAGCCATTCTTTTTATAAAATTTAATTCCATTTTCATTGTCTGTCCTTACCTCCAGCCTTACTGTAGAAAGCCCGGCACCAGTCATTACCTGCAATTCCCTGTTTAATAGGGCCTGTCCCACCCCAGCTTCCCTGAAGGATTTTTTAACTGCAAACAGGAGGATTCTACCCTCAGTCCCGGAATATTTTGCACCTATTATGAATCCTACAACTGAATCGAAATTATCGTACACTATGAAAGCCTGTGGCCACGATCTGTAAAGATCCAGTATCAGTGATTTTGTGTAATATTCAGATAGGGAACATTTAATTATCTCCATTATGCTTTCGCTATCCCTGATCTCGAATCCCCTGGCAAATCCAAAAAATGAATTACCTGCAGCCATATGGCATTGTATTGGTATAAAATATTATAATTTTTCCAATTTTATATAAGAAATCTTGGTACAACAAGCATCGCAAAGAACAGGTTGAAAAGCACTATGGATGCCATTCCCACATAAAGGTAGTTTTTATCATCCAGGAAGGAAATCCATCCTATGAAGACCACTGTTATGGGCGTGAATATGAGAACCCAGAGCCCTACCGTTATGAAATAAAGCCCATCGATTGCTGAAAGACCAGATAAAATTTTATTTAGTGACACAGACCTGGAATCTATTCCGTGTGCAAGTGCATAATTGTAACTGGACATCTGGGAAAGTGTAAACCCATCCCCTCCATTTTTGGCAAACAGTATTATAACACCTGCAATAATAAAAGATACGCTTATAAGAACTCCTGCCCTCAGGAAATAGCTTATAATTACTTCATCATCATGATTTCGCATTTTTTCTCACCCATTCCTTTCTTTTTGAATTATAGAATAGCAAACCTATTAAAACTATAGATATTATCACAGATATAAAGAACTGTATCATCAGTGAAAAGGTTATCAGGAAATTTATCAGGTGCAACCCCTTGAACACCATGCCAAATCCCAGGAAAGATAAAATTGCAAAGAATATCCATCTTATATTTTCATTGGAAATTCTGACCAGAACTTTAGCACCGAAAAAAGCACCTATAAGAACGCCTATTGCCGTGGCTGCTGCAATAAACAGATTTATATATCCCTCATACCAGTATATTGAACTGCCCGTTGCAGCCGTAATTCCTATCATGAAATTGCTGGATGTGGTTGTAACCTTCATTGGAAGATTCATTGCCCAGTCCATTCCCAGAACCTTCAATGCTCCGGATCCAATGCCCAGAAGCCCGGAAACAAATCCCGCAAAGAACATGACTATTTCTCCAAGCCACCATCTGACACCGTGATATTTTATTGTTTTTCTAAGCCTCTCGTCGTAATAAGACCCCGTTAGCTGGAATAACTTAGTGCTCCAGTCCGGTTTCATCTCCGGCGGCACCTCCTTTCCTATTTTCTTGATAGTAGGAATAAGGGAAAACAGAAGAACCAGCCCGAAGATCACATATACAACCCAGATGAGGGCATGCTTATCTATAAAAACAAGAGTCAGGGAGCCTACAATAGCACCTGTGGTTGTTGCTATCTCCAGGCCAATACCTATTTTTATATTCGCAATCTTCTTCTTCGTGTACGCACTTGCCGAACCAGCTGAGGTTGCTATTGTCGATATCAGACTTGCACCTGCTGCGAAGATGAAAGGTATGCCGTAGAAAAGCGTAAGAACTGGCACAAGAACTGTCCCGCCCCCAAGACCAGTAAGGGATCCTATGAATCCAGCAATGATAGAACCAAAGACGATTGTAAGGAATTTGACAATTATCAGAATTAATGTCATTTACACTTTATTACTTAACCATATTTATTATTTATTGATAGATATTATATTTATCTATGGAATAAATTGCCGGCCATCAACTATGCTTTATTCTGTTAAACTGGCTATAAACATTAATACAAAGAATAAATAACACTACGTAAGCCTATGGTAAAACGTATTATGGAGCGGTTTGAAAGTTTGCTGCCATACAGTGAGGCAGTTTCCATATTCGATGCTGTGCCATGGCATTTGCCCGGCCGTGAAAGGGTAAATATTGAGGATGCTGCAGGTAAAATTTCTGCATGCAGTGTATTTTCACCTATGGACATTCCTGATAAGAATAAGGCTGCCATGGATGGTTACGCTGTAAAACACATAAATACATCCAATGCCTCGGATCATAACCCTGCAAGGCTTGAGCTCTCCGGTGTGAATATGGCAGGAGGTGGTGCAGGATACCCGCTTAAGGATGGGCAATGCAGGGAAATCTATACAGGTTCCATCATGCCAGAAGGTGCAGATGCCGTAATCAAGGTTGAAAATTGTGAACAATCTGGCGATTATATTTACATTTACTCGCCGGTACTTGCCGGGGAAAATGTAGCTTCAATAGGGGAGGATATAAGCAGGGGGAGCCTTATACTGGGAGAGAAATCCATAATAAGGCCCCAGAACATTTCATCCATGACTGCGGCAGGCATTAAATCAGCCACCGTGTACCGGAATATTACAATCGGCATTGTAAATACCGGAAGGGAACTGGTAACTGGCCAGATAAATAATTCCACGGGGTCCCTATTAAGATCATTTTACAGGCGGGCATTCATGGATATAATAGATGGTGGCATGGCTGATGACAGTGTGGATTCCATAATAGAAAAGATATCAAATATCAGGAAAAAATGCGATATAATTATAGTAACAGGAGGAAGCAGCCTGGGAAGGAAAGACCTAACCACTGATGCAATATCCAGACTGGGCAAAATGCTGTTTTCAGGTGTTTCCATAAGGCCTGGACGGACTATAGCCCTGTTCAATGTGGATAATATGCCGGTTCTATCAGTGTCAGGCCTTCCTGTAGCTGCCCTTATGTCCTCTCTAATTTTTGTAAACAGATATGTACAGAATGCTTTTGGTCTAGAGATTACAGAAAAAGCCCCGGCAATACTGGAGGAGAGGATACATAACAAAACAGGATTTACAACATTTCAGGTTATGAATGCATTTGTGAAAGGGGGAGAACTGTATGCAAGGCCACTGGAAACAACGGCTTCTGGAAGGATATCCTCGCTTCTCATGGGAAATTCCTTTACCTTAATAGGTGAAAACCTGGAGGGCATGGAGAAGGGTAGCAGAATAATAATCAATGTAATAGGTGATATAAAATGGGAATGATTTTTCATAATCTTATAAAATTTAGGGAAGCTGAAGAAAAGATAAGGATTAATTCTAAAAAGATTTCAGAAACAGAAAGGATAAAGATAGGCGACTCCTGTGGCAGGATATCTGCTGAGGATATATTCAGCGCCAGCAATCTTCCACTTTTTTCCAGATCCCAGGTTGATGGATATGCGGTGATTGCATCTGATCTTGCTTTTGCATCGCGGGATGCTCCCGTATCACTGGAGCTTTCCGGTGAAACCAGTATAGGAGAACCGGCAGTTAAATTCCCCGGGAATGGAAAATGCATAAAGGTACCTACTGGGGGCGTTATTCCGCTGGGCGCCGATGCCATGGTGCCATTTGAGGATACAGAAACAGAGGGAAACCGTATCCTATTCTTCAATAAGATAGGGCGCTTTCACGAGCTTTCCAACTCCGGCATTGATGTAATAAAGGGTGAACGGCTGCTTGGCAGGGGGTCAATCATAGACCCGAGGAGCATTGCTGTGATGGCATCTACAGGAATAGGAACTGTAAATGTAATCCGGAAGATCAGGATAGGCATAGTATCAACAGGGAATGAGCTGCTTTATCCGGGCCAGGAATATGAAGAGGGCAAAATCTATGAGTCAAACAGTATATCTGTGTATTCTGAGCTTAAAAGGCATCCCGGATTTGAAGTCAGGAACTATGGAATCATAAGGGATGACTATTCAGAAATAAAGGATGCTATAGATAGCTCCATAGAAGAGAATGATGTAACCATTACTATCGGTAGCACCTCTGCCGGAGATCATGATATGGTTTACCTTATACTTGGTGATAAAAAACCGGGAATAATCTTCCATGGAATTAGGGTTAAGCCCGGGAAGCCTGCAATATTTGCAAAATCAGGAGATAAATTGATCTTCGGCCTTCCGGGATTTCCGGTATCATCCATGATGATACTTTATTCCCTTGTTATCCCGGCACTATTCTCAATGGCCGGCCATATGTTTTCTTACACTGAAATAAATGCCATATCGGGGGATCGTATTGATCTTCACCAGGGCAATACCGATCTTCTTCTTTTAAAACTGGTCAACCGCGCCGGGTCATATTATGCCTATCAGGTACCCGGCAATTCAGGTTCAATATCAAGAATAAGCAGGGCAGCCGGCTTTTCCATAGTGCATTCAGATTCATCATATCTTCCCCGCCATTCCAGTTTGGGCGTGAAACTATTTACTCCAAAAATCCCAGAGATTTTATTATACGGTCAGTACCTTCCCGCCATGGAGCATATTCCCGGTGGGATACTTGATATATCTACATTTGTTGAGGCGGGAAAGAATGAAATTGTTAGGTCAATGGCATATGGAGATGCAGATGTTTATTTATGGAACTACAGGGAACTGCCTGACATGGCCAATTATTACGATTCAGCAACATTCAAAATCCCATATGGAGTTGCCTACAGGCATGGTAATTATAAAACCATGGCGGTTATGTATCAGGGTTCAGGGCTCTATGAATATTCAGAAGGAATATCAGGGCCTAATGACATAACCTACCTTGACAACCCGGAAATTATCTGTGATTACGTAAGAAACGGAAGATGTGATGCTGGAATAACATACAGGCAATATGCTGAACTTTACTCTCTGGAGTTTGAACAGAAAGGCTGTATGCCATTCCATGTAATTATAAATAAGGACAGCAGGAGATACGAAGACCTGAAAAATGCCTTTGCATCCCTCGCTGGAGCAAATAAATGATAGCAATAGTTTTCGCAAAGAAAAGCCAGAGGCTCATGGGTAAGCACAGAATGGATCTGTGTGGGGAACCGCTAATAGAGAGGGTTTCAAGGATAATTCTCCAATCCAGTTTATTCGATGAAATAATACTTTTTACAAAGGACCCATCGGTATCATCGAAATATTGCAGGACAGAATATGATGCAACTGGCGGCATCCTCATTGATTCTATTCTATATTGCATTGAAAAATACAGGAGATTCCTGGCAGTTGGTGGGGATATGCCATATATAGATGCATCACTGATTCGCAGTATAATTAGCAATTACCATGGAGAAGCTATTGCATGCATATCTGGTGGATTTTACCAGCCTCTCTTTACCATTTACACCGAAAAGCTCTATAAATCCATGAAAGAGTACAGGAATTCTGGCGGTGAAAGTATAAGCAGGTTTCTTAGTATCTCTGGCATAGAAACTATTGATGTCGGTGGCAATCAATTACAGAGCATCAATTATATCTCTGATCTTTATGAGGCAAGAAGGCTTCTCTGTGGTGGCAGTCTTTAAGAGAATATATTAATTTCCAGATTATTGTGCAATAATATCAAGGAGTCTGGCGATTTCTTCAGGGTAGGCGATGCATTCGCCCTTATAGGTGCCGTTGTTGGCTTTTATAATATAATTGTATCCGTATTTTAAATAATCCTCATTGCCGAGGACAAGAAATCTGGTGCCATTTCCATAGTCCCTGAAACCTTCTATAAAAATTATATCATAATCCCTATTTTCATTGATTATTCTGTCAAGTTCCATACGCTCCCTTACCATTCTATATGTTCTTCCTGGCATTAGCCCGTAAGTTGCATGGGCACCGGCGTTTTCCATTATCCATGTATCCTTTCCACTGGTATCCAGTGATATGTTGTCATGGGGGATGTCCTTTATGTAAACTATTTTATACCTTCCGGAAAGGATAGAAATAAGATTTTCAATCACAGTGGTTTTTCCAGATGAAGAGGATCCAAAAAATGTAAAAATTTTCATGTAATTGTATTGTAAATTAATATAAAATTTTAAAGGAACAGGTGGTATCCCAGTGCAAAGTTCAATGTAGCGGCAAAGGTAAGATACATAAGCCATGTGCCTGTAACCAGCTGGAAGAATGCCTTGGCCCTCCCCCATGAAGATGAGTGCATCAGGCTTGCAGGTATATCATTGATATACACAAAGGCAAGAAGTATGAACAGGATCATTACCGGTATATCATGCCCGAGACCAAAGACAAGTGCCCCTATTATTGAAATCCACAGAAAACCCACCGCCATAAATCCATCCACTGTGGTATCTGCATTTTTGTACTTGTTATATCCAAGTGCAAACCAGTGTACACCATAAGCAGTGAATGCGAGCCCGGCCATGTACAGTATTGGTGAAGACCTGAATGCAGTGAATACAGTCAATCCCAGAAATATATATGTTCCGGTAAGGAACTGCATAAATCCAGGCATAAAGATACCCCACAAACCCATGGCATGGTTAATGTTTTCGTTGCTTTCCCTTGGGTATTTGAAAAATGTAGCCCCTCCAAAAACAAAATAACCGATTCCCAGACCGAAGAACCCAACCGCCAGAGGCGGTAAAGCCGCAGCTATCATAATTTTATAATCATTAGTCGTATTTAAGCACTTGTATTTTGTTAAACATATTGCATATATAATGCGGTGAACATAGGAAATTCACTGAAGCCTGTAAATATTATGGACGGTATGACCAAAAACATGAGAAGTAAGAAATCCCCGTACCATAAGATATAAATAATAATGAATCCTTGTATAATTGTGATAACATGGCTGCAGGGAAAATTTCTATTGACGGGATTCAATTCAATGCAGACCGGGATAAAACAGTATTGCAGATAATGATGGAGAATAACATTGATATTCCCCATGTGTGCTACAATCCTGCCCTGGGTGCAATAGAATCCTGTGATACTTGCATAGTAAATGTGGATGGCAAATATTTGAGGGCATGCTCAACAAAGGCCAGGAATGGCATGCATGTGAAGTATAATGATTCTGAAGTTAAGGCAAGGCAGGTAGAGGCAGTCAATAGAATATTGCACAACCATGACCTTTACTGTACTGTCTGTGAAAATAATAACGGAGACTGCGCCCTTCACAGTGCTGTGGATACGCTAAGCGTTACCAGGCAGAAATATCCGTTTACAACCAAGGGATATGAAGTGGATTCAACCAATCCATTTTACCGGTATGACCCTGATCAGTGCATTCTATGCGGAAGATGCGTGGAGGCATGCCAGGATGTAGAGGTTAATGAAACATTGCATATAGACTGGTCCCTTGAAAGGCCTCGTGTTATATGGGACGACGGAAAGGCGATAAATGATTCCTCATGTGTATCGTGCGGCCACTGCGTTACAGTATGCCCGGTAAACGCATTAATGGAAAAATCAATGCTGGAAGAGGCAGGTTATTTTACGTCACTTACCAGAAAGGCAAAATACAATCTAATCGAATTTGGGAAGGACCTTGAAAAGCCCGTGGGAAATGGCTTGATAATGAAAATCAGCAATATTGAGGCAAAAATGAGGGAGGAGCAGATAAAAAAGACCAAGACCGTATGCACGTACTGTGGTGTCGGGTGTTCCTTTACAATGTGGACCAAGGGTAGAAAAATCTTGAAGGTGCAGCCAGAGGTTGAATCACCTGCCAACGGCATATCAACATGCATAAAGGGAAAATTTGGCTGGGGCTTTGTTAACAGTGAAGAACGCCTGCAATATCCACTTATAAGAAAGAACGGTGAGTTCGTCAGGGCATCATGGGATGAGGCCATAAAATTTGCCGCAAAGGGACTGAAAAAGGCTGCAGATAAACACGGAAACGAATCAGTTATGTTTATAGCATCCTCGAAGGGGACTAATGAGGAATCATACTTAATGCAGAAGCTTGCCCGGCAGATATTTCATAACAACAATGTAGACAATTCATCAAGATTCTGCCAGGCGCCTGCCACAACCGGGCTCTGGAGAACGGTTGGCTACGGTGGGGATGCCGGATCTATCCAGGACATATATAAGTCAGAGCTGGTGATGATTGTGGGGGCTAACACTGCAGAGTCACATCCAGTGCTTGCAACCAGGGTAAAGAGGGCACATAAGCTCAATAATCAGAAATTAATAGTTTCTGACCTCAGGAAAAACGAAATGGCGGAAAGGGCAGATATTTATCTCCATCCTATACCCGGTACAGACATAGTGCTTTTATCTGCACTTTCTAAATATATAATAGACAAGGGCTGGTACGACAAAGAGTTCATAGAAAAGAGGGTAAACAACTTCGATGAGTACCGTAAAAGCCTTGAAACATTTACTCTGGAAAACGCATCTAAAATAACAAAAATTCCTGAGGATAAGATCATAAAAACGGCTGAAATGATACACAGTGTAAAAAGCATGTGCATACTGTGGGCAATGGGAATAACCCAGCACTCCGCAGGTTCAGATGAATCAACGGCCATTTCCAACCTGCTTCTAGTAACAGGCAATTATGGCAGGCCAGGAACAGGTGCATATCCACTGAGGGGGCATAACAATGTGCAGGGTGCCAGTGATTTCGGATCAATGCCAACATATCTTCCGGGATACCAGCCAATAAAGGACGAGGAGGCTGTTAAAAAGTTTGAAAAGGCGTGGAATACTGAACTTTCAAGAAAACCCGGCATTGATAATGTATCATGCATAGAAAATATAGACAACGATAAGGTCAAGGCAATGTACGTTATTGGTCAGGAGATTGCATCCACCGGCCCCGACGCCGGAAAGACGAGGGATGCACTGGAAAAACTCGATTTCCTGGTTGTCCAGGACGTATTCTTCTCTGAAACTGCGAAGTATGCAGACGTTGTGCTACCTGCATCGGTGAGCCTTGAAAAGGAGGGAACATTTGTTAACACAGAAAGGCGCATACAGAGAATTTACCAGGTTATGGAACCATACGGTGAAACAAGGCCGGACTGGGAGATTATACAGGGAATAGCCAATTCCCTTGGGGCTGGCTGGCATTACAGCCACCCCTCTGAGATAATGGATGAGGCCTGTTCTCTATCACCCATATTCAATGGGGTAAGCTATGAAAGGCTTGAGGGATTCAAAAGCCTTCAGTGGCCAATGGTGGACGGTAAGGACTCAGAGTACCTGTATTCGGACAGGTTCAATTTCCCAGATGGAAAGGCAAGGCTTTACCCACTTTCATACAGGCCGCCACTTTCCATATCTGAGGAGTATCCACTACATTTGAATAATGGCAGGATGCTGGAGCATTTCCACGAGGGGAATGAAACCTTCAAAACTGAGGGAATAAAAGAAAAGGTTCCGGATACATTCCTGGAAATATCACAGAAACTTGCAGATGAGTATGGAATAAACACAGGAGATTATGTTCGCGTTATTTCAAAATGGGGGAGCATAAAACTCCGCGCCCTCATCACTGAAAGGGTAAGTGGGAATGAGCTTTATATGCCAATGAATGCAGCTTCTGATGATGCTACTGTAAACCTTCTCACATCCTATAACAGGGACCCTGACTCAGACACACCATCATATAAGGAATTGCCCGTGAAAATCAAAAAATTGAAGGGCAATGGTGGAACTCCATTACCTGCTAACAATTCAAGGTACGGGACCCCGCATCCACAGAAGGGGATAATGGTTGGCGAGAAATGGAAGAGATCGGATTATGTAAAATTAACGGATGATTAAAATGTCTAAACCTATAGAATATATTGAGGAAAAGGAAACTGAGGAGGATTCGCTTATACCGGATGAATACAGGGAAAGCCTTGGGTCTTTTCTGAAAACGATCAAGAATCTCAACGATTCTGGGTTTCTTACACTGATTAACGCCATGGCAGCAAATTATAAGTTTATAATGGACACGTTTTCAGACCAGTTTAACTCTGACACAACAAAAAAATCGATTACAAATATTATGAGCATATTTGACCTCCTATCAAAACTTGATCCAGATGTGACTGTTAACCTGATGAATCGCCTGGGTGATTCTATAAATAGTGCCGGCAAGCTTCAGGATAAGGGGCTTATGGATATCATGAGGATGCTCAACGATAAAACTGTTGCAGGATATATAACCCTGATTTTGAAGATACTGTCCGGCCTTCAGGAGAAAAAATGAGCGGATTTATAGAAAGAAAAATATTACGGGTCAATAACGGACTTCCTGAAAAAGAAACCGATACGATCACTGTGGAGGAGCCACTGGAAATTAAAATAATCCATAATGAAATTGAATACAGCGTATCAGTTATAATGCGGACTCCTGTGGACGATTTCTCACTTGCGGCTGGATTTCTATTTACAGAGGGGATAGTGAAGGAGAACAGCATAAAAGAAATTAAATATTCAAATTCAGTAAAAATTTCAGAAAGGAACAATATAGTCCAGGTTGAAGTTTCTGATTTCGAGGAAAATCTTCTGGGCAGGAGGAATTTCTATGTAAATTCCAGCTGTGGTGTCTGCGGCAAAACCAATATAGATGATATATTTGTAAAATCTGGGGAGCTTATAAAAAATAAAAGTGTTCTGAATTATGAGGATATCCTAGAAATGCCAGAAATAATGAAAAGGTCACAGAAAATATTTAACAGCACGGGCGGAATCCATGCGGCTGCTATTATAGACTATTCTGGAAATGTTCTTTCAATGGGTGAGGATATTGGAAGGCATAATGCAGTTGATAAGGCCATAGGGAACATGATCCTGAAGGGAATGAAAAGAAACCCGGAGGCGGTGCTTCAGGTAAGTGGCAGGGCTGGATTTGAGATACTGCAGAAAGCCGCAATGTTCGGCATCCCTGTTGTGAGCTCTGTATCAGCACCATCCTCACTTGCCGTTGAACTGGCCGATGAGTTCAATATTACTCTTCTATCATTTGTCAGGGGAAACAGGTTTAACTTATACACACACGGTGAGCGTATAGAACTTAGAAATGGCTATTCGCAGACTTCATGCAATTGATATATTAAACTAGTAAATATTTCTATTATTTAAGCAGGTCCGCAAGCCTCCTGTAGAGCGTATCATCGCAGGGATAACTTAAATAATCTGAAATGAACTCATCCGGGTTATTTTTATATCTCAGGAATCTGCTGATATATTTTTTTAACTGTTCCAAAGATCTTTTATCTGGCTGCCTGAAGTCTATTCCATTAGAATTTTCACCGGTATTTATTTTTCCCCTCAGGCTGATATAACCTATGGCAATATCGATATTATTTACATCTATGCTATTCTTTATGGCATAAAGTATACGGTAAGCAAGCAGCTGTACCCTGTGATGCGATGATCTCTCAGTTGTTTTGTCTGTTTTATAATCAAGGATTACATACTTCTTTCCGTTCCCGAATACTGCATCAAGTTTTCCATAGAACATTATTGAATCGGGCTCATCAGAGAACTCCGGAAACATCTGATTTACCCTTGCTATGACAGAAACCTCTGATTCTATCTGATCCACACCATATGTGGATTTTATCTGATTTATGACAGCCTCTATATTGTCAAGCACTTTTCTGTCCTTCATGGATAATATTTCCTCCTGGATTTCTCCCTTGTAAAGTGATTCCGCCATCTCATGGGCATTTAACCCATAATAAAGGGCCTCTGTTTTTTCATTCAATTTTAAAATATTATTTTTTAGGAGCCAGTAAGGGTTGTCCAGGCTTATAAGAGAGTAGGATAGGACGTTTTTTGATTTGAAAAATTCATATATTTTTTCCCTGAGCCAGCCATCATTCTGCTTAATAATCTTCTCTGAAGCTTCATGGTTTCCTGAAACAAACTGAAAGTATGCCTCATCATACTTTGTTTTATCGGGCACAGGGGATTTTTCACTGAAAGCCTCATCTATAACCAGATCTGAATATTCAGGTATGAGATAGGTTGGTGCCTCCCTTGTGGACGCGCATATCCACAATTTTTCCCTTGCCCTGGTAAATGCAACAAAATCAATTCTTATACTTTCGTTTTTTAATTCATCGTCTACGTCTATGCCCTTAACTGTTTCTATTATGGATGAAACTATAAGGTCTATATATGCGTCTGATACCCTGGGTTTTTTTGGCAAATATACAACGCGGTCAAATTCCCTGCCCTTGGCCTTATGCACAGTCGTAAGAACCAGTTTTGACCTGCTGGCTTTAACGCCATTTTCTGAGTATGACAAATCAAGGAAGTCGAAGAAGTTTTCTCTTGTATATTCCTTTTCGCCCTGAAAAAACTCATCAATGGAAGACTTAACAGTGGATGCTGTTAAGAAATATTCCGGGCTGATTGATGCTGCCACAGGCAGTATTCTTGTGTCGAATAGTTTTTTTATCCCCTCCCTTGATAGCCCCATGTTCCTCAGTGAAAAAAATGGGTTTCCACGGTCGAACCTGTCTATGGTGCTGTCATCACCCTGCAAAGATTCAGAAATTTCAAATGCCTCCTTGAGAGGTAACCCTGAGAATGGTGTTACCATGGCAGAGAGAATATCATCATTCGCATCATAGAAAATCCCACGTAGAAATAAGGTAATGTCCCTTTTTGCCTCGTTTACCGAATGTACATTTGAATCGCTGGAATAATCAATATTATACTTATCAAGGAGTGTTGAAATCATATCTATCTGGGCGTTTGTCCTTGCAATTATTCCGGTTGTGCCATCATGGCTGGTTATTTCTGATATCCTATTAATAAGGGATTCCTCAGGCGATTCAGACTGTATTATAGTGACTTTATCACCCCTCTCATGCACACCCCTGAAGTTCTCAAGTTCTCCTGCATCTTTTTCGAATTTCATGTAGTAATTTTTGGAATACTTCAGGATTGTATCTGTACTCCTGTAATTTGTTTTCATATTTTCCTTTGCCACGCTTTCATCAGCAAGCAGAGAATTGAATACAGATAGGGCACCACCCTGGAATCCGAAAATAGACTGCTTTCTGTCCCCCACCATGAATTTTATCTCTCCGGAGGATTTTGCAATTGATGCCTCTATATCATTAATATCCTGCAGTTCATCCACGAACACATATTTATAGATCTTCTTTCCACGGAATTTCTGAAACTCAAAAAGCAGGTCATTGAAGTCCAGATTTCCCTTTTTTTCCTCGTAGTATTTGAAAGCCTGGTAAAAATAATCAAATAAATACTGTTCCTCATCACCACTAATATTTCTTACCCTTCCGGTAGAGAATTTTTCCCTTATATTTTCTGATATCTCCTCCCTATGATTTTCTATATCTACCGGAGTAATGCCGAAACTTTTTATGTACCTTATGGCATTTTCCAGCTTGGGAACTATTTCATTAACCACGTAATCACGGCCGTAATTGAAGGCCTTCAGCTCCCTCAATTTTTTATATATAAGATACCTGGCGAGATTGTATGAAATAATGGAATTTTCTGATTTAATACCGGGTAGATGGTTGAATGCCAGTGCGTGGAACGTATATATGTTTATATCATAGGCAGTATATCCTGTAATTTTGGCTGAAAGCAATTTCTTATTTATAGTATCCTGGAGCTGTGCTACCGCATTATTTGTGAATGTAATGCAAAGTATACTGTCCGGTGATACCCCTTCCTCTATGAGATGAACCACCTCATCTGCTATCCTGGTTGTTTTACCTGTGCCTGGATTTGATATTACAAGAGTATCCTTATTTATCATTTAGAATCTAATGTTGTACTGTTTAATAAATTATAAGGTTTTCATGGGTTGCAAATAGATTTTTTAATGAATTATTTGATTAAACTTAATATACGTAAAAATGATACACAAGAGCAGAGGTTACCGAGTTAGGACAAAGGCGCTAGATTAAGGGTCTAGTCTCGAAGGAGTTCGCGGGTTCAAATCCCGTCCTCTGCATAAATATAAAGATTTTGAATGTTGAATATTCCTGTCAAAAATTTAAGAACTAAACTTATTGAAAAAATATGAGATAATCCTCATATGGGCTTATTATCCTTATAAAGAGATTTTTATATTAATCTTAAGCAATATAACATCGATCTGCAGTATTAATAGTAAATAGAAAGAGAGAAATCATCATTTATAAGCAACAGAATAACATATAATATCAATTGATGGAATTAATCCTCATATAGTAGCTGAAAATACTATTATATATTGAAACAATAAATATAAAAATTTAATAATTTTAGTTGAATAATAGTTATCTAACGTGATAATGAATTACACTGTAATTTAAAAAATAAAAAAATTATTTAATATTCTTTTATTGCGGATTTAACCTTCTCAAACAGTTCGGGGGTTATTTCGTTTATTCCATGTGCATTCTTTGCATGTGCCTGTATTACCGGTATTAACTGGTCCACAGAGTCAGCCTTTACGTCAAATCCACAATCCATCCCTATATCCTTGCATTTAAATTCGTATCCCATTTCTATCACATCACTTATTATTCCTTAATATTAAAAATAGGCATATCACATGTGTAATGCATTTATAGATTATTAAAAATGTATTCCTCTATTATCTTTTCTATGCCACGCCTCAATGTTGCCTGTACAGACTTTTTACTTATTCCCAGTTCCTTCGCTATTCCATCAAGGTCTATCTTCCTGTTAAAATCAAAATATCCCATTGAATACGCCGTGTACAATATTTCTTTCTGCCTCAATGTTAATTCCCCCGGCAAATGGTCATCAACTTCATAATACCCATATTTTATACCGGTAATGCTCTCCTGCAAATTCTTTAATGAATTCTTATCTTTTAAAAGAATCTTATACTGTACTTTCTGGTTCTCAAAAATTTTTACTGATATTATCATGGCTCTGGAGATCGCTGATGCTCTGCATATTTCACAGCTTTTTGTTTCCATCCATGTTTTATCCCTCTGATTTTTGTACACTGTTATATTATCATCCTTGAGAATTTCCCGGTTTTTAGAGTAATTCTCAATTCCCAGAAGATGGTTTGTATCCTCTGTTCCGGGATTGATCTGGAATATTCTGGCACTAACGTTAACTGTTGAGAGCTTCTTAAGAACCTCACATGATGGTTTTTCAGCGGTTAGTATAATTTCTATTAGGTTGGCAGGCATTTATATGTTATAAACTATGTGTTAATAAATTATAGTTTTTTGACCGGAAAGCGGTAAGCCCCATACCCTAACTAAGGGAAGCCATCTTCTATGTCTTTCATAATTACCGTTTATCCTATCCATTTCTGTTTTCCAGGTTAAACTCATTAAGAATGCTCCTTACTTTGATATATATATTTTCAGTACACGATACAATAATCTGCCTGTTTTCCATTTCACCTGAAAGTGCCATTGCCATAGAGGAAACATCAGTGATATCCTGTTTTCTGCCACCAAAGTATACTGTAGCATAATTCTTTATTCTGCCCTTGCCTGAAAAATAAAGAGGTGGCACTATATCTAATATATAGTCATGAGGATTGAACGTTTTCAGAGCCTCCTTAACGCATTCCACTTTTTCTTTGGTGTAACTTGCCCTATAAGAAACCTTAAACAGTTCACGGTTCATGATGCGTTTTAACATATATGAGGAATTCCCGACCCTGATTTTCTCCATAAATTCAAAATCATTTAGCTTTATATCCTCCCTGCTTCTGTCTTCCATATCAATATATGCATATCCTAGCATTTTCTGTGCTATTCTGCACGTTTTATGGAAATAGACAGTATTGAACATCAGGATTCTGGTTATTATAATGGATTCAATTGTTGGTATAGATTTTTCAACCCCCACCAGCTTATTATCATCCACCATTACGGTATTGAATAATCTCTTGTAATCGATCTGTCCCATTGTTACGCCACAGAAGAGTGCATCCCTTCTTAGGTAATCTATTTCATCCACATCTATGGGTCCGCTGACCATTTCAGAAAACAGCGGGTAGTTTTTTGATGTGCCTGTAGCAACATCTGCTATATCTTTCGGATCATATCCGTATTTTTTCAATATATCAGGTATATCGCTATCATCATACTGTGCTGATCCTGTAATGATTTTCTCTGTGATATCTTCATGAACCACCCCGTAAAGGCTGTGAAACTCCTCTTCTATTCCATGGCTGAATGGCATATGCCCTATATCGTGGAGCAAAGCAGCAAGGACTGGAATATTGCTTTCAATTCCCAGAGCTTCCATAAGTTCTTTAGCAAGAAACATGGATCCGAGGGAATGTTCAAATCTTGTGTGATTTGCCCCGGGAAATACGGTATTGCATAAACCTAGCTGCTTTATATACCGTAACCTCTGAAAATACTTTGAATCAACTATTTCGTTGAATATCCCCTCTATTTTTATCGGTCCGTTTACAGGATCCTGGATAATCTTGTACATAATAATCATAATACTGGACACGCCTGGTTCAGTCCAGGTGTTTTGGTAGCGTCCTCCACTTCCTCTCCTCCCCGCACCCTCTCAGCATCGATGGTCCAGGATACCGTTGTTCCCTTCCGGGCCTGGCGGGGTTTTCCCGGTAAATTGCATGCATATCTTCCTTTGAAGTTATACATGCAAACCCCCGATCCAAAAGGACAGAGACTCTACGATTCCATGGAGACTGCCAAAGGCCTGGTTGCCCTTGCCAGGCAGTCGCCCCCGCATTTCGGCACGGGTCACAGGGAGGGCCTAGCTCCCCGGTCTAGTCCAGTATAACAGCAATGTAGACATGTTAAAAAAATTTTGCTATTGTTTGAAATATTGCCGTGCCCTTATATAATCATTCGGATAATTAAGATTGAAGAAACTATTATCCTCTATTTCTATGTTAGTATACGATAGCTCCGTATCCTCTGGCCTTTTAAAGAAAATTGATATTCCAGAGAGTTCACCGTTTACCTTCAAGGTTGCTATGTCAGTTCTGACATTATCTGATAATCCAATGAAAATGTTTAAGAGATTTTTTGAAAATATAACATCTGCTGGAAGAATAAGTGCAGGGACAGAACATAAGCCCAGTGAATACCTAAGATCATCAGCGTAGTTTCCAGTGCCAACTATTATATTAGTTCCCTTTATATCTGATAGAAATTCTGTATTTTTTGTGATACAAATATTTATTTTAAAACCAGCATCCTTCAATGAGGCAATAATTCCATATAACACTGGCATGCCGTTAATATTCAGAAGCATTTTTTTAACATTTCCCATTCTGCTTCCCTTTCCGCCAGCCATTATTATTGCATCCACAGACTTTAATGGTTAATATATAATTTAGTTTTTCTTTACATTTCCATGCTTGATATTATAAAGCATACTTATCGGGAGGAATATTGAAATTACGGCAGGAATAATGTAATAAATCTTCATGTGCTGATCTGTTAAAACAGGGACTAAAAAGCTTAGGATAATAAGAAGTATCAACAGATATAGTATATTTTGTATTTTTCTTCCACTATACGTCTCCCTCATGGATAATAGATAAAAAATGCATCTATAAATCCATATTCAATAATAATACCTGGTATAATTACTGTAATTAAGTTAAAAAATGCCCCACTTTTTTCCAGTAAGGCGCCATATTCAGATATCCAATAAAAAAGTAAACCTATAACAAAAATCAAGGCGGCCGATAGTGCAGCCATGTATACATTTATTTGTTTGCGTCTTTTTAAATTTTCCTGTATCATTTTATCACCAAGGCGGAGACACAGAAGGCCATACAGATTGATGCAGCACCAAGCTAATGGCAAATTCTGGGCTTGATTTGGATTCAGACGTTAAAAATGGAAAATACAATGGCGGTCCTGAATATACTAATTTTCCATTGAAATTATACGCCCGATTTGAATACGCCCCAATTTCAGCATAGGCTCCTATATTCCAAGGGTTGTACCAGTTCCCTTCAGAAACACCTATCTCTGCTATGGTAATATTAGAATTCTGGAATGATTCCATGATAGTATTATACTTATCTTCACCGGTCCATATTCTTCCAGGCATTTAGATTACCTCCTTTATATATTTATATAAATTATTCATTATATATATCTCTTTAGATGTGTATAAGTTTAAACTATCCATAACCATCTGTAACTTTTCAATAATATATTATAGACATATTTATAACCAATATTTAATATTGTAAGATATGAAAGATTATTATGCTGATGGTGAGGAAAAATTCGGATACTTTACAACATCATTTTATGACGTTTTTGCATGGCGCATGCTCAAAAAGCTTTACAATTTTACTATTGAGGAGGTAAAAAACATGTCCCCATTATCTATACTTGATATAGGTGCCGGGCCAGGCAGATTATCTGTAATGGTGGCAAAGCAATTCCCCCATGCAGAATTCTACACGGTTGATCCCTCAGAATATATGGTGAGGGTGGAGAATAAAAATTTTGGGAAGGCTGGCATAAAGGCTACATGCAAACTTGGAAGCAGCAGGGAAATACCATTTGATAGAAAATTCGACCTCATATTTACAACACTGTCATTCCATCACTGGGAAAACAGGGATAGCAGTATTTCATATATACTCTCAAAGCTTTCTGATAATGGGACTTTCCTTATCATAGAATTCATGGAAGATAATTATAAGTCACCTGTGTCCCTGCATAAAAAACATTCTATCTCAAAGAAATATGCTGAATCCCTCCATTTTGATGGTTATGAAAAGAAAGTAGACACATCAGGGGAATTCATTGCCCTGAGCTTTACAAAACTTTCCTCCTAGTTCTGTGACTGTTCCAATTTTTTGATTAACTCATCTGCCTTTTTTTCAACATCGGATGACATTGATAGGGTATCCGGCCAGGGCCTATTATAATTTTCTGCAGGGGATTTTCTGGTTGCATCAATGCCCATTTTTGATCCCAGATTGAAGAGCCTTGCTGGATGGTCAAGCGAATCCGTGGGTGTATTAGGAACCATAAAAACATCGTTTACAGGGTCTATCCTTGTGGTCATTGCCCACATGACCTGCTTCATATCATGTACATCCACATCATCATCAACGACAACAACTATTTTAGTGAACATCATCTGCCCTGTTCCCCATATGGCAAACATAACCTTTTTTGCCTGGCCTGGATATCTTTTCCTTATAGATACAACTATCATGTTGCTTACGACGGTTTCTTCAGGTATATTCATATCCACAATTTCCGGTATCTGTATCTGTATAAGTGGCAAAAACATTCTTTCTATTGCCTTGCCTATTTTTACATCCTCATGCCATAATTTTCCAACTATTGTTGTGGAATAAATTGGATTAAGCCTCTGTACAATTTTTTTGATATGGAATACCGGAAACTCCTCTTCCAGTGAGTAATATCCCGTATGATCGCCGAATGGGCCTTCTACCCTTGTCTCACTGGGATCTATGTAACCTTCCAGGACTATCTGTGAGCTTCTAGGGTACTCGAGATTTACTGTTTCCCCCTTTATAAGCTCTAAATGTTTTTTTGCCAGTATGCCCCTGAATGAAAATTCATCTATGCCATTTGGAAGCGGTGCTATGGATGAGAAGAACGTTAAAGGGTCGACTCCTATGGCAACTGCAACATCCATTATTTTTCCCTCCTGTTTATACCTGTCCATGTGTTCTGCCCCACCCTTGTGTATATGCCAGTGCATGCCGGCAGTTTCATCATCATAGACCTGCATTCTGTATGTTCCGACGTTTCTTGTCCCGGTGTCCGGGTCCTTTGTTATCACAACGGGCATTGTTATGTAACGTCCTCCATCCTTTGGCCAGTTTTTTGTTATTGGATACTCAGTTAGGCGTGGGTCAACCACCTCAAACTCCGATCCTTTCCTGTTATATACCTTGGGCTTTATGCCGCTCATTTCCTTTAGCATTTCAAGCCCCCTTGATATCATTGACTCCGTGTCGTCCGGTATCCTGACTATATTTTTCAGTTTAAGGCCTATATTGTATGGAGTATCACCCAGTATTGCCTCTATCTTCTTTTCGGATGAAAATATATTGCCTAAAACAGGCATCTTTGAACCTTTAACATTGTTGAATAGTATGGTTTTTTTCCTGCCTATCCTTTCCTCCTCACTGAGTATGTATGTAAGCTCTAGGTTCGGGTCTACCTCTTCGTTTATCTTTATAATGTCATTATTGCCCTCCTGGTATTTTATGAAATCATTCAAATCGTCAAAAGTCATATGCAATAATGCCTTAATTAAATATAATTTTTATCTCATAAAATGGATTCTAGGTTTTATTACGGAGTTATAAAAATCCATAAGCGATATTATGACTATTAGAATACCTGCAATGAGTGCAAAGATGCCTGCTATAATAAGTATGGCAGATAGTGCATCTCCCAGCCCGGCAGGAAGTGCTGCCAGGTTTGTGGAAACCATTGAGGCGCCTGTTATTATCATGCCTATGGCAAATATGAACAGCCCCAGGGATTTGCCAGATTCAGTGAGAAAATCTGCAACGATCTGTGTTGATTTGAACAGGAATGCAAGTATTAGCAGTATCTCCATAATTATGAATGCCTGAGCCCACAATGCCGAATTCAGGTATGACGTGCCGAATGTGAATATATATGGCATTAAAGGGTATCCTGCCATAGCAATGTAGGCCAGTATGGCCGCTATTATTATCATTACCCGTGACAGTAGCTCATCGCCCTTAAAGTAATAATACATGAATCCAAAGGCAAGGCCAACAAACCCAACTATCCCGGGGAAAAGGCCTGTACCAGCATTTATTTCCAGCATTATTTCAGATATGAATATTATAGCAAATAGGCCAAGGGATAAAAATATCAGCCTGTCTGTAATCTGAAGCTTTCCGGTTTGGTAAATGCTCAGGAGTATTACTGCATAAAATATATCAAACAGTATAATAAACACAAGCCCGGTTTTGAATAAAAGATCATGATGCCCCGTCAGTGTATACAGTGTGTTTATCAGTGAGGCCACTATAAAGAATCCTATGGATATGAATAGAAGCAACCGGGATATCCTGTCTATCTTGGCTATGGAATCGTCACTGCTGTAATACGTCATGCGGTCTATAACAAAAAGTTATTATTTAGACTTTGCCATAGAATATTTAGCCTTGCCGTTCAGTGATTCTATGGCGTCCAGAGGCTTGATCATGGCAACCCCCTTCTCAGTCAGGCTGTATAGGACTCTATGTGGTTTTTCTGATATGGTTACCTTATTGATTATTCCCTCCTGGTAAAGGATCTTCAGGGCCCCTGTAAGTGCCTTGGGTGTTATATTGTCCATTCTGTCATATATGTCCTTGTATCCCGATTTCCCGTTTATGGATAGAAACTTGATTATTACCGGTTCCCATTTTCCCTTAAGCGGCTTTAATGCTATGCTCAGGGGGCATTCATTTGAATTCATTTTCCTCCCTCTGCTGGTATCTGGTGATCATGCCATTTTCCATTATATCCATACTGGCCATGTAATTTTTCCCATTTTTTCTGAATTCAATTTTTGCATTCCACTTCTTCAACCCAGAATAATAAAATATATCCTGGAATTCAATATCATCAATATCTATATTTTCTGTTTTTGCCATATCTTCCATGATCATATTTTTTAAATCTTCCATTTTTCCAATGGTTAATTTAAACTCCATGGATAATAAATGCAACAGGTTATTATAAGCCTTTTTAAATTTTGGAATAACAAACCTGCCAAGTATTTTATACCGTATTTCGATCTGCTTCAATGGATGACCGTGCACGTGCCATTGAATTTATTAGGGAATACATTATGAAAAATTATGCCGGTGTGGATAATATAAGAATACGTGAATTGAATCATGATCAGTACACCGGTAACTGGACATCCCATACAAGTTTCAATGACATTGAAAGAAGTTATGAAATCGCGCTTGTATTCAATGAGGATAAAATAATTTTTGTTAAAGAATTTATATAAATCCAGAGCCATCGGCGAGATTTGAACTCGCGACCTGTTGATTACGAATCAACCACTCTACCTGCTGAGCTACGATGGCCTGCAGTATATTGCAATTCCTGATGGAATTTTTGGATAAAAATATGTTGATTTCTGAGGGAATATCCTGTTCTGCATGGTGAGATTCAGGAAATCATCCTTATGCCATGGAGGTATAAGCACTGCAAATTCGCACTCATGGCTGTCAACAGCGTTTATGGCATCTGTTGTGTTATATATATAACCGATCTTTGTTTCCATCTCCTCCCTGCTTAGTCCGAATGCGTTTTCGAATAGTATTCTGTTTATTATTTCTGTAGAAAGAGGTTTGTTCGCGCCGAATGTCTCATTTATAGCATATTCCTTGGGAATGAGCCTGTAGAACAAACCCCTGCTATAAATCCTTATACAATCGTCATCTTCCATGGTTTTCTCAGTGTAGATATCGAATAAGTTTTTTATCCTGTTCATGTTTTCCTCAAAATTGAGTCTGTAAACAAGCCTGTCAACACCTCCGATCATTAACCCATTTCCATAAATTGATGTTGTATATGCCAGTGCATAATTCCAGAACTTATCTCCTGTCTCTGCCTCCAGGTTCCTTATTGCCTGAGTCCTGTGATGGCCATCAGCCACAATCCCATGAACATTTTCAAGTGATTCCTTTATCCTTGTGATGCGATGAGGGTCATCCAGGAAATAAACATAATTTTCCACGCCGCTGGGCTCCTCAAATTTGAATTTTTCTTCCAGGTCAGATGCATACCTTTTTACCATTTTATCGAAGCTGTTGTCCGGTATGACTATGAATATGGGTTCTGGCTCTGCCTGTAACTCTTGCATAATTCCCTGCCTTTCCCTTACCTGCTTATCAAATGTATTTTCATGTGCACTTATGGTACCGTTGAGTTCCAGCAGCGATATAATACCGTACCTTGATACAGCCTCTTTATTTATGTAAAATATCTGTTTCAGGATTATTATGATGTCCCTGCTGTACTCATAAACAAGGTGATCTTTTAGCCATTTTTCCAGAATTTTTTTAGGACTTACCCCATTGCTCCCAGACTCGGGCATGCTCAGTGCAGTTATATTGCACTTTGCAGAACGCAATTTCTTTTCCTGCTCTGGTGTGATTGTGTCAAATGGTGGAGAAACAACGTCCTTTATGTCACATGAAAATAGATAGGGTTTGAATTCTTTAATGTTCATTACATCACCATTAAATCTCTTAATTTCTGTATATTGGATAAATAGTTTTCATCCCCGCCGGGAGTTTCCATGATCATTGGAATCCCGTTGAATGAACTGTCGTTTATTATATTTTTAAATCCAGCATTCCCGATAAATCCATTTCCTATATTTTCGTGCCTGTCCTTTTTTGATCCCAGTTCAAACATGGAATCATTGATATGCATGGCATAAATGTTTTTCATTACGCCCGACGATTTCAGGCTTTCCATGGACTCACCATATTTATCAACCAGGTCATACCCCTCTGCAAAAAAATGGCAGGTATCAAGGCATATTCCGGTTCTATTCTTTGAACTGTCTATCATGGACTGCATTTCTTCAATTGTGGCAGGAACTGTACTGCCTTTTCCAGATGAATTTTCAATGAGAATCCTTACATTTCCTGTTTCCATTGAATTAATTATTCCCATTATGGATTCAATTGCATGCTTTCTGTCCCTGTTGGATCCGGGATGAATCACGAGATACTCAATGCCTAGACGGTTGCACACGCCTATTTCATACTTCAGGTCATTCACAGACTTTTCTACCAGTTCCTTATTTTCTGAGCCAAGGTTGAGCAGATATGTAGCATGTACCACAGGCTTTTTCATTTTAAATTCCATAACATTATGTTTAAAATTTTCATACTCCTCATCGCTTATTTCCCTGTATTTCCATTGGAGATTGCTTTTTACAAAAATCTGAAATGTATTGAATCCAAAGGAATTCGCCCTTTCAGGTGATAACGCTATGCTCTCTGCTATTGAGACATGCCCGCCCACTAGCTTATTCCTGCTCTCGAAATCACATCTTAATTTCATCGTTCATCATCATATTTATGAACTGCAGTACATGCAGTGAAAGAATAGGGTTATCAGTATATCCGCAGGCATCCAGGTCAGCTCCGGCCAGCATCGCCCTTGAATCATCACTTGCCACATCTGTTGCTATCAGTCCTTCTTTCCTGTAAACTATTGTATTGTGCGGGACCCTCTTATTCGGCGGTGTTATAAAAACAACCTTTACCCCCCTCTTCAAGGCGTTCTCTATGTTTTTCTTCAATTCACTCCGGATCTCCCTTATACGTGGTGTTGCGATAAGGATTTCCCTTTCTGTAAGGTCAAACATCTCGGCCATTTTGCTCATTACCTTTGACCTGCCATAGATGGTAAAGACCAGCTGGGGATCACCTTTTGACGGAAGCACATCCTGTAATTCCTTCAGGTCATCAAATAACTTATTCACACTGTTAATAAAATCTTCCTTTATTTTTGACATGTCCTCGGGCTTGAACATCCTGGGCCTGCCCTCTGTTTCCCTTGCAAATCCACGTGCCACCAGGGATTCCATGACCTTATAAGCAGATGTTCTTGGGATACCCGCCGTGTCTGCAATAGTATCAGCATTTGCCACACCGTGATATACTAATGAGGCAAAGGCCTGGGCTTCATAGGACGAAAGCCCAAGGATTTTGAGCATGTTTGCTGTTTTCATTATGTGTTCTGGATTAGCTTCCATAACTAATAAATGCCTTATTTATTTAAAACATTTTCTATTTTCCAGGTACTACAGGATAATTATATTGTGCCTGAATTCTAGCAATATACTGTTATCCATAACTTTTAACTTAAACAAAAGTCCCTTTAAAAACTGTAATTTTTATACATGGACACATGGTAAGCATTCAATATGTATAAATCAGTATTGGATATGGAATTACAAGCTTCTGTATAAATCATCTGAAATGTTTCATTCATATGCATCCTATAGAGAGAAACCGTAACCTTATGTACGGCAATCACATTTCATTCTATGTATAATAAAAACGATGAGATAACAAAAAAACAACTATCATTTGTAAACGACCTATTAAAAAGAGAAGAGTCAAATCAGAAGATAGTAGACGATTATTTGAAATCATTGAAGAAGGGCTCCCTTGAAGAATTAACAAAAAAAGAGGCATCATCGCTACTGGATCTGCTTCTCAAAAAATAAAAATTAATTAAATAACACTGTATTACCTGCCAATGGACAAACTGGAAATTCTCAAATCAAATACTTCGGAAGTGGTTACTCCCGGAGAGTGTGAAACCCTATTCACCGGAAACGGCCAGGGTTACATAGGATTCGAGCCATCTGGCCTTCCCCACATAGCTATACTGATTTATGTCAATAAAATTAACCAGCTTGTTGAACTGGGCTTTCATATGAAGGTTCTGCTTGCAGACTGGCACGCCAGGGTAAATGATAAACTTGGAGGTGATATAAATCTCATAAGGGAGAGTGGCAACCGTCTAAAAAACAGCATGATCTATGCAGGATTGAGCCCGGAGGTTGAGTTTATCTGGGCATCAGATGTCGTTGCAAATCCGGATTACTGGGAATTGTTGCTCCAGACTGCTAAAAATTCCTCACTTTTAAGAATCAGGAGATCACTTCCCATCATGGGCAGGACAGAGGAGGATGCAGACAAGGACTTCAGTAAATATATTTATCCTCTAATGCAGGTTACGGATGTTTTTTATCTGAATTCCGATCTTGCACTTGGTGGCACAGACCAGAGACATGCGTACATGCTTGCAAGGGACATAGCAGAGAAGATGGGAAGGAAAAAGCCTGTCCTCATGGAGATGCCTCTTATAGCATCATTGAAAGGAAAAGGGAGAATGGATGATTTCAAGAAAATGTCAAAAAGTGATCCGGAATCAGCGTTGTTTTTAACTGACAGGGAAGATGATATAAGGAGGAAAATTAAAAATGCCTTCTGCCCCATGGGCATAGTTGAAAACAATCCCATAATCGATATACTCAGATACCTTATATTTCCATACTACGTTAAGGATCTGGAAATTAAACGTTCAGAGGCCCACGGTGGACCCTACACTATTAAGTCTTTCAGGGAACTGGAGGAAAGGTACCAGAGATCCGAGATTCACCCAATGGACCTTAAAAAAGCGTTGACTGAAATACTCATAAATATTATATTGCCAGTAAGCAATAAGCTTAACAGTGATTAAATGCCATGGATGCCCATAAGAAGCGTAGATAAGCATGTCCACACCATGCTTGCCAAGATGGACAGCAACCACATGCTTATCATAAAGAGCTTCAAGAAAGATAGAATCGTTACAGTTAAAAAAACAGGAGAAAAGTTTACTGTGATAGAGGAAGGATTTAGAAACCAGAGTATGGATGTTGATGAAAAGGATATAAAAAAAGCCATGAAGGATATACTGGAACTGGAATATCCAAGATCCCATCAGGTAATGGTAACAGAGCAGGAAATTAAAAATTAAAAATACTTATCGAGGTTCGACTGGTTTGCACTGGAATAACCCTTTTCCATCTGATCCAGAATCTGGTTAATCCTGTTCTGTGAAAAACTATGTTGATTACATAGATAGTCTATAATTCCATCCCTGTCAGGCGGTTTAAGTTTGATATCATCGCACTCTGCCACCGGCGGGTTATTAAAAAATTCCTTTATTTCTGCAAGGTTTTCTATCTCCTTTCCCTTATATTTTAAAACCTCCTCCACTGTGCCAAATTTTTTAATCAATGACAGGCCTGTCTTGGCACCTATGCCCCTAATCCCCGGGTTGAAATCTGTTCCTACCATTATGCCAATGCCAATTAGCTGATCCTGTGTGATTCCCATATTTTCCAGATTCTCCTTCAAATCTATTATTTCAGGGCTAATGTTAATGAACCTTCCTGTGCCCGATATCCTGCGACGCCCGTACATTGTAAAATTCCTCAGGACTCTTCTGGCACCGAATAAAAGGCAATCATAATCCTGGGAAACAACTGAATCCACCACGCCGGTTTTGCTCATATATGATGCCTGTGCCTCTCCCTCTGTGGGAGCCTGCACCCATGGAACTCCCATCAGGTCCAGGAGTTTTTTTGATTCTGAAACTATATCGGCCGTTATGTAATTGATTCTGGAAGATAGCGTTTTAATCCTTTCTGTATCGTTATTTTTTATGGCGATATCAAGCTCAGCAATATTCTTGTCCTTTATGGCCTTCCTCTCTTTCAGGGTTTCACTTTTGAGGTGATATGGCTTCCCGTCAAATGAGTACACGGGCTTTATGCTATTCTGGAGCAGTGTTGCGGTACGGTAAAAAATCCCGGATAAATGGGATGTAATATTTCCGGAGGAATCCTTCAGGGGCTCGCCGTCTTCGCCTCTTATGCTGCTGAGAAACTGGTATATGATATTGTACGCGTCAACAGAAACTGTACTTCCAGCATTTTCCTTGATAGTTGTTTCATGTTTTACCAGTATTCCTGAAATATCAACTCCCATGTTTACACCTCGCAGGTAATCCCATTATCGGTTATTTTGAATCTTGCGCTGTGGCCCTCTGCAATGGAACGGTGTTTGTCTACAGTCAGGGTCCTGGTACCATCCCTGAATTTTTCCACCCTGTAAATAGCCTTCATTGCATGGTCTATGAAGAAGCCCCCGAAAGGCTCCAGAGAATTATTGTTTACATCTTCATATATCTGATTTGTTATTAGAACGGGTATTTTGTATTTCAGTGCTATTCCGGAAAGTATGCTCAACTGTTTTTCGTATCCCTCCATCCTGGCAGATGGATCCTTGCCTGTTTCCATTCTGAAAAAATTTGTGAAGGAATCCACAACCATTATCCCTATGCTATGTTTTGAATCACGTTTTTCCCCAATAAGTTTATCAGATTTGATAAGGGCTAGGTACTGGTCATCAAGGGACTTAACCCTGTATATGTTCATATGAGGTAAATATTCCGTGCAGCCCTTTGATATGCTCAAAAAACGCTCTGTAGAAAAACCTTCGGTATCAACATATATAACAGAACGTCCGCCCTTAAGCACCGAAAGTGAATATATCATTGCCAGGTTGGATTTTCCGGCACCTCCTTCACCGTACAGTTCGGTTATTATTCCCTGTTCTATTCCACCATCCATCAGGGAGTCAAGGCAGCTATAGCCCGATGAAACCTTCTGCGTTGAATCGTCAAGACTGATCTTTTCCATTTAATTACAGTATCACATAATATAATAAAATGTTTCTAAAAATATACAATATGCGTAATTGAAAAATTGAAATTTTAAGTAAAAATGCAGGATAAAGTTCAGATATCCGGGCATTCTATGGATATTTTCAACATAATTTCCTGATCGGGAATTTTAATAAATTATTTATAATTAATACAGATACATCCAAAATGGCAAACGTTTACCTGGCTATCGGCGTAATATTTCTAATAATGTCAGCCTTATCCTTTGCCGTTGGGCTCTTATTCCTCGGAATACCTCTCCTGATTATTTTCATAGTTTTAATGGGATTTTATTATAAAACTTCATCAATACACGTCAATAAAAGGGTTTCCAGTATTACCTATGACGGGATAGTTAAAACCGGGGTTTCTAAGATAGAGAAAGGGACATTCTACATAGAGAAGGATAAATTCATTGAAGTCATGAATAAGATAGGAGACCTTGTTTCCTCTCAGGGAAGTATGCCAGAGTTCGGTATAGATGCACTATACATAGAGTTCAATGGCCAGGAGAGGGCAGAAAAACTTGCTGATCTCATAAATCAAAGGGGTGTGAAGGCCACAGCCGTACAGGAGCGTTCCATGTGGAAGGTCAAGATAGATTTTACGGAGTGAAGGATAATCTTTTAAATGAGCCTTTGTAATTTCCATATTGACAAGCTTATCAGTTTTTCAGGGTAATCCGGATAATGTGCTATCCACAGTCAGGGAAACTTTAATTGAATTGTCGCGATTACCTATTATGAAGGATTATGTTCATGCAACTTTTGCATCTACAGGGTCCTGGATAGGAAATATATATGATCTCACTCTTGTTACCTATATATATGCTGAACTTGAAAAATCCTATCACATAGGACTCGGTGTTGTATCATTGCTCTTTGCACTTGGACTCATAGGCAGGTTTTTCGGGGGCCTCTATCTCGGAGCACTTACCGACAGGGCCGGTGCCAGGCGTGTCATGGCACTAAGCACTGCTGGATATGCCATATTTGCCGGGATAATGGCATTCTCACCTGATGTTTTTATTTTATTCTCTGCAAGATTCGTGCAGGGCATATTTATGGGAGGTGAATGGACATCTGGTACTGTTCTCGGATATGAATTCTCTCCTGCCGATATAAGATCCACAATATTCGGAATAATACAGAGTGGATACGGGATAGGATATGCGTTAACAGGGGTTGCATACATACTGTTCCTGCCCACCATAGGTGCAACATGGAGGCTTTTCCTCATAACAGGTACCATACCCCTTATTATTGCCCCCTATACACTAATGAAGCTTCCAGGCGATAAGCGGGTAATAAAAAAAGCCAAAAATAAAATACATCTCATGGACTATAAAATTCCACTTATCAAGTCCATGATTATGATGTCTGGCTATTTTTCCGCATATTTCGCCATACTCTCATTTTATCCCACGGTGGCTCCCTCATTTGGACTCCCGGGATCAATTGTGGGGGTTGTGATGATAGCCTCAAGCATTACTGTCGCCATAGGATTTCTGATCTTCGGAAGACTCTCAAACAACTTCAGGAAGAAGCATCTGATTATGGCAGGGTCATTAATTGCCCTGGCCTTTTCATGGGTTGCAATGCCCTATTTTGGATTTTTAAGGCCATTTGCCCTTCCAGGAATGATTATATTCACCTTCGGAGTGGGGTCAATGCCTATAATTCCGCTGCTGCTTATGGATAGAATTGATCCTGCTGTTCGCGGGCTTATATCCGGTATATCATATAATTTTGGGGCACTTTTTGGTGGTCTCATATCTGTGCTTTTGGGGGTTATCGGTGGCATTGTTGGATATACGGGCCTTATACTGATCATTGACCTGACCACCCTCGTATGCCTTCTATCAGTTTTTGCAGTGAGCATTACCATAAAAAAGAAAAAGGAGTCCACATCATATTTATCAGGGCTGTCAGGGGATAACATAAAATAATATAATAGAAAAAATAATATGCTATTTTTATCTAATCTATTATGAATTTTCTCAATGAGTTAAAAAATTTAAAGGAGCAGCTGAAATCCAATGACAAATTCACTGTGGATTTTAATTTTGACAATATAGTCATTTCTGGAATGGGCGGATCGGGAATAGTTGGAAATATATTCCAGGAATACTATACAGAGCGCCCTGTTATCTCTATAGGGGATTACGGAATCCCGTCCTTTGTAAATGAAAAGACGCTTTTCATTGCCGTGAGTTACTCCGGGAACACTGAGGAAACAATAAGTAATGTTGAGGAGGCCAAGAAAAAAGGTGCCCATGTCATGGCTATTACATCCGGTGGAAAACTGGAAACCCTAGTTGAAAATCCTATAATAATACCTTCCGGCCTCCAGCCGAGATCGGCACTGGGCTATATGCTCATGCCTCTTTATAATACATTTTCACCAATAGACGGCGACAAAATTTCTGCAGCATACGATGTTCTCAACGATATGGACAAAAACCACGGTGAAATGAAATCAGAGGCATTCAAAATTTACGAGAATAGCTCAATCCCGATTATATACGGATCAAAACCCTTCAAATCCGTGGCATATAGATGGAAAACACAGTTCAACGAAAATGCAAAGACCTTCGCATTCTACAGTTATTTCCCTGAGCTGAACCATAATGATACCATGCCATTAAAGTCAGCCTACAGAAGGTCTGAGTATCTATTCTATGCATTTGAATCGGACAATGCCAGAATTAATCAGAGGATAAAAATAACACAGGACATAACAGGAGAACAGTTTACAGTAGTTAAATCCCCGTCAAATGATTATTTCGTGAAATTATTCTATCTTATCCATTACGCAGATTATCTCACATACGAGCTTGCACTGGTAAGGAATGTGGACCCAACTGATGTATCCACCATAGAGGAACTCAAGGCTAAATTAAGCTAAGCTTCAGGGTCTCATGAAGTCGTGGATGCTATTTCCTTTGAGCTCTCCACGATGATTGACCCACCGGGAGGAAGTATAGATTCTATTTCTGACCTGTCTATCCCAAGTATTTTGGAAATTTTTTCAGCTGCAGTGGATCTCTTCTCATTTCCAGGTTTTATGATAACATACTTTTCAGATTCTGTTTTCGTTTCTGCCGGTGATATCATTGGCAGCGTATTTCCCTTATAACCTACAAGTGAGATTTTTAACTGCAGGGGCAGGTTGAGTACATAATTTCTTTTTCCGCGGACAATCCATGAACCTTTCGATACAAATTCACCGGATTCAGGGGTTTTGCTTACCTGTGAAGGCTCCACCCAGTAGGCAGTTCCGGAACCTATGCCGGCGGGCCATGCCCTGGACAGTGATACTGCAAATTCGCATGCTTCCCTTATTGTCTCCTCTGTTATGCCGATGCCGTCATTTTTGATTACCGTGCTTGGAGCGCCGTAAAGGTCGGCATGTACATAAATATCATTATCTGACATATGCTTCTTTACCAGCTTTTCATTTGTTTTTGCATCCCTTCCTGACATTACCATATTTCCGGCAGAACTGGTAAACCAGTGGTAGGATTCAAACCAGTATTTTACCCTCTTCTTTTTCCCTGACTTCTGCTTTTCCTTTAAAATAAGCTTTTTTGTTTCCTCTATAGCCCTCTCGGCACCCTCAATCTTGTTCCTGTAATCCTTGGCCGTATTGAACACCCTGTTTATATTATTTCCCGGGGATTCCACATAGCTCAATACTATGTCGGTGCCCTGATAGTTTACCGTAAATGTTCCCCTGGCCGGATTTATGTTGCTGATTTCAAGGTCTGAAAACGTAAAATTTTCACTGTTGTTGTGTTTTACATTGTTATGTACAATGTTGAGCAGTTTCTGCAGTGGCTGGAAATTCATTTTCAGGTAATTCCCGAATTCTGTATATACAAGCATTAATTTATTGAATTCTTCTATGGAACGCTTCTGGGATTCTATCCTTCTCTCAACGCTGGATTTGTTTTTATCCGTTTCCGGGTAGTGCTTTATATAATAGCAGATTCCTTCATTTAAGTCCTCAAATTTGCTGTCCGGGTCTTTATTCAAGGCAGTCAGCACCACAGGCGATAGAAGTTCATCCCCCTCATAATAATATGCCATATTCTTTTTTGATTCTTCCAATATCTCCATTACCGTTCCGTAAAGCCTGTCATAGTCATTTCTTACCTCAGAGGGCATTTTATTTTTCTCTATGTTGCTTCTATAAAGTGCCTCCTCCGCAATTTCCCCCCCCAGGTTGCCCCTTGTTGCCAGTGTTTTCACTATGGATGCCTTGCTGTTGTTAAGTATATCAAAAAATGTTTCCCTGCTTTCCACCGGATTCACGGTTGATGGTGGGATATACTCCTCCCCTATGAGTATCTTCCTTGTTTTGTATACATGCTGGTCCATGGCAAATACAATTTTCCCATTATCAGTGATAATAAGATTTCCACCACTGAAAAGCTCCAGTATTATTTCCTGGCCTGTATGCAGGGTAATTTTAACAACCCTGTCAAAATTGATTTGCTCAATTCCAACTATCCTCTTCTCTGATAATTGCTTTCTGAACAGCATTGATAACTGTGTTGCCTCCTCCGGCTTTTCGGCATCATAGAAGGCTATTCCCTTTGTTAGAGAGATAAAAAAATCCCTCTTCTTCAGGTCTGACCTGTATAGCTGGAATACAAATTCTTTCTGGTTGACCTGGTATATCTTCTTGATGAATGAGTTTAGCATGGCATCTCCATATATGCTTACAAATGCATGGAAATCCAGTGACGATTCCTTGAGTTTCATAATTTCAATTAATGATTGCTCTTATTTTAACATTGTCATATAATCTTTTTGATTTCTTAGTCCTGTCACATCCACGGTAACTTTATTCAAATTAACTCAACTATATAATTATAATAACAATAGATAAATCATGAATACATGGAAGTAAATGAGAATGACATGGAAGTAGGAGGAGTTAATATACATTATATTTCATATACCCGCGGTAGTGGGAGAAACTTTATTCTTCTGCATGACACATCCCAGACATCGGCGTCCTGGGCAGGGATAGATGCCCTGAGAAAGGTAGGGCAGTGGGGATACAATGTTTATGCCCCTGATATGCCAGGATTCGGAAAATCGGACTCCAGTTTCAAATATAACTTTGTTGGGGCTCCATCCAAGGGGGCAGATTTCATAAGGGATTTCTCGGAAAAGCTTTATCTGGAGAATATTGTAGTGGTGGGTCCATCAGCATCGGCCGGAACAGCGCTGAAAAGCTTAATAGATTTTAATGGCATAATTAAGTCAGCCATAATAATAGGCGGCCTTGGAGTTGACCCACTCCTGAATGAGCTTAACCGGATCGACAGCCCTGTGCTTATACTGTGGGGAGGAAAGGATAACATGGTTCCAATTGAACACGGGATAAAATATCACGACCTCATTGCATCATCGACGTTTGTTAAAATCGACGGGGCAGGCCACTGCGTACAGATGGAAAAGCCGGACATATTTTTTAATAATGTTAAGAAATTTTTAGGGGAGCTATAAAATCCGGGGGGCTATAACTATATAGAGCAAAAGGAAGAATACAAACAGACCCAGGGCATAGTATATCTTTGTAACATTTTTTTCATCCCTGAGAAATTTGAATCTTTCCCTCCTGGAAGCTATATTTAGTGTATCCTTGAAGAACTGCCCGCCGTCCAGTATTGAGAGCGGAAGTGCATTCATAATCCCCAGAAGGAAATCTATCCAGAATATCCAGTAAAGGCTGTTTACTATGCCGAAGAATATGTAGGAATTAAAGGGCGTTGAAAACAGGTGGGCCAGGCTTCCCGGTATAGGTGAGAGCCCCAGTATGGGAAGCCCAAGGGTTTCATAAAACTCCGGGCCGGCTATCTGGGCCCCGAATACAAGGCTGTGCATGCTGTCTATGGATGCATAGCCTATTCCCGAATATGATATCTGGACCCCTATGAAGCTTTCGTCTTTGTAGGCAGCACTGTTTGCCGCCGGGTCATCCTTTGCATAGTAGCTGTATGTGGAAACCGTCTTCATTGTGTATGTAGTAAAGTGCTCAGTACTTCCGAAGGTAATTACCGTCATATTTATGGTTGTGCCTGGCGGTATTTTGTCCAGAACATTGCCAAGTGTATCTATGTTGTAAATAATGTGAGAGTTGCCATTATCACTTATATTATAAATTATGGAATCCGTCGGAACCTTGTCTTCTGCAGCGGGGAACCCAGAGAGCAAATCTACTATGGCAACTCCGGTTGGCACGCTTTCAACAGTACTGGTCTTGCCATTGAAAAGTGTAACATTTGCCATTCCGGGGGTAATCATGGAAGTTGTTTCAAGGCTGTTAAGCTGCTTTCCAGACAGATTGCCATAGGATGTGATTTCCATGCCCTTTGGTATTGAATGGCCACTGTAAATGCTTGTAGAATCCTCAACGTAGATACCTGAATGTATGGGTGCAGATGCAGGCATCATTACAAATATGAGCAGGACTATGCATATAATTGCAATGATAAGGTTGATCCCAGGCCCGGCAGCTATTATGCGCCTTCTTACAACAGGATCAGCTGCCATGATTTCCTTCTCATCAGGCTCAACAAAAGCACCAACAGGAATAATAAAGAACAGTGCACCTACACTGGTGACCTTTATGCCGTGCTTTCTGGCCACAATGCCATGGAACATTTCGTGTATCACAACTGCAAATACCAGGCTGGCAGTTCCATATCCAAGCGGTATAAATGGGTTTATTAGTGGCAGGGCAAGATATTCGTTGAGTGGTGGCGCCGCACTTGGTGGCTCATGAATTATTGTCAGAAGCACAGCCTCATAGAGAAGCATGGCAAAGGCCAGAAGGCCACCAAGGACAACAAGTATTGTGGAGAAACGGCTCATTCCCTTTGCAGGTAGATGTTTTGCCACTGCATCAAGCACTCCCTTGTTGCTGGTTGATTTGATCATCAAAGCGGGCCCCATGGTAGAAAAATGCTTTGATTTATTGATTTCTGGCGCCAGCGATATTATTATGATTATCCACGAAAAAACAATAAGTATTATCAGAAATATCTCATTATAGCTCATTTATAAACTCATAGTAAAATATCAATAATAATCTTTTTCCCTGCCGGTTCTATTTCTCAACATTTACCTCTATTTTTTTAAGGAAATTCAGAATGTTGTATTTTTCCTCGTCCGTAAAATTTTTCAGTGAATCATCAATGAATTTGAGGTGTAGTGTCTCTATTTTTTTGAAAAACGCCTTTCCCTTATTTGATACTGAGATATTTATAACCCTTCTATCGGTATCGCTTCTTTCACGCTTTACGTATCCCAATTCTTCAAGTTTATCAACAACTCCTGTTATCCATCCCTGTGTTACCATATTTATGTTGGCAAGTTCAATCATTGGAAGTGAACCTCTTTCTGTCAAATTTTTTAAAATTCTATACTCAACAGTAGATACGCCCATGGAAATCAGATTTTTTTCGGAGGCTTTATACCAGGTTTTCCATGTTCTGAGAAATTCCCTCCAGACATCATAGCTACTGATTTTTTCCATTCTATATCATTTACTGATATGGAAGTCCTATTTTATGGTTTCCATTGAGTAAATAATTGTTCATTAAACGATTTATGGTTAAATATTTTAGGCTTGAAAACCCGTATTTTATGGCAAAACTAACATATTTAAATCAATGCCAAGATATTAATATACAAAAAATTACGTCATCTGGCTAATTATAAATTCCGTAATCATAAAAAAATTTATACGCCACTTACTACTAACTATCAACATGGAAGAAATAATTGTGAGAATAGGAGGGGCTGCTGGAGATGGAGTGCAGTCCGCCGGGTTGACCCTGGCCAAAACATTTTCAAGAAGTGGATTATATATAAGCACATATAATTACTATCAGAGCCTCATAAGAGGGGGTGAAAGCTGGTACCAGATAAGGGCTTCTGATGAAAAGGTCAGGAACCAGGGAAGCGGTTTGGACGTGCTTGTGGCTCTCAATGCCGATTCACTGGAGAGGCATACAAACAGGGATATAAATGAGGGCGGGGCATCCCCACTGAGTGGAATAGCCATATATGATCCTGGAACCATAAAAAATTTCAAGAAATACAGTGAGGTAAAATACTGCCCTGTTCCATTGAGAGATATTGCAATGAAATTCGATGCAAATCCATTGCTGAAAAATACTGTGGCATTGGGTGCAGTAGTTGCTGCGCTTGGACTGGACTTCGAAGTATTTTCTGGAGTTATAGAGAAGGTATTCAACAAGAAAGGAAAGCTTGTTGATGCCAATATAAGCGCTGCAAAGGAAGGATATGAATATTATTTGCAGAACTATTCAGTTTATAGGAAGCTGGATAAATTTGACAGAAAGCTTTATACCATATCTGGAGGAGATGCAGCTGCGCTGGGAGCTATAAACGCAGGAATGCAGATGTATTTCGCGTATCCGATGACTCCAGCTTCATCATTCCTGCAGTTCATAGCCACGCATGGCAAGAAGTATAATGTATTCCTTAAACTAACAGAGGATGAAATAAGTGCCATAAATGCCGCAATAGGGGCAAATTATGCAGGTGTCAGGGCTGCTACCGGATCATCAGGAGGCGGCTTTGCACTAATGACAGAGGGTGTAGGCCTGTCGGGAATGACAGAGGTGCCCCTGGTCATCTATGAAGCACAGAGGCCTGGCCCTTCCACCGGTCTGCCCACAAAAACTGAACAGGGGGACCTGAATCAGGTACTGGGAGCAGGTCAGGGAGATATGCCCAGAATAGTTCTTGCCCCGGGAACAGTTGAGGAAGCCTTCAATCTTACAAAGGAAGCTTTCAACCTTGCAGAGAGGTACCAGCTGCCGGTCTTTGTTGTTACAGATCTCTACCTTGCAGAGCATGATGAAACAGTAAGCTTTGACCTGAGCTACAAGATGGACAGAGGGCTTCTGGCAAAGGACAACGAGCCGGACTATAAGAGGTATGAATTCACAGAAACTGGAATATCCAAGAGGGCATTCCCCGGACAGCCTGGATTAATGCATAATGAGGATTCTGATGAGCACAACGAGTACGGCGCTGTGGTCAGTGATGCAATAACAGATCCAACCCAGAGAAAGCTTTCCATGGAGAAAAGAATGAGGAAGCTGAATGAGTACATAAAAGAAATACCGGCAACAAAAACATACAAAATGGATGATGCCGAGTATGTAATAATTCAGTGGGGATCAACCAGAGGCGCTGTAGAAGAGGCAGTGGACTGCATGAGAAAGAACGGCACAAAAATAGGTGCAGTTGAGATTACCCATGTATTCCCAATGAATCACGACATCCAGAAGCTGATTGCCGGGAAAAAGAAGATAATAGTTGTTGAAAATAACTTCTCAGGGCAGCTTAATGGTCTGATAAGGAAGGAATTCCTTGTGGATACAACATTCATAGGGAAATACGACGGAGAGGCCTTCTTCCCTTCAGACCTTGCTATGCAGCTTGAAGAGGCAATATTCGGAAAGAAAATAAATGTGGAGGAGAAATTATGATACCTGTAGCAGAATATAAGGGAAAGGTGGCACCCGACTGGTGCCCGGGATGTGGGAATTTCTCACAGCTGAGGGCAATTTCAATGGCTCTTTCAGAGCTAGATATAAGGCCAGAGAATGTTGTAATATCATCCGGCATAGGCTGTTCAAGCAATATGCCTGAATTTATCAACACATATGGATACCACGGGCTTCATGGCAGGTCACTGCCTGTAGCAGAGGGAATTAAATGGGCCAACAGAAAGCTTACAGTAATAGCCTATGGCGGAGATGGCGATGGATTCTTCGAGGGCACGCAGCATTTTTATCATGCAGCAAAAAGAAACGTTGACATGACATATATGGTTTCTGATAACCAGGTATTCGGGTTGACAACAGGCCAGGCATCACCAACAACACCCATAGGAAGAATTACAAAAAGCACGCCGGACGGCAACATAGAGCCGCCTTTCAATCCAATGCACTATGCACTTACCGCCGGTGCCACATTTGTCGCACGTGGGCTTTCCGGGGACATAAAGCAATTAAAGGAAATTACCAAGGCCGCGATTCAGCACAAAGGTTTCTCATTCATTGACGTCTTCAGTCCCTGTGTAACATACAATAAAATTGAAGGTTACGATTTCTTCAGGAAAACAACTTACGAGCTTCAGGGAAATAACAGAAAGGATTTCTTTGAGGCATTCAAACACGCATCTGAGTGGGGAGAGGAGGCACATACAATACCCATAGGCATATTCTATGATGTGGATGCCCCGGTTTACGAAGACGTAGACGAAACCCTATCAAAATACAATCTGAAGGATAAAGAGCCTTATAAATTAACCGAAGCAGACCTTGAAGAATTTTATTGAATTATATTATTTAATATTTTATTTTTATATAACCCTAATTTAAATCAATATTTTTATACGATGTTAATATTATTAATGATGGGACTAGGAAAAAGAGATTTGAATAGAAAAAAGAAAAGCATCGAAATGAAAATTGAGGAACTTGAGCAGAAGGCAAGAAAAAATCCTATGGATAAGTCTATACAGGCAGAAATTAATGAATTAAAGAAAAAGCTTGATAAATAAACAGGCAAATAATTAACTTTGAAAAACACAATACCTTACGGCATGTAATAACAATGCAGGGCATAATTTTTGTGTCCAAAGACCTTATATAATATTTAAATTGTAGACTGGATTTTTCATGAACATTTTTATACTATGATTAAGTTATATTGTTATGGCAGTTGCAGGACTTATTTCAGAGGATTTAAGAAAGCTACCGGTGACAGTTAATTATACATGGTATGATCGTTCACAGGGCATTATCCAGTGGAATTTTGAAAACAGGAGCAGCACAACAAAATCATTTATACTGATACGTGGAGTTTCACAGAACGGAAAGGTTTCAGAAATTTATGCCTTCGGGGATGCGTTTTATCCACTTTATTACCATAATTTTAACGTGGATTTTGTAACACACCCGGAAAGCCTGAAAAACGTAAATGTAAAAACTAACAGTGCACCCCTTGCAATTATAGAAAATTCAGATTCAGAAATGCTCGTTGCCTTTCTTTATACACTTTCCGGCGGTGAGTCCTATTCAGTGCTTGAAGGAGGATGGAATGGCATCGAGCCTGGAGGAATAAGCATCGCAATTGCTAAATTTAAGGGCGTTAAAAGTTTCAGAATTGACTATGAGAAAAAGCAGTGCACACTTTATAATGAAGAATCAAACACGGATTATAAATGCCCTCCAGATCCATTTACAGTCAGAAGCGGGATATTTTTAGTGGACAGCAGCATAAAAGAGCTATTCAAGGATCATATATCACCTGTTGAAAACGGCAACTGCCAGGAGAAACTTCGGAACGCAATGAAAACAGGAAATTTTAATGATTATTACAGTGCAATTGAATGCCTGATGGAGAATTATTCTGAAAATTTTAGATAAAAACTAAATATAATAGTCGTATATAAAAACACTATGATTTTAGTTACAAATGACGATGGATATAATGCAGTGGGCATAAAAGAGCTGTATAAAAATGCCTCCCTGATTGATGAGGCTGTTATGGTTGCACCCGACAGTATGAGAAGTGCTTCTGGCATGACTATTACCTTTACAAGGCCAATGAGGATACAGTCGCTTAAAAATTACGGGATTAATGGCTACTCCATATCAGGCTATCCTGCCGATACAATAACAATAGCACAGAATGTCATACTTCCGGGCAGGAAAATTGATCTTGTGGCAAGCGGCATAAACCTCGGGTCCAATATATCACTGAGATCCATTTACGCCAGCGGGACTATATCAGCTGCAATGGCTGCTGCACTGAAGGGAATTAAATCCATGGCCTTTTCCATGGTTACTGATAAAATCAACGCAAATGAGGACTCAGATTTTTCCAGGGCAGGCGTATATTCCCGGTATATAATGGAGGAAAGCCTCCAGAATGGATTCCCGGAAAATGCTGATGTGCTAAATATAAATTTTCCAGAAAATATAACAGATGATACAGAAATTAAAGTCGTTCCAATGGCCTCCAGCGTTTTCCATGATTATCTGGTGCATAATAAGGACCCAAATGGAAAGGACTATTACTGGCTCGGGAATGAGATAGAAATGCAGGAAGATAAAAATACTGATTATTATGTCCTCATGGAGGAGAAAAATATCTCAGTAACTCCGCTTTCCATACATGGCCACAACGTTACCAACTATAAACCAACAGAGAAATTTTTTGAAAGGGTGCAGGGTAGAATAATGGAAAATCAGGGGAGAATTGCCTAATCAATTAACAGTATCTATATTTTTATTATGAAGATAAATTAATTATATATCCTGAAATTTTCCTTCTCTTTCAGGGTAATTATAACAAGTAGATATTAAAATATATAAGCATTGAGTTCATGAAGCCAGATGATTCAGATACAGGGGCTTAGCAAAGAATATGGAAAAAGGCAGAAAGCTCTGGATTCTATTTCCCAGAATCTGGATAATGGGATTATATCTATTATAGGAAAAAATGGCGCTGGAAAAACCACCCTTCTAAGGATACTGTCCACCCAGTTAAAGGCTACCTCCGGAGACGCACTTATAGATGGGCTGAGCATAACAAAGGATACACGCCAGATACGGGAGAGAATTGTAAGCATTCCCCAGGAGGCTGCCCCCATAGGCATCCTAACTGCATATGAACAGGTATTCATGTACCTCACTGGAAAGGGTTTTTCATTTCATTCTGCCAGGCATGAGTCCATAAGAGCACTGAAAAGTGTGGGGCTCAGTGATAAAATGCATGTTCCCACTGATGAGCTGTCAGGTGGCATGAAGAGAAAGATGTTTGTAGCCATGGCCCTGGGTTCAAATGCAGATACAGTTTTTCTTGATGAGCCCACAACAGGCCTTGACCCACTGTCCAGAATGGAAACATGGAGTGCCATAAAGGAGCTCACCGGAAACGTTGTATTAACAACGCATTACATGGAGGAGGCAACAGAGCTTTCAGAAAAAATATACATGATGGATTCAGGAAGCTTTATAGGTTCAGGAACAGCAGATCAGCTTTTACATGACCTGAAGGATAAGGTAAGGGTTGAATCCCGGGATCCTATGCCCAATTCATATCATGTTGGCAATATGTATATTAAATATGTTAACAGGGGTGATCTTTCAAAATATGAAAATGTATATTATTCCCTTAAAAAAATCTCAATAGAAGACCTTTTCATAATAAGAGGTGTTGATCTTGAATCTTAAGTTTATACTCACAATGGCGTGGTATTACGGTGTTAAAACTATAGTACGGGGCCCTTCATATTTGTTCGCCTCATTAGCTACGCCATTGACACTTTTATTTCTTGTATTCGTATTGAGCCATGGAGCGCTTGTTAAATTCGCAATCGTCGGAGGGCTTATAGCATTCGTTGGTTCTGTGGGGCTTTCAGGGGCAGGGGATTCAGCGTTTTTCAGGCTGCAGCTCAGGATACAGGATCTCTATGTTCCCAGTCGGGTATCGCCATTTGACTACATGGCCGCGTTCACAATGAGCTATCTGGTTTTTTCTGTACCAGGAATAGTGTTATACATCTATCTGGGTTCTGTGTACCATCTGTTTACTGTATATGATTCCCTGGTAATGATCCTCATCATGGTGCTCTTGATTATTTCTACAACATCAATTTCCTTTATTATCTCAGGGTCAATAAAGCATCTGAGGAATATCTGGGGAATTACAGGCATACTCACCATCATAACAAGCATACTTCCACCAACTTTCTATCCATATTCATATGTTCCCAGGGTTTTTCTGTATCTTATTGCGCTGTCCCCAACAACCCCTGCTGCAGTGCTTGCCCAGGGAGCATTCGGGCTTTCACCAGAACTGAATATAATGCTCTATGTACTTATTATTGAAACAGCTGTTTACGCAATACTGGCAAGGATTCTGGTAAGATGGAGGGAGAACTGATTTTTCCTTATTATTTATCCATTATTTGAAACAGTATACAAAGAAATGCTTATATAGATTTCCTGCAATATGTGAGTATATGTTAAACACTGTGGATTCCGAAATGCTTTATGATAAATTCGGCAGACCGGTTAACAGCCTTAGAATTCAGTTAAATGCCATTTGCAATTTCAACTGCATATTCTGCCATATGGAAGGAACAGAAAGAAGCATGCAGTACATGACCCCGGAACAGATTGAGAAAGTTGTTGCTGTTGCCGCAAGCCATGGTGTAAATAAAATCAAATTTACCGGTGGGGAGCCACTTCTGCGTGAGGATATACTGGACATTGTCAGAAGGACAAGAAAACACATTACCGGGAACATATCCCTGACAACAAATGGGGTTGAGCTGCCGAAGCTTGCTTCTGGTCTCAAAAAGGCAGGGCTTGACCGTGTCAATATATCCATGCACGCAATAGATGAGTACAACTTCCATTTTATAACCGATACTAAGAAGAACTTCCTCCCCATGGTAAAACAGGGCATAGAAGCAGCAAAGAATGCCGGGCTGGGCCCCATAAAAATAAACTTTGTCCTGATGAAGAATATCAATGAGAATCAGGTAGATGGCATGATAAAATTCTGCGCTGAGAATGATTGCACCCTTCAGTTGATTGAATTCGAGGCAAACAGGGAGAAGGAGCACAGTGAGGAATACATAAAATACCATGTGCCACTGGATGCAATTGAAAATAAAATCAGGAAACAGGCTGAGGGAATAGAATACAACCCCCTTCACAACAGGGAACGATACACCGTGAATACTGACTCTGGCGTGGTCAAAATAGAATTTGTAAAGCCCATGAGAAACACGGATTTCTGCAAACACTGCACCAGATTGCGGATAACCGCAGATGGGCAGTTTAAGACCTGCCTGCTACGTGAAAATGACTATTTCAATATAAAGGATGTACTTGAAAACAGCGAGGAAATAGATAAGGTATACAGAAAGGCGGTAGCTGCAAGGGTGCCTTACTGGAGGTAAACAATGAGGATAACAGTACTTTATTTTGCCCATGTCAGGGATATAACAGGTAAAACCCAGGAGTCTGTGGAAATAGGCTCAGGTGGCATGGATGAGCTAAGGGAAACCCTGTTTTCAATGTACCCCGGGCTTAGAAATTTAAGTAATCTTCTCATATCAGTCAATAATGAATACTATTCCGGGCTTCCCTTAAAGAATGGAGACAGGGTGGCTTTTTTTCCTCCAGTAAGCGGGGGATAGTAATTATGTGAAATATTTTCCCTTCATGTATAGCAACAGACCATCACCCCTGGGATCTATCCCTCTATCTGCATCTTTTCCAGTAGTAATTCCCTGCGCATGCCCCATCATATCGTTGAGATCATCCACCGGTTCGTAGTGGTCAAGCCTCAGAGAGCTCTCATAATAAATTTTTGAGTCCCCGTATATTGAGGCCGGATACCCGAATCTGGGATATGCAATTGCATCCTGTATGGTGTACCCAAGATCAATAATTCTTGAGAGAATCTGCACATTCACCTGTGGCTGTACATCTCCGCCCATGCTACCCAGCATAATATCCTTCTTACCAGATGCAATAATGCTCATCAGTGTATGAAATGTTTTCTTTCCGGGCTTCAGTGAGTTTTTGTTATCACTATCAAGTGAAAAGTAGCTTCCCCTGTTGTTCATATTTATGCCTGTGCCCCTAATAGTGTGCCCTGATCCAAATCCCATATAATTGCTCTGTATGGCACTGATTTCAATATTACCATCGTATACAGAATACGCAGTGGTATCGGACAGATCGGATTTCCCACTGACATTCTGTGTACCATCAGGTTTTAAGTTATCAATATTTTCAGGCAATTTAACCCCGTCGTAGATGTAATTTCTCCTTATATTATAGGCATCATACATAGTTTTAATCAGTGTATCATAGTACTTCTGGTGTTCCATGCCAGAAAGTTCGTATTTGTTCAGGTCTCTTAACCATACAGCGGCTGTTAGTCCCTGACTTACAGGTGGGTTTGTATAAATACTGTAATCCCTGTATTTTACCCTTATAGGGTCAACTATCTCAGCCCTGTATTTAGCCAGGTCATCCATTGTTATTAATCCGCCTTTCTCCTCCATGTCCTTTTCAATCTTCCCGGCTATTTCTCCTGTGTAAAAAGATTCCAGCCCATTATTCACAAGATATTCTAATGTATTTCCCAGATCTTTCTGCACAAGCCATTTCTCTGTATCTTTATATATGCTGTTGAAGTCCTCATCTCCACCATCGAATTTATTGATTGCCTTAACGAGCTTTCTACTGGGTTCGAAGCCGGTTTCTGCGAACTGTATGGCCCTTTTAAAATCCTCTTTAAGTGGTAGATTGGCCTTTTCACTGGCAATAATCCATGCGGATACAAGCCCGGGTATGGAAAAAGATGATAATGGCCCCCTCTTTGGTATCTCCTTAAGGCCTTTTTGATTGTAAAAATCTATGCTGGCGTCTGCCGCGGCATATCCACTTGCATTGATACAGTAATATTTATTATCATTTATCGTTGCAAATAAATCTCCCCCAAGGCCATTGAAATGGGGCTGAACCACAACTAGGGCAGATGACGCTGCGAGCATGGCATCGTATGCATTACCGCCCTTTTCCAGCACTTCTATTCCTGCCTGCGAGCTTAACGGATGGCTGGTAGCCACATTATATTTCATAAAATAAATATTTACTCCATGTATTTAAATGATTTCAATATAATAATTATTCTGTAAGAAAACATTTTGCCTGTAATAATAATTGTAAAACTTTAAATATAAATTTTTCGAATATAGTTTATGAAATCGAATAAATTAATGTCGGTAATCGTGATAGTAATAATAGTGGCAGTTGTTGCCGGTGGAGGCTATTATGCCTACCATTACGAAACAACCGGAAAATTGAAGGTCAGTGCAGCAGATACCCCAACTGGTCTCAGTGGGGTTATGGATGTAAATGTGACATTCTCTGCTATTGCACTGCATTCTGATAAAGCATCTTCAAATTCCACAGGATGGACAAACTACTCACTGCATGATAAGACTGTTAACATAATGAATCTAACCGCAAGCGATGCAGCCTTCCTATCAAATCTTTCAGTACATGCAGGAAGCTATAATCTGATGAAAATATACATAAGCAACGTTTCAGTATACATTGAAGCTGGATTCCTTGGATTTTCTAGTTCAACAAGCGTTAGTCTTCATCTGGCACACGCATTTGCACTTGTTGTCTTTGTCCATCCGCTCACAGTAGCCGCACATACCACCACATCCATGGTAACTGATTTCAACCTATCTAATAATATCCACATGAGCTCCAAGACATTCAACATGAGCGCATCAGTTATAATAAATTAAATTTTAAAATTTTGAATATTTTTTATCCACAAAAACTTTATTTTTCATATAATGCTAATGTACAATGAATCCTTTTGAAAAAGGCACAATAGGAAATGTTGAGCTTAAGAATAGATTTGTCATGGCACCCATGATATCAAATTTATGCAATATTGATGGCACAACAAATGAGAATCACATTGCATATCTAAATGAACGTGCAAGAGGGGGGTTTGGTCTCATAATAACAGAGTATGCATACGTGGATTCTTCAAATGGAAAAGGTTCCCCCAATGAGATGGGGGTTTTTAAGAGAGAACAGATTCCAAAACTTTCAAGACTAACTGAAAGAATTCACGCATCAGGCTCTAAAATATTTGTGCAGCTTGTTCATGCCGGCGGAAAGGCCAATCCACATTATAACAGTGGTAGTGTGTTTGCACCGTCCAGTGTTGATTACATGGGGAATATTCCGGATGAAATGACCTTTGAGGATATTAGAAGCGTTGAAGATAAATTCCTGAATGCGGCCGAACTCTCAGCCAGGGCAGGATTCGATGGCATAGAGCTGCACGGGGCACATGGTTACCTCTTCCAGGAGTTTATATCTCCCGCACTGAACCACAGAACTGATGAATATGGCGGTTCCATGGAAAATAGGGTGAGGATTATCAATGAAATCGCATCACAGATAAGAAAAAAAGTTGATATTCCCGTGGGGATCAGGCTGAGCCTTTATGAGGACGACCAGGATGGTTATAATGCAGATTACGGTATAAAGATAGCATCTGCACTGAATAATATTGACTATGTGCATTTCTCTGCTGGCAGATTTGCACCGCCAGGGTCTTCAGCATCATTTTACTACGACCATGTGCATATAGGGGAAAAACTCAGAAAAAAGCTTGATAGAAATATTATGCTTGTGGGTTCCATAAATTCAATGAAAGATGCACAGAAAGCACTGGAAGTTTCAGATTTTGTGGTTCTCGGGAGGCAGGCACTTGCTGATCCTTACACGCCATTCAAGCTGCAGAATGGAATTCCATACAGGCCCTGCATTAGATGCAACCAGGCATGCAGAAACCTGTCCAATGCGGAGGTAAGATGCACTGTAAATCCATATACAGGCCTAGAGAACATTGGATACCGTGACAGGAAATACATGGGGGAGGTTGTAATAGTCGGGGCAGGCATAAAAGGGCTCGAAGCATCGATTTACGCAGCCAGTCTCGGTTTAAAGCCAGTAGTATACGAGAAGATCCAGGTTGGCGGTCAGTTCAATGAAATCGTGGATAAATACAAGAGGCGTGATTTCATGCCTCTAATAGATTATTACAGTGTGATGCTGAATAGATATGGCATAGATGTGAGGCATGAATCAGTGGAAAATGGAATAATGTGCATACCAGACAGGGTTTATCCTGACATCAGGGGCAATGGAGACATTAGCATTGATACTAATATATACAGGTACTTCGATGATGTTTTAAGCATAGCAGCCAGGAATCATGTGATAATGAGCAATGATTCATTAAACACTCTTGAGCGGTCAAGGGTATCCGGATACAGGAAATTGGCCGAAAAGGCAGGCGTTGAATTTAAAAACCTTGATTCCTACGATATAAAATTATATGATAAAAATCAGTACGATATCCTGGAGGCCATGAAGAGCGGAAGAAGATCTGTTGATGAGTATATATTAAAAAACGAAAGTTGCTTCCTTTAATTTTTGAAAATTTTTATAACTATTGCTTCCATAATCCATTATGAAAGTGGCAGTAATCATGGGCAGCAAATCGGATTTTCCTGTAATGGAGGCAGCTGTAGACGAATTAAAGAATTTTGGCATTGAGGTTGAGTACAGGGTTGTTTCGGCACACAGAACCCCGGAATTCATGCTTCAGTATGCGCATGATGCTATTAAAAACAACATTGAGGTGATAATAGCCGGTGCCGGCGGGGCAGCACACCTGCCTGGCATGGTGGCAGCAATGACAACACTTCCTGTTATAGGGGTTCCGGTTCAATCAAAATCTCTGAATGGCCTGGATTCAATGCTTTCTATTGTTCAGATGCCACCCGGGGTTCCGGTGGCTACTGTTTCAATAAATGGCGCCAGGAATGCGGCTTTGCTTGCTGTGAGAATTCTTTCAATAAAGTATCCCAAGATCAGGGAAATGCTGGATGATTTCGTGGCAAAGCAGAGGGATTCGGTACTGGGTGATAAGCTATGAAAATCGGGATTATCGGTTCAGGACAGCTGGGATACATGATGATAAATACCATGCGCAGGTATCCCATAGAATTTTATGTGATAGATGATAACAGGGGCCCCTCCTCGGAAATAGCTGATAAATTCTATGATGTTTCCGAATATAAGGAATTTGTTGATGCCTGTGATTACGTTACATACGAGTTTGAACATATAAGCAGTGAAATCCTTAACTATGCTGATGAGATGGGAAAATTGCGCCCATCCAGGAAAGCTGTGGAGTTAAAGAAGGACAGGTCACTGGAAAAAAAATTTCTTAAGGATCATAATTTCCCCATAGCAGATTACCAGTACGCTGAAACCTACCGGGATGCGTTCAACATGGCAAAATCATTCCAAAAAGCTGTAATAAAAAGTTGCATGGGGGGATATGACGGAAAAAACCAGTACTATATAAATCAGGATACGCAATATGAAAGCCATCCAGATATGCCCTATGTAATAGAGAAATTCATAGATTATGATTACGAAGCATCCATTATCGCCGTCCGGGACGAAAAGGGAAAATTCTTCAATTTTGAGCCCTCCTTTAACTATAACCAGAACGGCATTCTCATATACAACATCTCGCCTGTGAAAAATACCCTTGAAATGATTGACATAGCAAAGAGGCTAATGGAATCCCTGGATTATATTGGTGTTATGGGGATTGAATATTATGTAAAGGATGGAGATGTAATAATAAATGAATATGCGCCAAGAGTACACAACACGGGTCATCATACACTGACAGGGAGTTCAATTTCCCAGTTCGAGGAACATATACTGGCGGTCTCAGGAATGGATGCTGTAAGGCCAGATCTCTTTGTGCCATCCGGAATTGTTAACATAATAGGCACAGATATAGAAAGGCACATACCAAAAATACTGGAACTGGGCAAAACAAACATATACTGGTACCACAAGAATGAGGTAAGGCGCAAGAGAAAAATGGGGCACGTTAACGTTTATGGTGATACCTATGAGGAGGTCCGGGAAAAGATAAAGGATGTAATGGAAATAATATATGGTGACAACCTGGAAAAGTTTATTTAAAGCAGGAGAACAGCCTTTACACCGTTAACCTTTTTTATTTCATTTAGTACACTTCCACTTATTGTTTCAGTTGTCACTATTATTGCCCTGGGATTATCTATCAGGTCCGGGTCATCAGTAATTACCTGCCTTACTGATATCCCATTATCCGCAAGGAGTTTCATAACTCCTGCGATAATGCCCGGCTTTCCCGCATCCACCGGAATAATTTCTATAACCCCGAAGCCAATTTTTGATCCTGAATTTTCAAAATTGGAAACAGGGGAAAGGTTGCTGAAAAAATCATAAAGCCGCTTGTCGCTTATTACTTTCTGAATAAGATTGACAATGACCCGCCTGTCCACATTATATGCCCTTGCAATGGAATTGGGCTTAATCTCAATGGCATCACAGAACAATTTTGGCTCATCGTATACAATCTTGACTGATATACCGACCTTTGTCATTTTCTGTATGACCTTCATTTCTGCAGGGTATCCCTGAAATATTTGATTGATGTAGTCCCACATAAAACCTCTAATGTAATTTGAGTATTTAATAATTCAATATAACAAATTAAAATAATTTAATATTCTAGCAGTTCTCATCTCACTGTGTAGAATATTTTTTAACAAGCCTCACAAATTCACTGTAATCCCCTGGCTTGTGTACATTTAAATCAGAATTCTTCATGGTGTTTATAACGAACTCAGGAGGAAATTGCATGGGCAGATGTGAAATAATGAATTTCGCTGCTTCCTCTGGCTTTTCCTTCAGTATTTTGATTCCAAGGTTGTATGCATCAACGAAATCTTTTTCCTTGCCGTACACAGTGGCACCACAGCTTCCAGGTATTGCAACATTATTTTTCTTGAAATATTCCTCTATGCTGACTCCGGCATTGTCCATTGCCGGTACAACAACTGTATCAACCTTATTTGCGTTCATTGCCTCCATGAGCTCTCCCATGCTCTCGAAATACTGGATTTCCACATCCTTTTTTGTTTCTCCAACGTATGCCCTGAATAAAACATCGGAGGCACCACCCTTTCTTGTCATGCCTATTTTGTATCCGAGCTTCGGTGCGACTCTGGAAAGATTCTCAATAGTTACATAATCAATGGGCAATCCGCTTTTTACCAGAGAAACCGTGGAATCCAGGACAACGTCTGGCTTGTCCTTTCCAATATCAGAGGATTTTTTGAATTCTACATCTATATCTTTCCTTTCCATCATTGCTGCCACAAGAGGGTAGCAAACCGGTCCAGGTGCTGCTATAACTTTCATGAGTAGTTTATTAAAAAAGTGTTTATTAACTTAATGTTATTGTATGTACCAGTAATGTACTAAATATGACCATGTTTTATTCAAACATCAAAAAATGGATAATCCCCAAAAAGAATGATGCATAATGTGGAATAATTATAAAACATAATGAAAAATAATATATTGGATGTTGAGATTAGGTTTTTTAAGGTTTAAATGAAAAGATACTTGTTACTTGAGGACGGGACATCATATGAGGGCTATGGCTACGGCTATGATGGGGAGGCCAGCGGGGAGATCGTTTTTACAACATCAATGTCCGGGTATGTGGAAACTATAACTGACCCATCATACGCTGGAGAGATACTGATTTTTGCCTTTCCCGAGATTGCAAATTACAGTATAAGCATGGAGCATATGGAATCTGATAAAATTCAGGTCTCCGGAATAATCACAAGGGATGCACATGCCTTCCTGAACGGCGGCGACCCGGGGAAAGGGTTCAATGAATTTTTGAAGGCAAATAAAATACCTGCAATAGATGGCATAGATACCAGGGAGCTGGTTGAGAAGATAAGGCAGAATGGCACTGTGAGGGCTTATATCGGCAATAAGAACGAATTCCCGGGCAGCTTCCCGGATCCAATGAAGCTTAACCTTGTGGGAACTGTATCCAGAAAGAATTACCAGTACTATAATTCCGGCAGAAAAAAGGAGATTTTATTCGTGGATGTGGGAACCAAAAACAGCTTGGTCAAGCGCATCAGTGAAACTGCCTCGCTCCATATTGTTCCATACAATTATGATTTTGATTCAATCAAATTCCATTATGATGCCATATTCCTGCCAAATGGGCCGGGAGACCCTGATCACGAATCCCTTGAGCCCCTGAGGGGTTTTATAAGGGAAAAATCATCTGAAATGCCTGTAATCGGGGTATGCCTCGGCAACCAGCTGATAGCACTTTCCCTGGGAGGTAAAACGGAAAAAATGAAATACGGCCACCGTGGCATAAATCATGCTGTGCTTATAGATGGCAGGGTATACATTACATCCCATAATCACGGCTATGCGGTCAACGGCAATTCACTTGGTGGTACCGGCCTGGAAGTCGCAGGCAGGGATATCAACGATGGCACTGTTGAAATGATCAGGCACAGGGAACTGCCTGTATTTTCAGTGCAGTTTCATCCTGAAGCATATCCTGGCCCTTACGACAGCACATGGTTTTTCAATATGGTAAGGAACACAGTTGGTGAGTAAAAATGAATACAGATATAAAGTGCACACTTGTTATAGGGTCAGGGCCCATAGTTATTGGCCAGGCAGCAGAATTTGATTATTCGGGATCACAGGCATGCCTGGCACTGAAAGAGGAGGGTGTCCGCACTGTACTCCTGAATTCAAATCCTGCAACAATACAGACAGACCATGAAATAGCCGACAGGGTATACATAGAGCCGGTTGACCCGGAAAGTGTATTAGAAATTATAAAAAAGGAAAAAATAGATTCCATTTTGCCCTCAACAGGGGGGCAGGTGGGACTTAACCTGGTAATTTTGCTTGACAAACTTGGAATACTAAAATCAAATGGGATAAAGGTCCTGGGCACACCAGTAACATCCATAGAAATTGCAGAGGACAGAAAGAAGTTTTTTAACCTCATGAGGCAGATAGGTGAACCTATAATAGAGTCATATACGCTGGTCAGGGAGGATTATAAAGACATGATTGACCGCATTAAAAAATACCCACTGATACTGAGAACCGGTTTTTCCCTGGGCGGATCAGGTGGGGTTGTAATTAAAAACCGGGATGAATTAATTTCATACTGTGATGACTATTTTTCTGTGCATGATGATACTGTGGAACTGGACGAATCGCTTCTTGGACTCAAGGAAATAGAGTACGAAATGATGAGGGACAATGCAGGAAACTGCATTTCCATATGCAATATGGAGAATCTGGACCCCATGGGGGTTCATACTGGAGAAAGCATAGTAACAACACCATCCCTTACACTGACCAACGATGATTACCAGAAATTAAGGACCTCTGCCATTCATATTGTGAATGAGATAGGTGTGATAGGGTCATGCAATATACAGTTCGCCCTTAACCAGGCAACAAACGAATACTACGTGGTTGAGGTCAATCCAAGAACATCCAGGTCATCTGCACTTGCCTCAAAGGCATCCGGGTATCCAATAGCACGTATCTCAACTAAAATTGCAATGGGGTACAATATAAATGAGATAAAAAACCCGGTAACCAAAAATACATATGCAGCCTTTGAACCGTCTATGGATTACATAACCGTGAAAATCCCCAGGTGGCCCTTTGATAAATTTTCGGTAAAAAGAGAAATTGGAATAGAAATGAAATCTATTGGAGAGGCCATGGGCATTGGCAGGACATTCGAAGAAGCCCTAATGAAATCAATCTCATCGCTGGATATCAAGCAGGCAGTTCCCATGAGGCTGTTCACATCTCCCGAGAAGGCACGTGAACTCATGAAAATTCCCAATGACCAGAGAATATTTGCCATTTTTGATGCCCTATTTCAGGGTATTTCCTCTGCTGAAATATCGGAACTGTCCGGTTACGATGAATTCTTTGTTGAGAAAATGAGGAACATAGCCGGTGGCATATCATCAATAAAACCAGGAAAAATACCTGAAAACATGGAATACCTGAAACTTCTTGGGATATCAGATGAAACCATTTCATATTATTCCAAAATAGGTGTACCCGAAATTATAAAATACAGGCTGGATAAGAATATAATCCCGGTTTATAAAAGCATAGATACCTGCTCTGCCGAGTTTGAGTCAGATACGTCCTATATGTATTCATCATATGACAGATACAGCGATAATAAAATAGCACAGAGAAAAAAAGTTATTGTAATAGGATCGGGGCCAAACAGGATTTCCCAGGGTGTAGAATTTGATTACGGAGCAGTAAAATCTATACTCTCACTGAGAAAAATGGGTTTTGAGGCAATAATGGTTAACAGCAATCCTGAGACGGTATCAACAGATTTTGATATATCTGACAAGCTGTATTTTGAGCCCATAACGCTGGAGCATATATCAAATATAGTATCTGTGGAAAAACCACAGGGCATTATAATCCAGTTCTCGGGACAGACAGGTCAGAACATGGCGGATGGTCTTTCTAAAATATTCAGGGATACGGTGATAGGAACGCAGCCAGCAGATATATTCAGAATAGAGGAGAGGACAAAATTCTCTGCAGCCCTTAAGGACCTGGGCATAAAGCAGCCTGATTTTATTGAAGCTTCCAATATGAATGAGCTGGAAGAAAAGATAGGAAGTATCAAACTACCGGTTATAATCAGGTCAAGCTTCATTATTGGGGGCAGGGCAATGGATATAATATACGACTATGGAATACTTCAGGATCGTGTCCGTGAACTGTTCATAGAGAGGCCGGGATCTCCAGTACTTGTAAGCAAATACCTGCAGAATGCCACAGAAATTGATGTAGATTTTATATCATCAAAGAAAAAATCGGTAATAGCCGGCATATCAGTGCACATAGAGGAGGCAGGCACACATTCAGGCGATGCCACAATGGTTCTGGGCCCGCACCTGCTGGAAACCTCCACAGTGGAAAAAATTCAGGACATTGTGGAGAAACTGAGGGTGAATTTTAATCTTCTGGGCCTATCAAACCTGCAGATTGCAATAAAGGATGGAGAAATATATGTCATAGAGCTGAATGCCCGTTCATCCAGGTCAGTACCCTTTGTTGCCAAGGCAACAGGCATAAACTGGGTAGATTACGGTATAAAGGCCATGATGGGCATGGACCCTGATATAAAATATACCGAACCGAAATCATATTTCATCAAGGTTCCTGTATTTCCATTCAAGAGGTTCAGGGATATGGATGTTATACTTGGTCCCGAAATGAAGTCGACCGGAGAGGCTATGTGCTGTGGTGAAACCTTCCACGAGGCAATGTCCAAGGTTATACGGATAATGAAGCGCAACTTCCAGCTGAAATCTGTTATAATAACTGTAAACGATCCTGACAAGCCTAAAGCAATTGAAATAGCAAGAAAACTAAGCCAGAATGGGGTACAGATTTATGCAACACCGGGCACTTACAGCAGCCTCCATGCTGCAGGCATCGGGTCAACGGTAGTTTACCGGGTAAAGGATCTCAGGCTTCCCGGCCTGAGTGATATTATCAGGAATGAAAACATATCAATGATAATCAATACTCCCTCTGAATCTTACGGATCCATTCGTGATGGCTTTTCCATAAGGAACCTGGGAATCAAAAAGGATATACCTCTGATTACAAACATAAAATTTGCAGGAGAGCTTGTTGATTCTATACTATCCGGAAAAAAGGCAGGTATAAGAGAGCTTGGGGATTACTATTAAATATATTTTATAAAATTTATCATAGTTTTATTAATAATTATATCATTGGGTTTACATGAAAGATTTTGAAAAGATTTATCAGAAGATAAAATCGGTTTCCCCGGAACATCATTTTGAGTTTACTGACTCACCTTTCTGGATACTTATAACAACCATACTCTCACACCGCACAAAGGATATTGTAACTGACGCAGCCGCCAGAGGGCTTTACAATAAATACCACGATTCATATGGCCTGGAGAATGCCGACCCCTCTGATGTTAAGGCAATTATAAAATATGTGGGCTTCAGCAACGTAAAATCACAGAGGATTATTGATATTGCCAGAATAATAAACCATGAATACGGTGGAAGGGTGCCAGACAACCATGACGAACTGGTCAAACTTCCGGGGACAGGAAGTAAAACAGCCAACATCGTCCTGACGCAGGGATTCGGCATACCGGCTATAGCGGTAGACACCCACGTTTTCAGGATTTGCAACAGGATTGGAATTATAAATGCAAAGGACCCTGATAGGGCAGAAGCCGCACTTAAGGAAATCGTGCCGGAAAAATTACAGGTGGAATTCAACCCGGTTATGGTAGAATTCGGAAAAAATATCTGCAAACCTGTATCCCCTAAATGTAATATATGCCCAGTATCATCATACTGTGACTATTATTCTAGTGTATACACAAAAAAGACGGTAAAAACTAAGGTGAAAGGAAAAAATGACCTATTATAAATTTATTGCCCTGCCCAGCATCCAGTTGCATAACTCATCTAGCCAGGTTAATATAAAATTTTTATGGCAATATACCTATCACTTTCTACTTAAATCTTTATATATGGCGAAAGGCCCGGGGTTATTACAAAAGAAATAATGTTAACGGTTTATTTCTGCAATCAGTGTAATAAATTAGTGGAGAAATATTAACTATTCAACTTGTTCCCTGACGAAACAGTAATTAAGAATAACTCCATTATTTGTTAAGATCAGAAATGCGCAATTAAGCGTATATCTGAATAGAGAGGTAGAAATAATGGAAAAGTATATTATTGCCAGGAACTATTTTGATGGTTACAGTACACATAATTCAGATCATGTTTTTGTTATAAACGATGGCATGATATCAGAAAATTATGACATAAACGGGGATAAGGTAAAAGAACTGCTTAAAAAGGATAATGCAGTGGATTACCGTGATAAATTTGTTACTCCTGGTCTTATAGACTCCCATAACCATTTTACACTTACATCATTAAAATTGAAATATCAGGTAAATTTTTCCAGTGTCCGATCATTTTCCCAATTTTTAGAAATGCTTGAAAATAACAGGGATAAAGTTATACATAGGTGGTTCCAGGGATATGCTATCAACGAATATGATATGGAGGAAAAACAGCTCCCTGACAGGCTGGTTATTGATACAGTATTTCCAGATACGCCGGTGTTTATTACTCAGATGACTGAACATTATGGTATATGCAACTCCAAAGCACTGGAGCTAGCAGGAGTATCTAAGGAGACTGAATCCCCACCCAATGGAAAAATTGGAAGGTATGAAAACGGAGAACCCAACGGCATACTTTATGAGGCCAATGCCATGGATCTTGTTAAAAAAATGATTCCTGAATATGATATAAACGATTATATGGAAGCTATTAAGTTCGGTGCTGGTAAATATAAAGAAGCCGGAATATCCACTGTGAAGGACATGGGCGGTACTGGAAAGGACGTTAATGAGGATACCCGTGTTGCCGCATTGAATAGATTATCCGATGAAGGATGTCTGGAATTAAGGGTAGCTCTCGTATTGCCGGTATATTCACTGGAGGATGTTAAGAGAAAAATAGAATTATGGAAAAAGGTACATGAAAGTAGCAGATTGAAATTTTCGGGATTCAAAATGTTCATGGATGGAAGTATACTTTCAAGAACTGCATGGATGAGAAATAATTACGCCAAACCTGAAAATACTGATAACAAAGGAATCCCATTATGGGATATAGAGAATTTCAGAAAGGCCCTGGGACTATTATCACAAACGGGGCAGCATATAAGCATACATACCATAGGCGATCGGGCAATTGTAACCGCACTTGATGCCATAGAGGAAGTCAAAAAATATGGGAAATCTTCAACTTATAGTCTTGTACACTGTTATAAACTGGATAAGGATATAATTAAAAGAATTAAAACATTAAATGTTGGTGTTGAAACCCAGCTGGCATTTATATACTTTATAGGTGATGGCCTTACAGAAAATATTGGAAAGGAGCAGTCAAGATGCCTGTTTCCTGTAAAAACATTGATGATGAACAGTATACCGGTATCAAACGGATCGGATAGTCCGGTAACACCGTTCAATCCGGTATACGGGCTGTACTCCTCTATATTCAGAAAAACATATACAGGAAATCACAGTGAAATTTATAGCGGAAGGGAAGAGCTTACCCTGGAAGAAACCTTGAAAACATACACATCACAGAGCTCCCTGACTGTAGAATGGGATAACATCGGAGTTCTTGGCAATAATCATTTTTCTGATTTTTCCATATGGGATAAAAATCCATCAGACCTGGGCAATAAATTGAATCCATGGTTAAACATGAAAATTAATGCCATTTCGGTACATTAATAAAAATCATAAGTGGCTATCTCTGTTCCCGATATATGAAAATATGTAATGTCTCCCAGATAATTCCGGCCAATTTTTGTTATATATAGAACATACATTCTGCCTTACTACTCAACTCTTATATGGACACCGTGAATTCCCTCTTCAGAATCCCAAGGAATTACATTATGTGATTAAATTGGAATTAGTTTGGGTGTACATAAGAATTTCCTATACAGTATGGTAATTGAGGATAATATTATGAAAGATATTTGTACCAAAACTCTATATATAACTATGTGTTATATTTTATATGAAGCAAAAGTATATTATAGGACTATCCATAATTATAGCGCTTTTGTTTGTCATGATGGCATTTTCAGATAATGTTGACCATAATAATTCTGATATTATAAATAACCATACTGTCACTACCAAATATGTTAAAATAGGCAATATAACATACATGAACAACTTCAACATCTCACAGTCAGGTAATATACAGTATGGAGGAATAAGCAGCAAATAAATAAACAGTGTAAGGGCATATGAGAACAGGGACATAAAAAACAATACACTCAAGGCATCGGGATACAGCTATAAAGGAACAAACAATACAAATTATCTTCTACAGTGCTATAACAATTCAGATATAAAGTATACAATAGCATTCACAGATACATTCAAGAATTATAAGGTTGAAATAGGCGATATAATATACAGCAGTAATTCAGAAAACATCTCATACATATATGCAAACATAGTACCAATCAATTCATCTAAAATACTCCTCGGCAATGAGTTTACACTTGACTATAAATCAACATATAATAATGAAATGAAAAACTTAATAAACAGTATAAAATTAATATCAATCAATTATATGTTCTCAACAAATAATACAATGCACAAATTCGGTATAGAATACTCATACATAGCAACAGGAATGAGTAATATGTTAAAGTCTACAGATAATAATGTAAAGAATAAGGAGATAAATCAAACAGTAGGGATAGCTATAGACTGGAACTGGCTTCCATTATCTCTAATATTTGCTGGTGGCATTAGTTTCGAAATAGGTTTAATTGCGTTTTTGATCATAGGTGGGCCAGTTGCAATTACCATCGTATTACTTGGCTTAGCTCTATTTGCTGTTGTTGGGGGCTTAACAGAATGTATATACTGTTAGGGGGGTTATATGAATAATAAAAATAAAATTTTTATATTTATATTTGAACTTGTCCTTGGAGAATTTGTGGCTCTATTAGGTATTCTAGATTTTTTAACGCTATATAATGTTCAACATAAAATTTTTTCTTTATATTTTACTATAATATTTTTAGTATTTGCAATATTATTGCCTGTTATTACTATAATATACTGGAGGCGCGGAATATTTAAAAAGTATTTAAACTAGGAATCATCAATATAATAATGAAATGAAAAACTTAATAAACAGTATAAAATTAATATCAATCAATTATATGTTCTCAACAAATAATACAATGCACAAATTCGGTATAGAATACTCATACATAGCAACAGGAATGAGTAATATGTTAAAGTCTACAGATAATAATGTAAAGAATAAGGAGATAAATCAAACAGTAGGGATAGCTATAGACTGGAATTGGATGTGTACTGTTTCTTTAGTGGGACTTGTTGCTGGGGTGCTGATGCTATTATTGTCTGGCGTGGGACTGGTATTCGACACTATGTTAGTATTCTGGATTTATAATGGATTATTTATAGCTGCGAGTGGCTCATCCATAATTGGGACTTTATGGGGTTGCTTTTAAAGGGATTTAAAATGGATGAATACAAATATCTAAAGATATACTCAATTATCGATGTTGCTTTCATTATAATTTTCAGTTTACTTTATGTATTTACATTGAAGGATTCCTTTATACTATTTATCGTCTCCTTTTCATTATTATTTTTAATGTTAATTTTCGTATATTATAGTGCTAAAAAAGGTACGATACATTTTGTAAAAGAGAATAGGCAAATTGTATATAATAAAATAGTGTATATCTTAGACATTATAATATTAACATTCTCCTTATTTGCTGTATTTGAAATAACAGATAAGAAAATCATAAGAATTTTATCGATAATTATAGGGGTAATATTCCTATCTCTGATATCATATAACTACAATAAAAAATCTATAACCCAAAAAAATAAAGCAACAAAAACTTAATAAACAGTATAAAATTAATATCAATCAATTATATGTTCTCGACAAATAATACAATGCACAAATTCGGTATAGAATACTCATACATAGCAACAGGAATGAGTAATATGTTAAAGTCTACAGATAATAATGTAAAGAATATGGAGATAAATCAAACAGTAGGGATAGCTATAGACAATAACTGGTGGTGTGCAGTACAGATAATATTTTACGCATTAGCATGGATTGGATTCGGTTTGGCACTTTTAGCGACATGGGGTGTAATTGTATTTGCAGGTATTGCACTTATTGGTGTAACGGCGTCGGTAGCGCATAGTTGTTTTAACAACTTTGATCTTTAAAGGCGACAAAAATGGCTAATAGGAATATTTTAATTATCATCTATTTAATAATTCTAAGTTTGGGCGAGTTAATAGTTTCAATATATACAAGTTATAAACTCGGTATAATTTTGTTTTTGTTACTTTTTATCGGTCTTCTTATAAGTTTAGTGTATAACACAATAAAATTGCATAAAAGTAGAAATACAGAATAATTTTAAATATTATAATATAGATTTTATAACTTATAAGATGATGACATGGATAATTACGAATTTAAGGCCTTTATCACGAATTTTTATTATTTTATTTATAGTTTTTATTCTATATAATATAAACACGTACAACTATAAATTATATTATACTAAAAGCGAATAAAAAGTATCCAAAAATTATTAATAAATTAATATTTAAGGGATTATGCATATCTCAGGGCTATGCCTTTTCCGAAGCGGGGATAATTCCAGTCAATGTTTTCATAGGGGCAGGCAATCCTAGATGCACCGCATTCCACACAGTTTTCGTAACCTATTACTATTCTATTGTTCTGCCATGAAAACACATTTGCCGGGCATATGGAAACACAGGGCTGTGGTTCACCGTACTTAGCAGTGCACTCCAGACACGTGTTTACATCCTTGATTGCAAGATGCGATTTGTCGTCCTTCTTATATCTCAACGTGTATAATTTTTCTTCTGTTCTCATTTATCTCATCCTCATAACAAAAGTCATCAGGTCAGGTATTAGATTTCTATAATTGCTGACCATGGTGTTCCTTATTCCCATCAGATCTCCTGAAGCCCAGCCTTCCAGCATAGATGATACCATATTTATGTATTCACCAGCCTTATTGCCGGTCATGAAATCTGTTTCCAGTTTCCTCTCCTTTGCAATCTTTGAAATTTCTGGATTCTTCATAAGGTTGTATCTGTAGATCTCCTTATCGTAATTGTAGACTGCGGCTTCTCCTGCTATTGTTCCTGATGCTATTGCCGGGGTAATTCCATCAAATGTCAAAGGATCTACAAGCCCAATTGCATCCCCGCAGAGGTAAACATTGCCCTTTGCAACATTGATATCAGGGAATCCACCCTCAGGTATAATCTTGGCCGAATACTCCCTGAGGGAATATCCCTTTACCTTCTCAGCAATGCCTGTCATTTCAAGGAAATCATCAAGAAGTTTTTCCGGCCTTATCTTTCTGTCGACAAGTTCTTTAATCGGAGAACCAATTCCAACTGCAAGGCTATCCTTGTATGTGTACATGAACCCTGCCACCAGCGGATCTGATGTAATCATTCTCCACGACATGCCGGTATTATCATCGGGCAAATTGAACAATGTATTCAGATCTCCTTTCTTTATGGAATAGACCATCTTTACAGCCTGTACAGAGTTTTCAGGCGTCCAGTCGCCATTGATTCCCGATTCCATGGAAACCAGTGAATTGACTCCCTCTGCCAGAACAAAGGATTTGGCAGATACCTCTCCCCTGTCTGTTGTAAGTGATTTTGCAACGCCATTCTCCCAGTTAAGCTTCAATGCAGTTGTCTTGGGAATGACCATGGCGCCCGCCTTTTCAGAAATAGATGATAGCCATTTATCAAATTTTAACCTGCCTGTTGTAACAAGGCCATCTGGATGGAATTCTATATCTACCGGTTTATTACCATTGTAAAGAGAAACTTTGATAGTTTCAACTTTTCTCTCAAATGGCATATCCTCTCCGAAGATAGACGTTACATAATCCTTTCTTATCATGGCGCCGGAAACGTTTTTTGATCCGGGTTCCGGACCCCTCTCTATCACAAGTACCTTCTTCCCCTCTGAGGCTGCCTTAAGTGCAGCGGCCGAACCTGCTGGGCCTGCTCCCACCACTACTATATCATAATCAAGCATTTACATCACCAATTTTTTTAATGAGTTCCGGGACTATCTGGAAAACATCCCCTATAACTCCGTAATCACAATTTTCAAATATCTGCGCTTCTGGATCGCTGTTTATTGCAATTATTCTCTTCGATCCCTGGATTCCAACAAGATGCTGTATAGCTCCTGATATTCCCAGGGCTATGTAAAGATTTGGTCTTATTGTTGTACCTGTCTGCCCGACCTGTCTGTCATGAGGGTACCAGTTTGCATCAGCAAGTGGCTTGCTCACACCGACTATTCCTCCTATTTTGTCTGCAAGCTCCTCGGCGAGCTTCAGGTTATCCTTATTTACCAGCCCCCTGCCTGCTCCAACAACCACCTGTGCAGCAGCAAGAACATTGGTTTTCTCTATATTTTTGTAATCGGTTATTTTGAATCTTGTGTCAGCCTTTTTCATTTTTTCCCGTATAACTTTTCCCTTGAAGTCCCTTTCAGGAAGTGCAGAAAACACTCCTGCCCTGGTAGTTACCATTATGGGCTTGTTGTTCGGGCATATGATTGTTGATGTTTCCTTGCCGCCGAAATCGGGCCTTGTTGCCTGCAGCTGTCCCTTTTCATCCACATCGAATATAATGCAATCTGCTATAAGCCCTGTATTGACCTTTATCGCTGTTGTTGATGCCAGTTCCCTTGAATTTGAGGTTCCAGGGAAGAATATTGAGTTTGGCTTGTATTTATTAATCATCATTTCAAGGGCAGCAGTGTATATATCGTTGTCATATCTTCCAGCATTTTCAGCCTCGCAGTAATAAACTTCATCTGCACCGTATTTGAATGATGTGTCTATAAGCTTTTCATCCTTGTCTCCTATAATAACTGCACCGAGCTTCGTATCCATGAGGTCTGCAACCCTCCTTGCAGCACCGAGAATTTCCAGTGATGTTTTATTAAGCTCACCATCGAAATGATCGATATAAACCCATATATTGTCTTCTACATTTGTTACAGGCTCTGGCTTTTCATAGGCATTTTCCATAGATTTCATTCCCTTCAGGGATTCCTTGATCTTGGCCACGAGAAAATCCACAGTTTTGTTCAAATCCTCATTCTTAATAATTTCAGGATTTCTCATCTTGGGCGGCGGCCTTACCCTTATAACCTTTGTGGGAGATGCAGCCAGGCCGATCTTTTTAGGATCTGCCTTTATGTCATCCTTCGAAAGCCTTGTAACCTGATAGGTCATTGATTTGATCATGCCCTCAAGGGTTGCCTCCCTTGGGTTATTTGAATTCTCTGTTATGGTTGCAACAAAGGGCATCTTTACCTCAACTGTTTCAGTATCAAACTCCGTTGTTCTCTGGAGTTTTGCAACCCCTGTTTCCATATTTATATCCAGTATTTTATCTGTATATGCTATTTCCGGAATGCCCAGCCACATAGCTGTCTGCGGCCCAACCTGCTGGGTTTCCCCATCCAGGGCACGCCTCCCGAATAATATTATATCTGGCTTCCCTATCTTGTCTATTCCTCTTGAAACGGTGTATGATGTTGCCCATGTATCTGATCCAACCATTGCTGCGTCTGTTATGAGATATATGTTATCTGCGCCCATTGCCACGGCATCCCTTAATGTAAGGTCGCCCTTGGGTGGGCCCATTGAAACAATAGAAACTGTTCCGCCATATTTTTCTTTTATCCTGAGTGCCTCTTCTATGGCATGCAGGTCAGGAGGGTTTATAATTGCGGGTACTCCCTCTCTGACAAGGTTATTGGTTACCGGGTCAATTCTCAAATCATCGGCATCCGGAACCTGCTTCACAGCAACAACAATATTAATGCCTTTCATGGGAGTATATGCAAAGTGCTATTAAAAATCTTTTCGAAGGGAAATAACAATAAATTTCACAGTATAAAAAGCAATATAACCGGTACTGCCATAATGCCGGAAAAATAGCAGATCACTGAGTCCTGAAGGAAATGCGATATTTTCTTATCATGTAAATAAACACTCCTAACATCAGTGCAATGGACACCATGCTTATGGTTATTTCATTCAGGGTACTTCCATAAATCTGGTCAAGGTATACATTACTCAGGAAGGGGCTTGCACCTATTATTATACCAAAAAAGGTTCCTGTTGCACATGCGGGGCAAACCCCCACAGCACCAATAATTGACATTGGTGTGGCCTTTTTAAGTTTCATGCCCTTTATGGAATAAGAAAATATAGCGCTACCTGTGATGGCTGCAGCTATTAGAGAAATGATCTGGAAAGGATACAGGTATACCCCAATAAAATGTGAATAGTAGACAAGAAAATCCGGTGTAAACATGGGGAGCCCGTAGAAAAAGGAGACATAATGAGGATAATGATATCCTGAAGGCATTATATGTATCATTCCACCGGCTATGGCAAGAATTACAGTATAAATTGCAAGAATCGGATAGAAATGGTTCAACACAGGCAGAGTATACCTGCTTTTTAGTGCCCTGTAAACTGCAAATCCTATGAGGGCCGCACCGGCTATAATTATTGCATCATCCAGTGATGTATAGAATCTGGCAGTGGCAGCGGTAACAGAATAATTAAAGGGCGATGGATAAAATAGGTTTCCGAACCGTGAATATATTTCATATCCATTAAGAATGAGTAAGATGCCCACCATAGTAATTATAATATTGCCGTTTTTCATTGTATTTGCAATATATGCAAATTACATAACTGTTTTCATTTTGTGCATATTTCATTAATTGACGTATTTTAATTGAGATATTTTCATCTTAAAGGGCTATTTTTCCCAAACATAATCTTTAAATTAAATCGAACTATATTACAAGCATGGCTCTTGAAATCAAAAATATCATGCAGAAACAGCCTATATACATGGATGAAAATGCAACTGTATATGATGGCGCAAAGAAAATGTCAGAGGCAAATAAAGGCTCCATACTTCTTGGTGAGCCAACATCTCTGAGGGGGATTATTACAGAACGCAACATCATAAAGGCAATTGCCGAAGGCAAAAAGCTGGACACTTCTCTGGGAAATGTGGCTACAAAGGAGAACCTCATATTTATTCATGAGGATGACTCCATTACCAAGGCTGCAGTGCTTATGAGCAAACACAATATAAGGCACCTTATTGTTAAATCCAGCACCGGAGCTGTTTCAGGCATTCTTTCAACCAGGGACCTAATGAGAGAGAGCCAGACGTTGAAGGAACTTGCAAATGTAAAGAATTCAGATTGGTTCGGAAGTGATTAAAATGGCAGTGAGTTTGGGACTCGAGGATGTATTCATAAAATACACAGGATTAACATATATAGATGGCAATGCGGGGGTTTTAAGATACCGCGGATATGATGTCAATGATCTGGTAGAGCATACCAGTTTCGAGGAGGTCTGCTACTTAATGACCCGGGGAGAATTACCCAGCAAAAAGCAGCTTGAAGAATTTAAGGCGTCCATAAAAGAACATTATGCACTTCCAGAGCATGTTCTCGATCTTATTTCAGTGCTCCCCAGGGATGCAGATACACTGACAATGATGGAGACAGCCTTTGCATCCCTTTCATCAGGTGATTATAAATGGAGCAAGGAAAATGATAGCAAACAGGTACCGGTAATACTGGGAGAAAATCTCGGGATAATTTCAAATATTTACAGGCATAAAATGGGTATGGAACTCAAGAATCCTGACCCTAAATACGATTACGCAGAGGCATTTCTCATGAACTGTTTCGGAAAAGCCGATGAAAAGAAAATAATGGCAATGAATGCTGCACTGGTTATTTACGTTGACCACGAGGTTCCAGCATCCACCACAGCAGCCCTGGTTGCATCATCAACACTTTCAGATATGTACTCCTGCATAACGGCTGCAACTGCAGCACTTAAGGGCCCACTTCATGGTGGTGCTGCGGAGGCCGCATATAAGCAGCTGCTGGATATAGGCACCCCAGATAATGTGGAGAACTGGTTTAAAACCAACATACTGGATGGCAAAAAGAGGCTCATGGGATTCGGGCACAGGGTTTACAGGACATATGACCCGAGAATGAAGATTTTCAAGAGGCTTGCCACGGAACTTGATCAGAACGAGGAGCAGAAAAAATATTTTGAAATAGCCAAAAGGCTTGAAGATCTCGGTGTTAAAGAATTCGGCGCCAAGGGAATATATCCAAACACAGATTATTACTCTGGGATAGTTTTCAATGAAATCGGTTTTCCCATATATATGTTTACCACCCTGTTTGGCTTTTCAAGGGTCCTTGGATGGCTTGCCCACGTAACAGAATATGTAGAAGAGGAGGAAAGGCTGATCAGGCCGAGGGCAGTTTACACAGGGCCTGATAAAAGGGATTTCATAAAAATAGAGGACAGGAAATAAATTTATTATTATAATGATTTATTATAATTATTGCCATAATTTGCTATATGTTAAATATCTGGTCCTAGTCAAATATTCTATGTTTTAAACAGGACAAATATGGATAGAAAGTATCCATTCCAAATATTAATTATGATAAATGTAATCTAGATACATGTCATTATTAACTGAAATCGCAGCAGATTCAAATAAAATCGGAATAGGGAACACACCACTTTTCAGGCTCGGAAACAGTGGAATTTATTCAAAACTGGAGTACCTTAATCGCTTCCATTCAATCAAGGACCGGGCAGCATTCTTCATGCTGGATTATGCAATGAAAACCGGCAGGCTGAAAAAAGGAATGACCATTATAGAGGGTTCTTCCGGGAATACTGGAATTGCCCTTGCCGGAATTTCAAATCTCCTTGGATTTCACAGCGAGATAGTTGTCCCGGAATCTGCCCCGTATGAAACAGTAAGGACACTGAAAGAATATGGTGCAGATGTTATCATAACACCTGGAAACAGTACAGAAAATTCTATCAATTATGCCATAGAAAAGGCTCGTGGCAACCCGGATAAATATTACCGCCCGGGTCAGCATGAAAATGAAATGAACTCAAATGCCCATTACTATGGCACAGGTCCGGAAATAGCAAGGGAAATTCCAGATCCTGATCATCTGGTCATAGGAATAGGTACAGGTGGAACCATTACAGGATTATCGAGATTCTTCAAGGATCATGGCAATACAACGGTGACAGGGATAATCCCCGAGGAGGGTTCACACATCACCGGCCTCCGCAACCCGTTCAAATCCGATTATAGGTCAATAATAGAAAAATACAGTAATTATATAGATGAAATTATAACAGTATCACAGGATGATGCATACAGGGGTGTCAGGGAGATCCAGGAAAAATATAATTTATTTTGTCGGCCCTTCATCGGGTGCTAATTATGCCGGGGCTTTGAGGTCATCGGGCAAATATGCCACAACTGTAACTGTGTTTCCAGACGATTACACTAAATATGTAGATATCTACACAAAAATGCAGTTAATTAAATGATTTATTTTTTGAATCTCTATATCTTTCAAGAGGGTACCAGTTAAAACCTTTTAGCTCCACGGTGTTACCATGAAGTGAAAAGACAGATATTGAGCAGTTTCCTATTTCCAGTTTAGTCAGTGGCATACCCTCAGTGGTGGTCGCTATTGAAAACATGGCCCTTATTGGTTCCAGATGGGTACCAATTAAAACTCTCCGGTAATCACGATCCGATATTGATGATGTAAATTCCTGCATCCTTCTCTTCACGCTGGAGAATTTCTCCACGTGGTACCTGTTTTCAACCCCATCCTGAAATGTTGCGTACCATTCAGGGTCTATCGCTGTTACATCGGCCATCTTTTTACCTGTAAGGTCCCCTGTACCAACATCCCGCAGCAGTGCAGTGGTTGTATACTCTTCGAAACCCATTATTTTAAGAGTATTCTGCACCCTGGATATAGGGCTGCTGAAAACTGAATCAAATTCTATGTCTTTCAAGTATTTTCCGGTCTGGATGGCTTCCCTTTTACCATTTTCCGTAAGTTCTGTATCATCCAGTGGAAATACTGCCTCAACATTATTATAGGTCTCACCATGCCTCACAAAATAAAGCAACATATCACGATATTTTACCTTCATAAATAATATTTTAGATAATATATACTTCAAATTGCCATGAAAAACTTCAGGACTAAATAATTATTAAATATAAGCATACAATGGTTAATAAATGAGCCGAAATGTTGGGTTGTTTGTTATAGTTCTGGGACTAATGATGACCGGTATTGACACTACCGCAGTAATACTTGCCCTGCCGGATATAACACTGGATTTGCACTCAAATCTGGATACAACCATCTGGGTTATTATTATTTATCTGCTGATAATAGCAGTTATGACTACCCAGCTTGGAAGATTCGGCGATTCATTCGGCAGATCAAAAATATATAATTCCGGGTTTGTGGTTTTTACTGTGGGTTCTGCGCTTGCTGGAACATCATTCAATATTTATGAACTCATAGGATTCAGGGCATTACAGGCCTTCGGGGGAGCCCTGATGCAGGCAAATAGTGGGGCCCTGATAGCGGACCTTTATCCCCCAAATGAGAGGGGCAGGGCATACGGTTATACATCTATTGGATATACAACAGGTGCAACTTTAGGAATACTTGTTGGGGGAATAATTACAACTTTCATTGGATGGGAGTATATATTTTATATAAATATTCCAATAGGGATTGCTGCAACCATACTTGGAATCAAAAACATAACAGGTGGAAAAACAACAAAAACATATTTTGATATTCCGGGGTTAATTTCACTTCTGGCAGCCCTAACGCTTACAACATATGGTGCCGCAAACATCACCGGCGTTGGGGTTGATACTTTCAATATATCACTGATAATAACTGGCCTCATCATACTCGGAGTATTTATCTCCGTGGAAAAAAGGGTAAAAAACCCCATAATAAACATGAAAGTTTTTACAAACCGGGTATTCAACTTTTCACTTTTTGCCTCATTTTTTGAGAGTATGGGTTATTTATCCGTTATTTTTATAATAATAATGTATCTGCAGGGGATACGTGGTTTGAGCCCGCTGGATGCTTCCCTGCTGCTGGTGCCGGGTTATGTTATCGGAGCCTGCATTGCACCTTTTGCCGGCAGGCTAACAGATAAAATAGGGGCCAGGATTCCTGCCACATCAGGATTATTCCTTATGCTTGCCGGCATACTGGTTTACATTACATTTTCCGTTACGACGCCCCTGTATTTTGTAATAATCGCATCAATTCTAGGTGGCAGCGGCTCATCGCTCTTTTATCCTGCTAATAACAGTGCTGTAATGGCTAATGCACCTCCTGGCTATTATGGATTATCATCTGGCCTTCTGCGTACATTTGCAAATATCGGTACGCTCATAAGCTATGTTCTCGCCATTACCATAGCATCCATTACAGTACCCCGGTACGTGGCATTCGAAGTATTCCTGGGGCTCCATAATATAATTGGGTCGCTGGCTGCTAAGTTTATGACAGGTATCCGATCCGCCCTAATAATGTCCTTCATTATCATATTTGTAGCAATATTATTATCACTCTTCAGGGGGAAGGAGAACAGATCGGTTGCCAGGAATTCCAGATGAAAATATATCGTGAAAAATTCTATGAGCATCCCATGTTTCAGTTCATAGGATAAAATTATATCCGTATTAACTATTTACAGGCATGGAGCTCCTAAGAAAAGGCAAGGTTAAGGATGTTTATGATGATGGAGAAACACTTATATTCAAATTCTCTGACAGAATTTCTGTATTTGATAAAATTATTCCATCAGCCATACCACACAAGGGGGAATCACTCTGCAGGACCTCAAGCTACTGGTACAATGTTGCATCATCAATCGGGGTCGACACAGATCTGGTAGGCCTTATATCTGACTCGGAAATGAGGGTGAAAAAATACAGGCAGCTGGATCATGGATACTCATTTTTGTCCAATTTCATGGTTCCACTGGAATTTATCACACGTTATTATCTTGCCGGGTCCCTATTTGATAGAATCAAGTCAGGCGAAATTGATTACCATTCCTTAGGATTTAAGAATATGCCCGTATACGGGGATAGGCTTCCTGACCCATTCTTTGAGGTTTCCACGAAATTTGAAAAATTTGACAGGTATCTTAATATCAGTGAGGCACTGGAGATATCCGGGCTGAAGCTCAGTGAACTTTATGAAATAAGGGAAATAATTTTTAAAATAGATAGAAGAATAAATAGTTCCGTGGAATCCAGAGGGCTTGTGCATGCCGATGGGAAGAAGGAATTTGCCCTTGGAACAGGAAGAAACCCTGTAATTATTGATACATTTGGAACACTGGATGAGGACAGGTTCTGGGATAAAAATGACTATGATAACGGGCAGATAAATGAATTGAGTAAGGAAATGGTAAGGCAGTATTACCGTGAATCCGGGTATCATAAAAAACTAATGGATGCCAGGGAAAAGCATGAAAAAGAACCGGACATAGAACCGCTGCCGGAGAATATGGTAAAAACAGTCTCTGACCTTTATATCCATATGTATGAGAAAATCACCGGCCTAAAATGGTAATATATCGTAATTATACACTTTATTAATTAGATGTTTCCGGACGCTTAAATTTCGTGCTCACAGGAAACTTATTAAGTTTATTATCCATGTTTGTTAAACTGGAATTAAACTCATTAAATTTATGGAGATGATAATACGGAATCCTTAAAAAATGCAAACAGTCTTGATGAAATACTTATAAAATCATATCCACCTGGCATAAGCAGGCACATAGAAATCCCTGAAACAGGCATATACCAGGCGTTTTCCAGGTCTGCTGAAAGGTATAGCAGGAATGTATCGATTGACTTTATGGGGAAGGAAATAACCTACAGTGAACTTAAGAAGGAAGTAGAGGAAGCATCCACATTTCTTAACAGCCTGGGGATAAAGCATAAAGACCGTTTAACAATAATGCTGCCCAATTTACCGCAGTACATTATTTTTTTCATGGCTGCAATGAAGCTTGGAATTACAGTGGTTCAGATGAACCCGTTGTATACAACCTCTGAAATAGAATATGAGCTTAGGGACTCAGGGTCAAAAAGTATTGTGTTAATGGCAGCCTCTCTTGAAAAGGTTCTGCCATTAAGAAAAAAACTGCTTAATACCATAATTGTTGTTGGCGTTGATGATTATCTGCCACCTGTGAAATCCTTCTTTTTCAGGCTAATGGACAGGAATAGCAGGGCGCATCTGCCAGCGGAACCGGGAATTATCAGATATAAGCACGAAAGTGTCAAAACACAAATTGAAGATGCAAAAATAGATCCATACACTGATGCAGCACTCCTGCAGTACACAGGGGGAACAACGGGCGTCCCAAAGGCTGCTACTTTAACGCATAGAAACCTGATTGCAAATGCAAACCAGTTAATAGAATGGTTTCCCGAAGATTTTAAGCATGAAATATCATATCTTGCTTCAATACCCTATTTTCATGTTTATGGTATGATGACGGCGATGCTAACACCTCTGCTACAGGGTTCCAGGCTCATAATTATACCGGATCCCAGAAACCAGAAAATGATACTGAATGCCATTCATAAAAAGAAACCCACTGCATTCCCCGGGATTCCAACAATGTACCACAGCATTATTAACCATCCAGATGTAAAAAAATACGGCATAGATAATATAAAACTGTGCATATCAGGTGCCATGCCACTTCCACAGGAGTTGCAAAAAAAATTTGAGGATATTACAGGTGGAACACTGGTAGAGGGCTATGGTTTAAGTGAATGCTCCCCTGTAACAAATATATCTCCCCTGCTGCCGGAATGGAAGGATAAAAGAAGGCCGGGATCTATAGGGCTCCCACTTCCTGGCACCTATGAAAAAATAGTAGATATAAATGACGGGGAAACAGAGCTCGAGCCCGGGATGGAGGGTGAATTGCTTATTAAGGGGCCGCAGGTAATGATGGGTTACTGGAACAGACCTGAGGAAAATAAAAAAGTTTTAGAGAACGGGTGGCTACACACTGGTGATATTGCGAGAATGGATCGTGATGGCTATTTTTATATAGTGGACAGAAAGAAGGATTTAATTATTGCAGGAGGTTACAATATATATCCACGTGAAATAGAGGAGGTTCTTTATCAAAATCCTAAAATCTCAGAGTGTGCCGTTATAGGTGTTCCAGACCCTCACAGGGGAGAAACCGTAAAAGCCTTTATTGTTCCCTCAGATAAAACACTTACAGAGGATGAGTTAAAAGAATATTGTAAACAGAAGCTATCTATTTACAAAATACCAAAAATAATAGAATTCAGGGATAGCCTTCCACTTACCCAGGTGGGAAAAATAGATAAGAAGGCATTGAAGAAAGAGTGAATATTTGTATTCCTTCTAAATCCCATGCTATTAGTTTTTATAATCAATTCTTGCTTTAATTCCCAGGAATCCTATTTCACACAAATTTATATTCTATGTATTTAAATAATAATAGAAAGTATAATATATTAAATTTCAATGTTAAACTGTGGAATATACATATAAGGACGGTAAGATATACCAGGATGATACGGAGGTTTACGAAGTAAAGGCGAATTCATCCAATTTAGGTGCCAAATCCATAGAAATTACAAGTACTTCCGGTCTTCAGAATGTTTACATAGACAAGGCACCTGGCGGTTACAAAATCAGTCAGGGGTCCATGGAAATGGGAACAATTTCACGAAATCTTTCAATGAACTATAATGGAAGAAATTATTCTCTCAGCAGGCCCTACCAGGATGGGGATTCAAGGAAGATGGATATCAAATCAGATGATTCTAAGGTGGGAACACTAACATTCGGGTCGGGGTCACTTACAGGCATATATGATTTTATGAACGATGAGGTTCCGGTTGTGGTATATATGAGCGTTATGTCACCATATATAAGAACTGCATACGGGAATCCCAGTGCACAGGGAACATCTGCAGCACAGAGAAGAAACATGTATAGGATGCCCCGTATATACGCCATTCTATCCAATGTTGTGTTCCTTATAGCCATAGTTCTCATACTTTTTTCCAGCTATCTGGGAATACCTGCAGATTACGACTTCCTCATACTGATACTGGTAATAGTATTCTCATTTGTAATAAGGTCCATAGGGCGCAGAAAATACATAGAGCAGCATAAAAATGACGATGAAAACGGAATGAATAAAAATTTATAATTATAAGCAATTATCTTTTACATGGATTTTTATGAGGAAATTACCTCTGAAATAGTTAATGGCACAATTAAGAATAAGGATCAGCTTCAGAAAGAGAAGTTGTTATTATCAAAAAAATTTAATCTGGACGTTGTTCCCAGTGATGTGGAAATTCTAAATTATGGGGACAACAGAAAGTATGTTCAGCTCTTGCGCAAAAAACCCACCAGAACTGTGTCAGGGGTTGCGGTTGTAGCAGCCATGACATCACCTGAGGCATGCCCCCATGGGAAATGCATATTCTGCCCGGGAGGTGTTGATTCAAATTCTCCCCAGTCCTATACAGGCTATGAACCCTCAGCTCTCAGGGGTAAAAATAACTATTACGATTCTTATAATATAACGTTCAACAGATTAAAGCAACTTGAAACCATAGGCCATGATACAAGCAAGGTTGATCTGATTGTTATGGGCGGAACTTTCACAGCCAGAAGCAGGGAGTATCAGGAAACCTTTGTCAAGGGATGCATAGATGGCATGAATAAGAAGGTATCTGGCAGCCTTGAAGAATCAATAATGGAAAATGAGTTTTCTGAACGTAGATGTATAGGCATGACTATTGAAACCAAGCCTGACTGGTTTAATGAGAGGGAAATAGACGAGGCCCTATCATATGGAACAACAAAGGTGGAGCTTGGTGTGCAGGTTCTTAATGACGCTGTCCTCAGGCTGAACAGAAGGGGGCACGGCATTCCGGAAATAGTCAGATCCACCCAGCTGGCAAAAGATGCAGGATTCAAAATCTTATATCATTTAATGCCTGGCATGTACGGCTCCTCGTACAAGGAAGATATAAAAAGTTTTGATATGGTTATAAATGACGAAAGATTCAAACCGGACATGCTTAAAATATATCCTACCCTTGTTGTTAAAAATACCGCTCTCTATATGTACTGGAAGGAGGGAAAATTTGTGCCCTTCGATACAGAAAAGGTTGACCGGATGGCAACATATTTTATGAAAAATATGCCACCGTGGATCCGGGTTATGAGGATGCAGAGAGATATACCGGTTAACTTTATAGAGGCAGGTGTAAAGAGGAGCGACCTGCATAACCTGGTTGACAACCGCCTGAAGGAGATGGGGATAAAAACCATGGAAATCAGGAGCAGGGAAGTTGGGATTGCCAGGGATTCTTTCGGAAGCGATTATGAACTGGTTAGAAGGAATTACAGGGCCTCCAATGGCGATGAGATATTCCTTTCCTTCGAAAATTCAAAGCGTGATATTATCGGCTACCTGAGGCTAAGGATGCCATCTGATCTGGCGCACAGAAAGGAAATACTGAATTCCTCTGTTATACGGGAAATAAAGGTAATGGGGAATATTGTTCCAATAGGGGAAGAATCATCAGAAAACTGGCAGCACCACGGATTTGGGAAAAAGCTCTTGGATGAGGCAGAACGGATCTCACTGGAAGAATATGACAAAAAGAGAATTATTGTTATAAGCGGAATAGGAGTAAGGAATTATTTCAGAAAGTATGGATATGAAAGGCTGGGCCCATATATGGCAAAGCAGCTTGCATAATAGATGAAATGGTTTTCTACCCACAGTTTAAAAATTATTTCCAGTTTTTCCACTGGTTAAGATAGGCCTCAGACATGCCCCTTAATTTTTTTACATCCTGGTCTGGCAGGACATTTACCGTTCCTGACATTTTTGCCATAATGAATATGTGGGATGATTTTTCCAGTACCTGGGCGGCTGTTACAGCCCTATCCATATCGCTTCCTACTGCCACTGCCCCATGATTTTTCATTATAGTCGCATTATTTGTGCCAAGGCCTCTTACAACGTTGTCTGCAAGCTCCTGGGATCCAGTAATTGCATATTCCGATACCTCAACACCGTCCCCCAGGATCATGGCAGTATCCTCTGTAACAGGGGGTATTCTATGATCTATTACGGAAAGAACAGATGAGTATATTGAATGTGTATGTACAATGGCCATAACATCTGGCCTATTTTTATATATGGCATAATGCATCAACCTTTCACTGGATGGGCTCATTCTGCCACTTACTATATTTCCGGACATATCTGTTACAACCATATCCTCAGGCCTGCTCTTCTCATAATTTGTGCCGCTGGGCGTAATAACCATATTACCATCATCACATCTCAGGCTTATATTCCCCCAGGAGCCAACAGTTAAATTGCTTCTGACCATTTCCCTGCAGGCATTTAAAACAGTATTTCTTTCCAGCTCGTATTCCATTTTAATTAATTGCCATAACTTATAAAATCTTTATTCGCCTATTTCTTCACAAGAATTGTATCAATGTCCGGGTCCTTTATAAGAAGCTTTATGTCAGATGTCATGCGGTAGTTCTGTGATTTTCTCGTGCCCACAAATACACAATCCGGGCGCTCTGCTTCTATGTAGCTGCCCAGTTCCTCCTTAATTCCCCTGTTATCACCAGCCTTTATAATTGTAATATCCAGTTTATCCTCAGATAGCATTCCTGGATTGTCCATGAGCATTTTGAATCTGTGCGTGGGGGCCCTGTCGTATTTCCTCAGGTCATAGATTGTAATGCCTGAACCGTAGATTCTGCCTATCTGCATTGCAAGGAATACAGCAGCCCTTGTATTTATGGATTCTGCCAGGGGGATAAGTATGTTATTATAACCTCTTTCCATATCCCCCGAGCTCAGTATTGCTGTTGGCAAGGTGGAATTCTTCAATATATAATCTCCTATATTCCCGAACACAGAACTTGAAAGCAGGGATCGTTTCCTGGTTGACAGGAATAAAAGGTCATAGTAATGGCCGGAAGTCTCAGCTATAATACCCTTCTTTGCATCCTCGAAAGTCTGTATTTTTGGAACAACCTTTATGCCGGCCTTTTTTCCATCATTGTAGGCAGCAGTAACCAGGTTCAACCGTCCATAGGCATCCACATTCGCCTTTTTTTCCCTTATTGTTATGGCAGTAATTTCAGAATGGAAAAATTTAGCCATGTCATATGATATCTTAAGTGCCTTTCTGGAGTTTGTTCCCCTAAACATAGGCACAATAATATGGTCCGTCTTCAAAAAATATGATCTTGAGGATTCAAACATGCCTTTATTTATTCAAGTAAAGAATATAATAATTTCTATTTTTTCCTGGAGTTCACATTATAAAAATTATTTTCACAGTTCCATCGGTGGTTTTATTCATTTTTTTCTGTAAAAGAATCACCCCTGTGGTGCCTTTCATTTAATCTTTTCTCTATATATGCCAATAGCTCTGCCCTTGTTTTTAATCCTGCTATATTGCTTTCCCTGCCAAGGCGGTTATCCCTTATAAAACCCCTTAGATTCTCTATATTCTGTCTTTTAAGCATCCTCAAAAGATCAGCGTCATCCCTGTATCCTGTTATCTTTATTTTATCAGGTGCTTCCTTTTTTTCTTTTATCCTTACATCTATGTGTATATTTTCCATTAGCTCCGGATTGCGCTCAATTCTGTCGGCAAGGTATCTAAGGATTTCAGGCAGTTCTCTGGATTTAGACTTATTCAACATATTTTATAATCTCCCTGACAAGTTTTGTGTATCTATCTGCAAGTTCATATCCGTATTTCTGCCCAAGAGTTGCAGCACCTGTCTGGAATTCCGCTGCCTCTGAAACCCTCACGCTAAGAGGTATATATGGTTCAAAAATTCTCGGGTAGTCACCCTTCCTTTCCCTGTATTTCAGGGAATCAATTATTGAATCATGAAGCCTGTTGTTGGACCTGTACATGGATATAACAATTCCAAGAGGCTTTATTGGAATGCCCGTATCCTTTTTGAATGAGTTTATTCTGGTTAGAATCTGCGGTATCCCGTACGTCGAAAGTATATCTGGCACTGTAGGTATTATATAATAATCAGAGATGTATATGCCTGCAAGGGTAATTAGCCCCAGATTGGGAGGGCAGTCTATCATAACATAGTCATAATTTTCCAGTATGCTTCCCAGTGAATCCTTCAAAATTGTAATAGGGGTCTTTACAAAATATCCCGAATTTGATACCAGCGGAAGTTTATCCTGTATATCTATGAGCCTCAGGCTGGAGGGAAGCAGATCCAGGTTCTGAATCCCTGAATCTATATTGGATACATTTTTGACAATGGATGAATTAATGTCGAATACCTCAGTGCCATAAACCTTATCACTGAAAAGCTGAAATATGGTGTTTCCCTTTTTATCCATGTTAAGCCAGCGGGTCTCATCCATTAGTGAAACTGTGGCATTTGTCTGTGGATCAAGATCAATAATAAGTACTCTCTTGCCAAAGCTGGATGCCAGGAATTCAGATATGGCAATTGTGGTCTGCGTTTTGCCAACCCCGCCCTTTAGATTAATGGTGCTTATAACATATGCCATTAGAGGTAAAATGCCAGTTTGTATTTAAATTATTTCACAGGTTTTAAATGCCCGGGAAGTTCTGAAAATATTTTGGAAACGATAAATAACCTAATATGGCGGCATGGGTTTGAGAACTGTACCCTCTTTGTTCATGAGGGTTTTATATTTCCCAAGGTTGATCTGTACATACCTTACAGGTTTCTGCTCGTTCTTCATTAAGAATCTCTCTATAGAATCGTTATTTTCATTGGCCTTTTTGCATACGTCACTGACCTCGTCAGGCGTTAACTCCCTATCTGTATCATCCATATAACGTATATTGATGCTCTTGATTTCCTCACATCTGTACATATAATCATAAAAGCTTTTGCATTAATTAATCTTATTATGCAGCATTTAGTATTAACAGCAACATGAGACAAATTGAAATTCAGAGGAGAGAACAAATTTCATGCAGTAAATGCCATTATGCATTATTTATCTTTGATAGTATGGAGGTAATATCACAGAATACCGATTCTAAGTCTCTGGATTTTTCCTCGATAATAAATATATGCCCCGCTGGGAGCCTGTCCAATGCCTCATAATATATGGTCTGGGCACGCTGCGCATCCAGGTTTTCATTTATTTTCTCCGTACTGTATCCTCTCAGTTCCATCCTTCTGCGCAGCACATCTTCGTCCTCAACAAGGATTATTACATGGCTGCAGTTCATAAAATGGGAATAGTGTGATTCCACTACATCTGACTCTATGTGTACAGTAGCCAGGCGGTCAACATCAACAACACCCTTAGATATCAAACCAGATCTTTCAGCTATTTCATTTAGTCCGGTGCATTTTATTCCATTAAGATTTAGCATCCTGCAGAAGGACGTTTTCCCGGTCCCTGGTATTCCAGTTATGCAGATCAATTCACATAACCCCATCGTGTATTCCGGAACCATAAAAATAGTTGTTCAGTTTTACAGGCATTGCCAGATGCCTTCTGGCTATAACCGGAACCTCGTAGAATCCCTCACTTACATTGCGATTTATTTCCCTGTAAACAGGGGTTTTATACCTTCTGTGGCAGGAAGGGCACCTGAAGTCTGCCTTCCCCTTTGATTTTGTCCTGACATTGCATACCGGGCAAAGAGGATTCTCACGCGAATAGAGCGTGGCTATCTTCCTTATCCTGATTTTTTCTAATTTTAGCGTGCCGGCCATGTATGAACCGTATGCCGTTACTATGTCACCGGGCACCAGCGATAGTAAAATTTTCCTGAACTCCTTTGTGGGTTCAAAGGCTGCAAGTTTAATCTCCCTATTTTTATAATTGAGGCTTACAAATGAATGCCCGCCTTCAATGGTATAGGGATTTCCTGATATTACCCCGGTAACAGCATAGGAACCCATATCAGAGATGTAATCCGGGTTGTTTATTATATGATCGTCTGTTCCCTGGTTTGTCCTGTATATTATATACCCATCATCCTGGATTTTATGGAAATTTTGTATTTCCTCATAAATGTTTATAAGGTCATTTTTTACAATTCCTCTAATTCCCATAACAACAGGGGTTTTTGGCTTTGGGAATATTGCCGGATAACCGTTAACAGTATCTATGTTGTTGAATGTTGATGCATATTTTTCAGGAATTTTACTAATTTCCATCTTTTCTTCATGTGTTAGTCCGGTATAATGTGGATATCTGTAATCCAGCAATTCATATGTATAACGCTGCCCTTTCCATGCCAGTGACGCTGCTGACCCTATTATGCCGTGGCCGGTCTTGAATTTTTTATACACAGCCCTTCCCCTGAGGTAATTCTCGATGAACTCTATATTTATATCCTCCTGCAGTGCAGTGGAATACAGTTCTTCATTAAATTTGGTTCTTGATATGACTATGCCGGGGTTTGTTTTATCATCGTCCCTAACATAAAATTCATCCACTATGGAGGAAACATAATCCATCAATTGGTTCACATCCGGCTCCTCCTCTATTCTGGAGTATGAATAAACATATTTGCCTGATATTTTTCCTATGATGTTTGTTTTGCCACTGCCCTTTCCAAGGCAAATATTCAATGCACCGTTTCCTCTAGTTTTATAGCCTATATTAGGGTTTAGCCTCACAAGCTGTGGCTCATCAATGATATCATAACGGCCATCAGCAATTATCCTGTATATGAGATATGTAGTACACATCCTGTCCTGGCTGTCAGTATCATCTATTGCCACAAACATTATTTCCCGTACCTCCTCTTCCTGGACTGGTATGAATAAATAGCCCTCAAAAAGTCCAGCTTTTTAAGCTCAGGCCAGTTAACATCGGAAAAATAGAGTTCTGAGTATGCAGATTGCCATAAAAGAAAATTTGAAATTCTTTCCTCCCCGCTGGTTCTCAGTATGAGATCAGGGTCAGTAAGCGTATTATCATAGAGATAGTTCCTGAAAAGATCTTCATTAATATCATCCAGTTTTACTATCCCATTCACCACATCCGATGCTATGTTTTTAACAGCACTTATTATTTCCTGCCTGCCACCATAACCAATAGCAAGGTTGAACCTGAACTTTTTGAAATTTTCTGTGGATTTCTCCACCTCATTTATGGTATTTATGAGATACTCCGGTAACCCCCTGAAATCTCCTATGACCTTGACCTTTATCTCATTTTTATATATTCTGTCATCGTGAAGAAGGTCACGCAATGAATCGTTTATTAAATTAAATAAAAACCTGACCTCGTCGGTTTCCCTCTTGAAATTTTCTGTGGAAAATCCATATACTGTTACAATTTTAATTCCAACTTCCATTGCCCAGTCCAGTACCTCCTCGAGTTTATCCTTTCCCCTGACATGCCCCTCATTTGGTGAGATGCCTATCTGCCTGGCATATCTTCTGTTTCCATCAGTTATAATTCCCAGATGGTGGGGAACTTTGCTTTTACGGATTTCCTCCATCAACGCCTGTTCGTATACCCCGGAGGCTATGTTACCGATTTTATTGGCAATGCTCATTATACATAATGTATATACATTATTTATTAATAAATCAATCTATAAAGTTAAGATTTATCGTAGATGGAAATTCTGAGAGTCAATAATATACCCCATTAAGCAGATAAATTATTTTGGGACAAATAGCTGTAGTTTTCCCCTATAATATTCCATAAACAGCAGCCATGTATAAATATTCTCAATTCTGGAAAATAAATAAAATTCATGCAAGAGCATCCAGAGATTAAACCTGAATTCAACGCTTCTTAAGCTCTATGGAATACATATTCAGGTATTTAGAAAACCCATGAACTATCCTCTTATAAACTATTTCTAGCCCAAGGTCTCTGAATTCCTCCATTCTCGATTCCAGGGTATCCAGATCACATATCTCATAATAATTTATCAATCCTCCTGATACAATAGCATCTATGGCTATAGGCAGAAATTTTATGGAATCATGTGGCAGGTTCATTATAATCCTGTCAAATCCTGAATATCCTGATACCAGAATTCCAGAATCCCCGGCAATGGCTGTAATATGTCCTCTCATCCTGTTTAAACCTATATTTTTATCGAGAAGTTCTATGGCAGCAGGATTTTTGTCAATAGCAATAATATTGCACAGCTTATTTTTGGCTATTAGAATGGAAAAAGGGCCTATGCCTGCGAACATATCTATTATATTTTCACCATCCCTTACCTCCTTTGCTATACGTAGACGCTCGCTGGCAAGCCTAGGTGAAAAATATGCCCTGCCAACATCAACGTTCATTCTTATGCCATTTTCATGATAAATTGTTCTATATACAGGGTCACCGGATAATAGTGTCAGATTTCTTGTCCTGAATTCCCCCTCAATGCCGCTATCAAGGTATACCGTTTTGATGTTTTTTCGCTCAGTCAGGAATCTGGCAAGATACATGGATTCCTCAACGCTCTTCCCCTTTATTATCGCTATGCTTCCTATGATGTCGTAGGAAAAAGATACCCTTTCAGGTTCTATCCTGGAAGATTTCAGGGCTTCCCTTTCCACTGTCTTGTAGCCATCCGGTTTTCCTGTAACCGGTATATAAATATAGGTATCATCACTGGATATTTTATAATTATTATCCAGTAGTCTCAGGCTTTTCAATTTATTTATGGTTTCCTGACCGCATTTCTTTTCAATTTTTACATGTAACATGTTCACTGCCTTCACAATTATAATCTTCTTTAAACATATGATCCAGCCTTTAAATTTATTATCTTCCTAAAGCTCCCGGATAGGGGTATTTTGATCATGCCTCATTACATTTAAATTCATAACATTGCCTCTTTTATTACACTTTCTTTTATTAAGATCGCCATTTAACAATGCTTTACCATTATATTAAAGGAAATCTATTAATTCTGATTTCAAGGCTCACTAACCGGTATTTTCTATTTTATAGATCCCTATCACAGGTTTATTTTCTAGCTTAATAATACCTATTATTGATTTTTTTTGCATTCTCTATGATATCGCTGGCGAGTTTTACAGAGAAACCAAAGATTTTTGATATGTCCTCTACCCTTGCCCCGGCAATGGCTTCAAGAGAATTGAAGCCATTATTATACAGCCTCCTGGCCCTTACCCTGCCTACCTGAGGTATCTCTATAATACGTATTATATCCTCCTTTATGCCCTCCTTGATTCTTATGTTCAGGTGCATTAACTTATTTTCATGTTCGGGGGCAAACATTCTGGAAATCCTGTAAAGTGAATATGAAATCCAGTCCGCAGATGACGCCCTTGCCTGGATATCCCCGGGGCCTATTCCAAAAGTTTCGGCTATGGTACCTACAGGCACCTCATTAATCCATTCATTTAGTATTATGGCAGTTTTTGCGGCCTTCATTGATTCATCGCTGAAATCACTTATATTGTGCCGGTCAAGAAACTCTTCAATGTAAACATAATCGCTATCCCTGAAATTAAATGTAAGTATGTCCGGTGTTTTTGAAATAAAGTAAAGATAAAGTTCCTCAGAATATTCAAATTCCAGTGCCTGCTTCAGTATAAGTGCTGTAACCGGGTCAATGTACAGATCCGATGTAAGCCTTCCGAACTTTGTTGCTGAATATTTTCCATTTTCCTCCTGTACGAATTCGTTTTCCTTCAGAAAGTATATGGCGCTTTCAAATGCCAGATCCATATCTTCAATATCTTTCTGGATTGCCAGCAGTGTTTTTCCATAGAAGGCATTAATGCCTTCAAAGTCATTTCCCACCCCTGATGCTATGAGGGCCAGGATATTAAATCTAATAAGGCTGTTAGAATCCATCTTCGAAATTACGGGCTCAAGCTTTCCACTTAAATAGCCTTCGGCCACCTTGAGCATGGAAGGAGAAGCCACGTATATATATCCATAACCCTTTTTATCATATTTCGGCCTTCCTGCCCTGCCTATCATCTGCTGAATTTCTATCCCAGATATAGGTTTGCTGTATCCATCTGCATACCTTGTTATATCCCTTATTATAACTGTCCTTGCCGGTAGATTGACCCCTGCTGCCAGTGTAGGTGTTGCGGCTAGAACCCTTATGTACCCTTCCCTAAAAAGCCTCTCTATCTCAGCACGCTGATCGTTTGACAGACCTGCATGATGAAACATAACACCATGCGATATCATATTGCTCTGTACCTCGTTAAATACATCAGCAGGCACATTCATGTCAGCAACATCATTCTTAAAGTCGAATTTAGCCGCCATTGACATTGCATATTTTTCTGCGTTTCTTCTCGAGTTCCTGAATACCAGGGCCTGTCCTCCAGATTCAATGCTTTCACTTATGAGATAGATCTCATCCTCATTTCCAATGTATTTTTTATCGCTCCCCTGAATGAGGTTATGCTTGAATAATATCCCGGTTTCCAGTGGTACAGCCCTAAAATTTGATATAACCGTATCAGCATTCATCCACTCCGCAAGCTCCTCTATATTGGAAACGGTTGCTGAGAGCCCCAGGATCAGGATGTCAGGATTAAGGTAAAGAACCGTTGATATCACTGTTTCCAGCCTTGGGCCCCTGCTCTGATCAGATATCATATGAATTTCATCCACTATGATTAGCCCGAAATAATTTAGAATATCGGGATCTCTGTGAAGCATGGAATCTGCCCTTTCTGAGGTTGCAATAATAACATCATAATTTCTAACAAAGGATGGGGGAATATCATAATCTCCAATGGACATTGTTACTTTTAGTCCGAGATTTCTGAGAGTTGACAGCTCAGAAAATTTTTCCATGGCCAGTGATCTCAATGGAACTATGTACATTGATTTCTTTCCCCTTAAATATGTATCATAAATGGAAATATACCCTATAAGTGTTTTACCGGAGGCTGTTGGCACTGATACTATCACATTCCTGTTTTTCCTTATTTTTTCCACTGCCTCTTCCTGATGTTTATAAAGTGTAAAATCATTGTTTTCAGTTACCTTGAGAAACTCATCCGAGGTAGCCTCGCTTAATTTCATGACAGAATATTATTAGATGTTTTAAATAACTATCTGTGCCTATAAATTCATAAAGCATGATTTATCTTCGGTATTTTCTCTATCACATCCCGGGTGCAGAAGGCATAATTCTCACTGTTATTTTATTAGTGTCTTATTAACAGGATTTATGTTCACTCAGAATATTCTAAATAATCTAACCATCCTATCATGGATAATTTTTATATATACTGTGGCATAACATCCTGATGATTGTAATAACCTTCGTTATACCGGCCAGCATTGAGTTTAACGGTGGCATTGAAAAAACAATTTCACATTACTACAGATACAAGGCAGATGGATTCCAAAAATTCATTCTTCAGGGTACAGGAATGCAGGAAGAAAACATATATTCAATAAAATCAATATATTCAAAATTAATAATAAGGACCTCAGGAATACCCAATTTTATCATACGCATGTTTGCCCCGGTAATACTTTCATTTGACAGGCTTATTAATTTAAAGACCGTAAAGCATATAGAAAAAATATCTGATATTATATACCTAACAAACAATGACTATTATTATTTATTTCGGCATGGCAAATTTATTGTGTGGAGTGAGCACGGAAATATTCCATCCAACTACACCGGCGTGGGCATTGTTAATTCTGCTGTGACATCCATGGTGCGAAATAAATTGATATTCAGGAAAATAAATGCCGTGCATCTGATAAACTGTTATAACAGCAAATTAATTCCAATGAAAAATATATTCTGTGTTCCAAATGGCGTAAACTCCTCTGGATTTACACCCGGGGAGAGGCAGCCTGGGAGGCCGAAATTACTGTATGTGGGCAGGCTGGAAAAGTCAAAGGGCATAGACAAGGTACTTAATGTATTTAAAAACCATAATCTGGATATTGATCTTACTGTTGTTGGTTCAGGCATCCTTGAAAATATATTACAGGATATTCCTGAAAATGTAAGGCACAGAAAAAATATACCTGATTCAGAACTTCAGGAAATTTATAGAAGTTCAGATGCTTTAATTTTTCCTTCCACCCTTGAAAATTTTGGAAATGTTGTTCTCGAGGCACTCTCATCAGGACTTTACGTAATAACATCCCGGGAGTTGAAGCCGAGGTTCGACGATGCAGAAAAGATGGGATTCCTGGAATATATTGATGCTACCGAAGCCGGGATATTAAATGCCCTGAAGGATATCAGGGAAAAGATAAAATATACCGGAATTTTCAGCAATAAAGTTAAGATGCATGATTATATAGAAAAAACATACGACTGGAATAATGTTGTGGGGCAATTTTACTCTGCCCTTGCTGAAGCATATAAAAATAAATGAAAAAATTTTATACCATTTAGCAATAAAATATATATGACAACAGAAATTATATGGCACGGCCATGCAGGATTCAGCATAAAAGGCAGTACGGAAGTGCTTGTCGATCCATTCTTTAGCGGGAATCCACTTGCCAAGGAGAAAGCTGAGGACATGAATCCTGATATTATAGCTGTTACGCATGGGCATTTTGACCATGCTGGAGACGCAGTAGCAATTTCCAGGAAAAACAATATTCCCATTTTATGTTCATTTGAGCTTTCAGAAATCCTCAAAAAGGAAAATGCACAGACAATTGATATAAATCCTGGAGGAACAGTAGAATTCCAGAACCTTAAAATAAGTGCGGTCCCTGCAATACACTCATCCAGCTACAATGGGCTTTATGCAGGCGCTTCCATGGGGTACATTATTGACAACGGGGATGTTAAAATTTACCACG